>JAYXVG010000036.1:0-10739 GCA_036021875.1 Thermoplasmatota archaeon | reverse complement strand
AAGGACCCATAACCTACCAAATGGTTTACCGCTTTTGCCCCAAAATTCATTCCCCTGAGGGTCATTTTGGTCTTCGATAGCGGACCGCACATTGGTATCGAACTTCATTGCAATTTCACAGTAGCTCTGCCCGATGTTGCTAGTGCGGCATGTGTTTCAAAGTGTACTGATAAATGAAAATATCGTTTTAAGCCAGATTCTTATGGTATGAGATACCAAATATCAGCGACCCAATGGTGGAATCACCCTCATTGATCACACTATAGTTGAAATCCGGCCATTCTGATAACTCAGTGATTAAGTAAGATAGTTTTGGATGAGTTCTTGCAGTTACGCGATGATTTTTATCTTCCTGATGAGAAACCAAATCATATGTGTCCATTAGGAAATCCTTTGCTGGACAATCTTGCATAATTGGGATGAATAACAAATCCGTAGATGACAGATTTTGTTTAACATATGTAGTTAGAAATCCCGGAGGCCCAGATTGTTCACCCTCTAGCCTAAACAATAGAGCAGGCCATGGTATCATCTGATTACCTAACCACCGGCGACCGACAGAACTAGATAGCTGCCCCACCAACCAATCTGAGGCATTAGCATACCACCATTCATAGGGGAGAGTTGACATGTATCCTCTGGATTGTTCGTTGGAAATAATTTCGGAATTTGTTAGAGATTGGACATATTTGCCCCAATTATACAATATCGAATCTTTTGGATGAATCTCCGATGCCAAAACAACTTTTTCAAACACACCAAATCTATCATAACCAACATTACGAACCTGCTTGAACAGTGCTTTGAGCACATCATCAGCGAATAGGGGTGTGTCCAACCATTCATCAACAGCCTCTCTGACATACTGGGTAAATTCATCGCTCAACTTGTCACAAATCAGTAACACGGCAGTTGATAATGCGCTAAGTTCATGCGACGATTGAACGCCTTTTTTCGCCTCAATCAAATGTTGGTTGTCATATAGAAAGTGTTGTGCTAGCAGTTTAATTGCCTTCATTTTCCAGTCTTCACTAGCAGAACCTAGCCCACCAAGCAATAGTTTAGGCGGAGTGACCTCACAGTGCATGAGGTCAACCCAATTACCGGTAAGTTTACTTGAAATTCTAACCCATCTGCTCGGTCTATTCCTGGCCGGTGTAGCAATCCATGCTGCTAATGGGTTAACTAACTCAATCGAGTTAGACCATTCCTCATCACCCTCAGGATACTTGGTTAATGACTGCCATATATCTGATTTGAATTCAAAATTATCTGAGTTACCCGACATTTTTGTCAAATCCCAACTTCCATTATCATATGAATTGATCAATTCAGTTGCATCGCTTGGAATAATACTATGGGAAACATTGCTGTTTTGCCCTGATGAACTGCTCAGTTCGACCTCAACGAAATGTTGATTCGGCAAAATTAACTGTGCCATAGCCAAACTAGGTAATGATTTCAACATCGCATGCGAAGATTCTATGTTCTTTGCCGGACCGGTTTTGGTAACTATAAGACGGCACCGGGCGTCTCTGAGAAGATTATCCAGAAACTCATAACCTCGATCTATGTCCCAATCCCACTCAATAACATAATCTTCGGTACAGCTATCTCTCAGATACGTGATAATTGAAATAAGACCATTTGTGGAAACATTCGAAATTTCAATATTTTTTGGTGGATTAATGACCCAATTACAATAGCCAAAATCGCGTGATAATTCTTTCTGCAGTGATGTGCTGATAGTTTTTGTTGGCTTCTCCATTATTGATGATTTGATCTGTTGATATTTGCCTAATAATTTCTCCTCACTCATCCTGTTATGACGACGCCTTAACCAAGCAAGTATACTATCTATTGGTAGTGTTGGAATATCTGGCTTTACGGGATTTTTTCGCAAAACAAAGGCATCCTCTGAAAATGAATTTATCATTAAATTAACATCAATCTCAGATGACAAATGCGCATGCAAACGATTACCCCAAGTAACTTCTATATTTGTGTCTGGGACATTACCAATAGTGTATTTACCAGAGGAGATTATTTTTGGCGAGGAAACCGCATAAATTTCTGGAGTTCGAAAATTGGTCCCGGGGGGGATATTCCACTGTATGAGTGGGGCGAATAATTTTACTCGAACTAGTGCGAAGGTATCTGTAGTCTGTAACCATGCATCTAAAGTATTGATGCCTAATTCATTGGGAGGAGAAATTTGTTGTAGATTATGTGCTGAATACCAAGTTATTGAGCCGGGAACAACTGATGCCCAAATCACCCCTTCTGTTCCAGTGGAATCTTGATCTTTCTCAATATTATCATTGAACGGGTCCAACGGTAAGGCAACTAGTGAGTTTGGCGGTTTTTTGTGGTAACAAAGTAGTAGTTCGTTACCATTTGATTCCAACAATACTCCATCAAAATCTTGGTCAATGTTAGCTGCATATTTGCGAAATAGACTAAGCCTATTTTCTTCTAAAATTGCCCTACCTGATTCAGTAATACTATGCAATGCGCCTCTGATGCCATAGGTGTCGTCTCTGTGAACAAAACCTTTCTTTCTCAGTTCACTCAGAGCTAGAGACGCATGCGGAGTTCTGATACCTAGGGATTTTGATATTTCAGAAACAGAACCGCTATCATCATTTAGCCAAGCCAGAATCTGTCTTTGATATCGGCTCCTAATTCTTGTCTTGGACAAAAATGTCACCTCAAAGGTTCCTAGGCGAGTCGTGCTTATAATTTTAATCATAATACGATTAGATAGTTACATTAAGTTACGTATTTCCACTGGAAATGTAGGATTTAACTTACATCGCAAAGTAATCAGTTCACTTTTTACACTTAATTTCGTACCTAAATGTAACAAAGTCATGATTTTGGAGGAACTATTATATCAGCAACCGATGTCCTGTTGAATAGTGGCAATTATTCGATGGATATGCGCTGCGTGACAAAGGAGTGAGAATGATGAAAACAACCAGAATTAGAGAAAAAATCAAGAAATTTTTAGGCGAACGACCCCGCAACACTGCGGAGATTTTGGAGCACATCAATAGCACTATGCGTCATGGTACTACAAGCCAACAGTTAGGCAATGTCCTATCCAAAGATAAGGATATTGTGAAGGTTGGTTATATCAAGAGATCTGGAATACTATCTGGAGGCTATGACATCTGTGAATGGGCGACTCGCACATGGGTTTCAAGCAACTGCCCCGGCTGGGAAGAAGGAACCCCGATTATCATTGACCAAGACGGCAATGTAACCACTGGGACACCGGCAGATGACAAATTCTGATGTCAATCTGTCAACATTCTGTGAAAATGATGAACACCTGTTTCCATCAATGGCGAATACCGCCCCCTTTGATAGAGCAAGGATTTCATGCCTCTGTTACACGACTCAACAATCCACTGATCCTCATGCTCAACAACATCTAAATCGCCACCAGCCCCGCCACTTGATTTCTCTTTTCCACTCACAAGACCATAATACAATACTTTCGTATTACCAATTCCTTCTGGCATTACTACATTTATTGACAACCCCCATGGGTAAAAATTTAACATCAGGTTAGGGAAAAGCCACCAGTAGTAAGCAGCTATCGGTTTTCCAAAATCTGGATGGTTCTCGGGAATCTCAAAACTCTCTTCGCCATCTGCAGCATAGCCTATTTGTAACACTGAGTTTGAGAATACCTCTGTTTTATACCTCGAATAATCAATCACAGAATTAAGGCCTTTGTGGACATAAGGGATGTGAAAGCCCTCTAGGTAATTGTCGACATAAAGCATCCAATTTGCCGAAATGTTATGTTCTCGATCCATGCCAGAATCTCTAGTAAATGTAGAAAAATCGATGAAACTCATGCGCTCTTCAATATTCGATAAATAGGCTTCCAAGGAAACCTCAGAGCCTAGGCTAGCGAATAACATTCCATTCCAATCTGATACCTTAGCTTTGGTTAGATGGTCTGACTCTGACGGGAAATTCTCCACACCATCAAACATAGGCATATGTTTGATTTTACCATTGAGTGAAAATGTCCGTCCATGATATGGGCAAACTATTGTAGAGTTACTTTTCTTTTTGGCGCATAGTATCATTCCCCGATGTGTGCAAACATTAGATACGCAGTTTATTATCCCGTTCTCATTTGTTACTACCATCGGAATGTTACCGATTTTGATTGGCACTATACTGCCTTCATCAAACATCTTGTCTAGACCAATAAAGTTCCATGATTTGAGAAATTTACTCAAGCAATTTTCATATTTGTCTTCGGCATAATAATATTCTGATGGCAAGGTTTGTGCTTTGGTAATATCTGGATGAATAACACCCATTAAATCACCTGGAAACTCAAGAGTTGTATATTTCTAATGCTTGTTCAACCGTTGCACCATTACAAATTATGGCATGACATGCAGCGGTCATTTTTACAGCACTTTCTGTGTCCTTCTGATGAATATTACGCCCAGTTGCGGCTCCTCGACAATTGCCAGTATTCATTTGCTCCCACAACCTTTGAAGGAAATCTTTCGGTGGCAAAGTGCCTCCTCCTGAGCAGATAATTCCGGTTCTTCCAGCAGCCTGTGAAGCGATTGCTAACGATTCTGACCTTGTCATTCCTGGAAATTCATTTGGATAATTTACCTTGGCAAAATCTGCCCCAATACAAGCAGCTACACCGGCTGCTCCGGAGATTAACTGCGGATCTTTTTCATCGGGAACCGCTTTTCCTCGTGGATACATCCACACAACTGAAACCATACCTAATTCGTGTGCCTGTCGGATTAATTGTGCAGCCTCTGAAAGCATTTCATGTTCGAATTCACTCCCTATGTAAATTGTATAGCCAATTCCAACTACATTTATTCCGTTGTGAACTAAAGACATCACATCATCAATATCATACATTGATTGAGAGACTGGATCTCTTTGAGAGGTTTTCACCAAATGTGATTTTGAATTCATCTTCACCAAATATGGAACGTCTGGGTAGTCTCTAGCATAGTGAGAAATCAAACCTAATTGTCCTGCTAATACGCCGATTGTTCCCTCTTTGTGACAGATGTGGCCAATTTCAAACAAATGAGCTGGATCGTTTGAAGATAGTGGTATTTCGTTACCACCGTCGTAAAAATCATCATTCAGGTGTTCAATTTTTTGATCGCAAGCAAATAAGTTCATCTTGCCTGTTCCAGCGGTTGCCGCATCCATATTTTGGATAAAAGTTTCAATTAACTCATCCGGCACATCAGCTGGAACATGATATTTTGTCACCCAATCAACTCCGGAACTAGTTTCCTGTGAAATTCGCTACACGCTTTTCTACATATGCAGCGATTCCTTCTTTTGCGTCAGTGCTGTTGAATAGAGCAGCTTGAAGTTCTCGCTCTAACGCAAGGTGGTATTCGAATGGTATTTCAGGCCCTGTCTGGCATGAACGCTTGATGTTACCTACTGCCTTGACGGCCTTGTTAGGTAGAGTGAATTGTGAGCACCAGTCCAAAATGTCTCTACGGAAATCTTCGGGTGATCCTTCCCAGATGTGATTGATCAAGTTACATGCATGTGCATCCTCGAAAGACATCAATTCACCGGTGACCATCATCTCTAGTGCTTTTGCTTTACCAATAAGACGAGTCAATCTTGCAGTACCTCCTGTCCCTGCAAGCACCCCTAGATTAATCTCGGGGAGTCCTACTTTGCCGGAGTTCTTGCGAGCTATACGTATGTCAGCCGCCATTGCAATTTCAAGTCCACCACCAACTGCGTGGCCATTAATTGCACAAATTACTAATTTTGCTGTCTGCTCTAACCTTGAGAGTGTCTCATTAGCGTGCAAACAGAAATTATACTTGAATCCAGGTGAAACAGAATTAAGCATTTGAATAGACGCACCAGCTGAGAAAAATGAGGCACCATTACCAGTCAGCACTATGCAGGTTACATCATCATTAAACCGAGCCCTAACAATTGCTTCATCGATGTCGCGCATCATTTCGTGTGTATAGGTGTTAGGGGAACGGTCATTTGACCCTTCAAGAGGTTTACCGGCTGAATCTGATGTCAATTCAATTACCGCAATCCCATTGTCAGTAACTCCATAATTAACCAGTTTATTCGGCATAGGCTCGAGTTTTAATCCGTATAGGTCGCTCATGTGACAACCGAAGTGGATTAGCATTATGAATAATCCGGATTCAGTTTTTTGGAATTGAAATTTGGTCTGAATCTTCAGCAAATGAGGTTTTTCCCCCGCCCTTTCTGATTGCGTTCCATTGTTCTTTTACTGCCATCGCTTCGGGTGATGGTTCCCAATTATCACGCTTCAATGCTTTTCTGAATGGCATTCTACGAACTCCCCGACCCATTGACTTCGGATCCTTTTCCAACATAAATGGATTAACTATACGGAAAAGTAGGTTTTTCAGCACGGTCGGCCGGAATAGTTTACCAATCCAAACCAATCCATCTCCTCGCTTTCTTTGGTCTTTCATCCAACGATTACACATCAACTTGAATGAACGGTCTCCCACGCGATTCATCAACCATCGATTTGCTACACTAGTCTTCACATAAGGCAGGAGTTGTTTTCTAACCTCAGACTCATAACTTGATTCCCCCAGTATGTCTTTCGCTGCGAGAACTCCCGACCATACTGCCATCCTCATTCCAAAACCCCACATGAAATCTTGAAGTCCTCCAGATTCACCAACATAATATCGTCCGTCTTGCAAATAATTGCTGTTGATAGTAAAGTCGCCCTTACCTCCGACTCTTTTAATCGGTTTGCGGTTGAGATCTGGGTAGTGCTTATCATACCAAGCAATTGTTTCGTTGAGAAATCTATCGCTTTTCTTTTGTTTGCGCCACAAACAGGTACAAATTAGGCCAACGCCGTCAATGATAATTAGATATGAGTATGCGCCCGGTGCCAGTTTGTCATTTAATTGAAAGGCAATGTGGTTGGGATGAGTGGTGTGAAAAATTTCTCCATATGCTACGGCGGAGGTGCCTTTGGGACCACAGGCAATAATTTGACAATCACTCTCGCTTACTTTTGATTTGTAATGTATTTTTGCACCGGCTGCTAAGGCTTGCCGCTTTATTCCCTGGTCAATGGTATGGTCTGATGTACCACGTTCAACTATCCGATATGCTACTTTTGGGCTCTTAGCCTGAGTGATGGTGTCATCAGGATGGATTAAATCTACGACCTTGAACTCAGTTGCCTTGAACTCAGAGGTGTCAAAGCCCCATTCTTCCATTTGGTCGAAAAAATCGGCATCCATACTCCAGTTCTCTAACGCTTGAAAATCACCATCGAATCTGGCTCCTGAATCTTCTCTAATGTCATGGACATGAACCTCTTTACCGGCTTTTGCCAGAATAGTCGCCGCAGCTAAACCTGACAGACCCGCTCCCATGATGTTGACCGGTGCCTGCTCCGCCATGATAACCGCAGTCAGGCGTTGGGTTTGAATTATGCGTTTACTTACCGCGTGCATGGACGGGGATATTGTAATCACTGAAGCCCCTGAAAAACTGGACCCACAATCATTGTTCGATAAGCTGAATCTTACAGGATGTGGTGCAGTTGTTTCATTCCTAGGAATAACCCGCGAGTACGATGATGGTAAGGAAATATATCGATTAGAATTTGATGCATGGCAAGAAAAATTAGGCTCTGTATTGTATGGTCTAGCGGAAGAGGTAATTATCAAATTTGGAGTAAAGAAAGTTGCTATGTCACATCGCACTGGAAGCGTCAAGGCCGGAGAAAATATTGTGTCTATCCACGTTGCTAGCCCCCATAGAAAGGAGGCTTTCAGGGCTTGTGAATGGCTAATAGACGAATTAAAAATTCAAGCACCAATTTGGAAAAAAGAGGTTTCCAACATGGGAGAAACATGGAAAGCAGGATTAGGGTGATAAAATGAGCAAGGAAATAACTGCAGTAGTAGATATAAGCGAAAAGCAGGTTGTCAAGCGGAAGGCAACCGCGACAGGAATTCTAAGATTAAATCAGGAGACAATATCAGCGATAAAATCTAAACTAGTCAAAAAAGGTGATGTCATAGAGGCATCGACCATCGCTGCGATTCAGGCAGTGAAAGAGACGCCACGCATCATACCTCATTGTCATCCAATACCAATAGAAGGGTGTAAAGTTGATTGGCAGCTACAAGAGGATCATTTACGTTGTACCGTAACGGTGACTGCGCACTACAAGACTGGAATTGAAATGGAGGCGATAACTGGTGTATGCGCCGGATTATTGTGTGCTCTTGATATGGTGAAATCTTATGAAAAAGATGCCAAAGGTCAATACCCAGGCAGCCAAATAACTGAGGTTAGGATTATTGAGAAATACAAATCTGACTGAAAATTGCAAACCGCATCATTCATTGATTATCATATCCCGTCTGGATTTATGGGCAAGGTGTCAGAACTCGCGCATCACTTTCTCGATGCGGTCGACATGGCAGCAATCGCCAGCGCTAGGTGGCGAGGCAAGGGTGACAAAATAGCCGCTGATGCTGCTGCTGTTGAAGCAATGAGAGCGACATTCGACAATGTTCCGTTTGATGGACGAGTTGCTATCGGAGAAGGGGAAAGGGATGAAGCGCCGATGTTATACATTGGCGAACGGCTGGGGTGTGAGTTAGGTAACCCCAGTGTCGCCGCAGTCGATATTGCTGTTGACCCACTCGAGTGCACAAATAACTGTGCAGATAATTTACCAAATTCTATTGCTGTATTAGCTGCTGCACCACGTGGCACTCTACTACACGCGCCCGACTGTTACATGGATAAAATTGCGGCTGGACCAGAGATGGAGGGGCACATTGCACTTGATGCTGGAGTAGAGTATAATCTCGAACAAGTTGCCTCTGTTATGGACAAGCCCATTGAGGAGGTTCGAATTATTGCATTGGATAGGCCAAGACATAGAGAATTAATTAAGGAAATAAATCTCCTTGGAGCACAACTTACTCTCTTGGGCGATGGAGACATTGCCGCTGCCCTGTGGGCCGCAAGACCAGAGGGTGAGCATGACATGTTACTCGGAATCGGGGCTGCACCGGAAGGTGTGATTACTGCCACAGCAATACGCGGCATCGGTGGAGTATTCGAAGGTCGACTTGTGTTCAGGTCAAATGAGGAAGAAGCCAGAGCAGGGGAAATGATTGATGATGATTTAGCCCGGTTATGGGATGCCAGAGATCTGTGCCAGTCTGAGGATGCCATTTTTGTCGCTTCAGGTGTTTGTGATGGTTATCTACCCGGGGTCAAAATTAATGATGACGGAAGTATACAGACCTACGCTGAGATGATTGATGTGAACAGTAAAGTTGTATCTAGACACGATCGTACTCATAGTTTGTGATCATATGTCTCAGATTGTAAGAATAGAGGTTCGTTTACCAGACGGGCACTGGGCAGGGGATGTCACGCGTAAGCATTCAAACTCAGTGTTACAAATCATCGAAACCATGCCGCTTGGAAGAGGTAGAGGTACCGCACAAATCGCTGCAGAAGCAGAGCTAATTGCGGATTTGAAAAATTTAGGGGGGATAGAATCTGTTAGTTTATTGGATAACGATAAGGCTACAGTGACTATTGCCAGTGGGGGTGGTGGTTTCATAAAACCACTAAGAACTGTTGGTGTTGTCCCCAGAACTCCATTCGATGTAATTGATGGGTGGGCAGACTGGACCATACAGTGCTCATCTCAGCAAGCCAAAGATTTAGTCAAAGAAATCAAGTTGGGAAATCTTCAAATGAGGCTTAAATCAACTCGCTCAACAAAAGAAAAACTACTAACTCCGAGACAAAGAGAGGTTTTCGAACTTGCACTGAGGCGAGGATACTGGACGGCTCCTCGGGAGATAACACTCACAGATTTATCAATAGAACTAAAAATTGCCAAATCAACTTTATCTGTTATACTACATTCAATCGAGTGTAAAATCATCGATAAGTATTATGACGAAATATTGTCATGATACGAACATGTTCGCAAAGACAATAAGCATAACCCAATTCTGGCGTATACATGGACAATTTACCAAACACATGGGAAGACTGGGTATCGAACTTTGAAGATTGGCAGCAAAGAGTAGGTTTCGATCCTACTTGGTTAGGCGATTTCGAACTTTCAGTACTCTTTGACTGGGAAAGAGCCGGAGACGTCATTGAATTCGGCGATTACAAAGGTAGAGCAAAATGGGAAAGAGCACTACAGGTTCCACATCAGAGCATGAGAGATGCACTGATTACAATGATCACAGTTCAAGGCGACACCGAGTTCGCCTCTGTTGAGCAACAGAGACATTTGCTGGCATCTGCTCCAACAGATTACGACCGCTATGCTGCTGCAAGAATTATGGCTGAGGAACAACGCCACGGATGGCAGATGGCCTACTTACTAATGACTTACTTTGGACAACAGGGACGTAGAGAGGCACAAAAACTACTGGAGAGAAACGCGCAAGACGGTGATCGACTACTTGGTGCATTCAATATTCCTATGCCGCACTGGCTAGACTTCTTTTGCTACACAATGTTTGTTGACAGAGATGGTAAATTCCAGCTGGGCATGTTGTCAACCTCTGCTTTCAAACCACTTGCAGCATCTATGGGACCTATGCTCAAAGAAGAATCATTCCATTTGGGAACCGGTTCGAACGGATTGAGGAGAATCATCAAAGCAGGCGTGATTC
>JAYXVG010000035.1:0-11007 GCA_036021875.1 Thermoplasmatota archaeon | reverse complement strand
TGATGGATTTGGTGACTTAGGATTTAGTTTCTATGTCGAAGGCGAATATATTGACGATGACAGAAATAATATTTGGGATCACTGTGAAACTACAGAAATTACGATTACTGAAAGCCCACCAACTAACAGCGACTGGGATGAAGGACGAAATGGTGATTTCTATTTTGCAGTAAGTGATGATAATTGTGAAGCGAACGGTAACAACAAGGATGATACAAAAATAATTGATGGTCTGGTAAAAGTCGGCAGAGCCTGTCTAGCATGCTATGCTGGAGATATGTCATTTGAATCTAATACTGAGGTATGGGTTACTTATGATGATGAAACGATAGAGGAGGTTATCGAGGGCATAGGGGAAGGAATTTTTGGTGCCGCACAGAGCTTTACTGGCTTTCTTGGAGTTTGCTGTGGTATATTCATAATTATTTTTGGATTAGTACTTGGATCGTTAGTTAACAATGAAAAACAAGTTATTGTCCAGAACAACGGCATGCCGGTCAACAACGCTGCATACCAACCTAACCAGACTATGATGACCCAACCTACCATGGAAAAATCCTATGCTGATATACCCGTTCAACCGCAGACAAAAATGGAACAACCAGAACAAGGCAGTTTCTGGGATCAACAAGAACCTAAAAACCCATTTTGATTTTATTCTACTGTTGGGCGCATTTTAACTCCAATATAAAATCCACAACAGTTGACAAGCACATCTGAAATCTTGTTAATTAATGGCTCTTCTGCAAACTCATACGGCAGACCTAACTCGATAAATTCCCAGCCTATCGATAAAATGAAGAAAACTTGCCAAGACATGGAAAATATCCTACCAATTGCGAACCACTGCACGAAATGGCCAACTGACCACAGATTTAACAACGCCAATTCTATTCACCTAGTCTTGTAGTATTAATTCTAAATCAGCCTTAATACCCGTAATGTCCCAATTGTTTTGAGTCCAGCGTACTTTCTGTAATCCATCTCTGCCTATTATCACGATGCCGTTGGTATGTTCGACATCATAGTACACGGTATGTCCACGGCCCGCTATAGAAGTACTATTCTCGCTCTCTGTCAGCACCACTGTAATACCAAAGTCAGACCATATTTGCTCAACCTTCGAAAAATCTCCATCAATGAATTCATCTGTGGTAAGATGTGGCCAAGAGACGTTGAAGTAATTCATATAATCTCTCAAGTCACTTGGACTATCTCTCCAAGGGTCAACTGTAATCGATATTATTGTCAAGTTTTCAGCATGATGTGGTGAAAAATATTGATTTATATTTTCTAGGTCAGTTGTTATGGTCGGACAAGCGTTATGACAATTAGTTAGGAAGAAGTTAACGATAATTACCTGTCCTTCGAGAATTGATGAATTGAATGTGCTATTGTTTGAATCTATTAACTCGAATTGATTGTATGACTTGTTCGGATAGATGTCTTCTCCAGCGTATATGTCTGTTTCTGGTGAGGCGCAACCAGCCAATACTAGGTTTAGAAGGAGTAGCCAAGCCACGATGAAATGCTTCATTCAGACTCCTCAATTGTCTCGCTTGAGGATTCCTGAAGCGATTAAGGTCAATAGAATCATACCATACGACATAATCCAATAAAACAGATTTGATGTATCATCATAACTAATCTCTACATCTGGATGGTACTCATACAAGGTCATTGATTGGAATCCGCCACCACCGCCGCCACCAGAGTTAGCATTACTCATGTCGGCAACTCCGTGATAACAGAGCAAAAAGTACGGAAAACCAATCATTGATACAGTATCCCCATCCGTGTTGACTACGGTTTTTGAAGAGCCGCTAAGAGGTGTAGAGACGTAATAATAGGTTCCTTGAGGGAATTCAGGAGTTGCGCCGAACCTTCCATTACATTGGTCTAATTCACCCATACCTGCGACGTAATTCCAATCATCGATACCGTTGTAACCCTGATCGCCGCCCTCCGAGGTTCTTTCAACTTCGTAGGATGACCGAAGCGGTATAACTTGACCGTTATCATCCCAGCCATACATGCCGTAAATTGGGTAACCATCAAACGCCCAACCGATTATGGGCGAGTGGGTTGTAGAATCCAAATCTGTATAATCGTAATTAACTATGGTTTCACCATTAGGGTCATCCCAAAATTGGCACATAGCATCATAGTGGTAGTGCACACCGCCTGGGCCATTGTGAGCCCCACAATAACCAAGATCAATTGGCTGTCGATTTTCATTGAAGTACAGGAATTCCAGCGCAACTGCGTCACCGCCAGGACCTTCCTCAGGGCCAAATATCGGCACTCCGTTGACCGCTACAGCAACCGCGCCGCGATCAGGTGCACATTCATAGGCGCCGTTTGCCGCTGGACAATTTGCTGAATTATGTCCGCCTGCTGTGTCCTCTACCGGTTCTAACGGAATTGTCCAATCAAAATCCTGTTCATCAGCATTAGCGGCAAATGCTGAGAGCCAATTATGATTGGGAATAGCATTAGAATTTACCAGCATATTATCTGATGTTAGTGTCACTGACACATCGCATTGGAACCATGGACCAGAACCTCCACCACCGCCAGATTGTCCCGCACCTCGATTATTAGCATTGTATGAATTACCTTCACCATTGAGATCTCTAACCCACTCTCCCTGACCATTCTGACACAGCCATGAATCTTCTTTGTCAAAGGTCTGTAATCCATCGAGGATAAAGTCGAGAATTGTATCGAATGTCGGATCACTCTGGTATGGCAGATGGTGATCAGCAGTGCTACTATGAACATCCAAAGAGTTGGAGAACTTAGCTGCAAGAGCTGGAGCCATATCGCCGAATTGGTCATTTTCACCTGAGAAAACCATTGCCGGAATGTCAAGTGGTTCAACGGCTTCAATGGTGTCAATCAAACCTTCATGAGTCGTGGGCAGGTAGCCATTGTACATAAGGGCCATATCGAATGTTTTGTCGGTATTTGCCAAATAAACCGGAATCATTGCTGCCCCTTGTGAGTAGCCTAAAATCGCATAAAATGGTCCGTCATTCTCAACAACTTGATCGAGATAGGAAATCGAAAGGTCTGCCCAATCTGGGTCGGTGGTCGGCTCTCCCTTTCCTCCAGGCGGATCCCTAATCCAAACATTGTTGTTTTCTGGGGTGCTTGCGAAGACGAAATCAAAAGTTGGCAAGGCATTCATCAAATCTTGTGTTCCTTGCATGCCCATCAATGAATTTGCAGTTTGTCCACCGCCATGAAGCGCGAGAATCTTCGGTCTCGTTGGCGGTTGTTCTTTTTGTGAATCTGCACAGCCGACACTGTCTACCGTCTCCCCTAGTGGTGTTCCCGGGCACTGGTCTAGATTATTTGCTACACCATCATTGTCACTATCTAACTGGGATTGTGAACAGCCCTCGCCATTTACTACTTCACCCGACGGTGTGTTGGGACAAGCATCGAGGTTATTGGTAATACCATCACTATCACTGTCCTTTTGTGATGATGAGCATCCTTGACCGTCGACGAATTCACCTGCAGGTGTGTTGGGGCAAATATCCCGATTATTGTTTACGCCATCGCCATCGTCATCAATTTGTGAATCTGAGCAGCCACTTTGGTAGACTGGTTCGCCCTCAGGAGTGTCTGGACAATTATCGACATCATCCAGAATCCCGTCTAAATCAGAATCATCAACTGGTTCTGGAGGTAGTGGCAGGTCTACAATGGTCGAATTTATTGAGGTGGTGAAAAATCCGCATGTTGCAATAATCTGCCCTCTATTGTTTACTTGACTAGTGTTGAATTGCATGGAAAACTCTCCAGTGTCTTGGTTGACATCAGCATATATATCCAATAACGGAGATTGGTATAGTGGTTTATAGACAAGTGTGCAGGTTTCGAGGTATTGATGAATCACAACCCCCTGCAGTTTTCCTTCTGGTTCCTCTAAGCTAGCGGGGCTATCCCAAAGGAAAGTCACTTTTACATCCTTTTCATCTGGCTCTGATACTGTTAATTGACTGAAGACATTGTCACTTTGTGACCCTGTTTCATCTGTCACGATTAGCATCACTACCCAAGAGCCTATTTCATTGGTAGGTAATTCAAATTGCCATTTACCATCTTCGTTAATTTGGTTATATTCCAACGATAGGTATTCTCCATTGGTCACAGGATCAATTAATTTAATCGACACAATGCATGTTGATGGAGATTCATCAAAGATGTAACCACTGATGGTGGAATTTTCACCATCCCATACACGTGAAACATCAGGTATGTATGCTGCCGGTCGCTGATTTACTTCGGTAATTTCTTCAACGACCACATCTGGTTTATCGTTCTGCCCATCATCAGATTCGCCACTGTTGTCTACGATAATTAACAACCCGCTTCCGACAAGTAACATAACTAAAAAGCCAGACAGCAAGGCAACCTTGGTATCCATGGTGTCAAAGATACGCACTGTCTTATAATCTGTTGGTGTATTTGTTAACCTATGCGTCGACTGAGAACGGTAATTGTTCTGAATAATCTTGGGTGGCTAATATGCCAATCAGGAAGCCCAGTGGAGCAACCATCATTCCAAGCACCAATATCGGTGTAGATACATACATAGGTCTGTCACAAGCAATCATCCTAAGCCAGATGTATCTGCCTGCAAGAATATCAAACGCCAAAAAATGTAGCCAGCCAAGAATGACTACCTTGTCATCGGAAAAGAAGTCGATTATCAATTCAGGTGTTGGCATTTCACTGCCCAAAGTAATTAGAATTGAAGGGATTTCAGGAATAGCGACAATTGCATATGGTATACACAATGGTAGAACAGTAAAGCGAATATCACCAACAAATTTCTTGGTAATATTATGCTTAGGGGCAAACCACATCAATGCCCAAATCGGTCCTATGTATATCGAAGATATCCAAAACATCATAATTTCAATTTCCATTATTATTCCTCCTCTATGTATCTCTGTGCATCCTTAGCTAAAAATTTCGTATAAAATGCTGGAAGTAAAATCAAACTGGACAACAAAGCAAGGGTAATTGCTACGACAAATGCTTGCCCAAATAACCTTAGCGGCAGCAAGGCTGAAAGATTTAGTACGGCAAATCCACCTGCGGTTGTCAATGCCGCTCCAAACATAGCCCTGCCTGTTGTTGCTGAGGCCTTCTCCACCCATTCCTGTTGTGTAGCACGCGGATTATGTTCTACCTCTTCCTCCAAGCGAGTCGTGAAATGGACCGCATAATCGACACCAAGTCCCAAAGATAGTGCTCCGATAGTGACTGTTTGTGGATTGATATTGTAACCTGTGAATCCCATGATTCCATAGACCCAACAGACAACCATCATTAGCGGAATCCATGAGACTACACCTCTGGAGAGTCCCTGAATTAAATCGCGCTGCCGGTAAGAGTGTATCGATACTAACATGACTAAGATTACGATAGCAACTAATGCCGTTGACTGTATTGATGATGCTGCAACATCAGAGGTCGTTTGGGCGTTGATTAAACTACGACCACTGACACGTAATTTACCTTCATCAGGTATTTCCTGTTCGACTTCATCTAGCATCTGTTCAATTCTATCGTTAAGATCGACTGTTGCCTGCCAATCAAGGGTCGTTGCTTGGAATGATATCAATGTCTGTTGGCCGTTTGAATGCAATAAAGCACTACTAATTTGTCTGCCTGTTTCATTCAGCAATAACCAATCGGCTAGATCATTCCATGCGTCAACTTCACCAATATCGATATCGATCATTATTTTATCGAGATTCTGATATTGAACCCTAGATTCCTGAATTAGATCCCACAATCCATTGGGTACACCGGTTATATCGGGACTGGCAGATATTGCTGCCATCGTCATATTCCATGATTCCCTGCCATCAGGGCTGATGACATCACCATCATAAACCACATACAACGGTGAGCGGCTACTCTGGAATTCATCTGATAACATGATAAAGTCTGCCACCACCTCAATATTCTGGTCAAACTGATCTCTTTGCTCAAAGCCAACCTCTAATTGCTGAAATCCAATAAACATCGGAATCAATAGCACAACTGCGATGATTCCTACCCTCAATGGCTGCATGGATAGTTTGCCCAGGCCTCTGGCAATTGGGCCAATCTCAATCTTACTAGCCTTGTCCACTGGCAGTTTTTTTGGTGGAATCAAGGTCATCAATGCTGGCAATGCAGAGATGCTAAGAAGGTAAATCAAAAATAATCCAATAGCAATTACAGTACCAAACACCTGAAGAAAAGATAATGCGGAAAAACGGAATGAAAGGAAACCTACCATATCAGTAAAAATCGCTATTAGTAAGGCTATCGAGGTGAATATAGTTCCTCTTTGAATCGCTAGTTTTCTCGCCGCTATGGAAAAGTCCCGGAGCGTTTTTGCTGATTTACCCTCCTCAGAATTCTTTAATTCCTCCCGAATGCGAAGCACAACGTGTAAACCATAATCTACACCAATGGCTAATAGCAACACTGGTATTGAATTCATTGCTGCATTGAACACCATACTGATGCCAATATACTCTAACCAACCTGAAAAGCCATAAGTTGCGGCAATTGCTAACATTGTTAGTATCATGACATAGGCGGTTTCTCGTTTACTACGGAAGTTAAACCACAATATGGTTGCTAATAACAAGAATGCTGAGCCAGTAAGTATGCCTATTTCTTTTCCAAGGGTAGCTGTCGAACCGACACCAAATTGAGCAAATGAAAATGTCCTAATCTCATCGTCACCAGTCTCATCCTGTATTTTACTCAGCATCTCAGCGGACCATCGGTCGATATCGTTCTGGACGCGATCGAATTCGGTAGCATCGAGACCATAAACCACCGGATCATTACTAATCACTAACGTTGTAATTACTGGACCAGACATATTCCAAGGGTCTCCACGTTCACCAACTGGAATATTTGATAACATTGACTCCCTAAAATCAATATCTTGTAGCCCTTTGAGGATGTTTAATTGCCCGATAATCGGTCCAGTTATGGATAGGATTTCTCCTGCTTCCTCTGTGGTTCGATTATGCTCTGGTGCCAGCAGCAACGTCAGTGAGTTTACTAGGAAATCTATCTCGTTGTGTAGATTTGCACCAGAGTCAAATCTATTCTGCCATGAATCTGTTTGATTAAAGTCCCAGCTCTTCAGTCGCTGCGCAGTCACCGGTTGAAACGAAGGGATTGAACTTGATGTGGTCCCTAGGTTGGTCAAAGATTCGGTAAGTTTTGAAGAATTAGCATTTCTCACATGATCGATAGATAAGCTCAATGATGTGGTCCAGATTTGTGAGTTTTCAATATCTTGTAGCGTTGCCCATTGAATTACACTACTAGCCATTCCCGCATTTGGTTGAGTTCCAAATAATGGGTATTGATAGGGCAGAAATTTCTCGTCCTCCAAGAGCTCTGCCTCAATATACGCAAGTTGATTCCATGTGTCGACGTTCTGTAAGTCGCCCTCTGCAAGAATGTCAATTACCCTGATAAAATCCACTGAGGCCTGATATTCATCCTCAATATCGTTGAGTAGAGTTACTGTTTCATTGTCCGGAAAAAATCCATCCTCACTATTATCGAATTTTAGATACATGCCTCCTGAAGAAAGCGCAAGGAGTGCAACGAAAACGCAGGCTAACACAGTTTTTGGCCGCTCAACACTTTTGTTAGTGAGGGCAAAAAACACATTTCCCATAAGGTGAAAAATCCAGACTTTACTTATAGTGATATGGTATTTTCCTTATGGAGGACTAATATGTTCCGAATAGACTGACATGTGCCAACTTATTCTTCGTAAGGTTGCCAATCCTCATCGCCTTCCAAGCGATACCACCAATATCCATCCTCGTCTTCAAACCATTCTGTTCCGTCCTCGTCGATGGAGTAACCTTCGGGATATTCTTCCCCATCCTCAGCATTAGGGTCTAGCATTCCAGTTTCTTCGGTAATCTCCTGCTTGACTCGCGAAATATCTTCGTCGACGTCAGCAAATACTCGATTAATTGTTCCAATATTTGCTACATGATCGCCTTCACGAATTGCTTTGTCAGAGTCTTTAAGGAATTCCTGAGCCATTCTGGACTTGTATTCTTCGAATTCATCTCGCCCGAAACTGCCGGTAAATTCGTTACCCTTTGCCTTCATTAGTTGGTCTAAGTTTTGTCGCTTCTTACCCTTGAGCACTGGAGCATCTGGGACATCTCCCATGTAGAATGGGTCCTCATCTTCATCCATCTTGGGGAAGGTGCGCCCCTCAGGGTCTGCTTCTTCAATTGCTTCAATAATGAGGTCATGCTCTTCTTCATCGATTTTTTCTTCGTCATAATTCTCGGCTGTAATACTAACTAACTTCTCTAAATTTTTAGCCAACATCCTCTCGTTAACACTAGTCTCAACCAGTTTGTCAACTTGTTTTAGCAACCTTTCGTAAGGACTGCCCGCAATGGCGCCAAGTATCTTCCCAATACGTCGCTTCTTACGCGCCATGTTATCAAATGATAATCCATGGATTATGAATTTAATCATTGCCGATACGGTCAGTTTCTTCTATAGCAACCCAGTCGGAAGCAATGATAAGATGGTCGAACCATGGCTTGAAGACATAATGAGTTCGTACAACTTAGAGTCTTATGATTCTAAGGATTCATATGCTGCACAGTTACATATGCCGGGTGAAATCTTTCAAGATCTAGTATGGTGGGCACTCAAGTCACTACCCGATGAAATATTAGTCGGTTTGGATCTAGACTTTAATCAACCACAAAACCAAATGGTTGATGAGATGTTTAACAGTGTTCAGCAAGTTGACGGCTTATTTCAGGGCCAAGGCTATCTCATCAACGAAGCTCATATTGTAAATCGAGGAGATTCGTTTTCAGTTCATCATTTACCTGAAGATTGGACAGACGACATATTTGCTCCATCGAGAGGCGCAAGAGCGGGTAGATTCACTCATTGGTTACATACCCATCCAAATGCTCCAGCAATACCTAGCGGTGCTGATGCTGATGCAGCACAGGAAACTCCAGGAGTAGACTTAATCCTTGGATTGAGATTCTCACCCTCAGGACCACTGCCATGGTTTGATGATGTCGAAGGTAAAAGGCGAATACTTGGTAAGGAGGCGACGCCTGTGAAATCTAACAGCACAGCAGCAACATGGCAACGAAAATCCAACCTACCAACCATCGGCATTGCGCCCAGTGGTCACATGATTCATGAGGTGCAATTAATCGCTTTCCATAAAACTGGTTTGGGGGTAAATGTCATCTTTACTGACCACAATAATCTCCCCTACGGCTGGGATTCTTTGAGGAAAAAACATTAACAAAATCACCCAAAATACGCCGGTTTTTGCACAATAATCTTAGACTGGGTATGTCTAGATATCCAATCTATGAGTTCTGATAGTGTTAGTTTAGGAAGTGAGTTGTACAAGATTATAGTGGAGAAACAGTTTGAGGACTTCTCCAAATATTACATGGCAGAAATCACATATGAGGACTTTTCCTGTGAAGTGGATGTTGCCTACAGGATAAAACATAACAAATTTCCATTGTTAGACGAGAAAATGTCACACAACCTTCCAGTAGTGGTGACCGAGGTAGGTCGCAGACTGATGCAAGAATTTGACGATTATCTTGCTAGAGAGGAAAATGACTATACTGCATACCAGCAGAATCTAGAATTATATCCAAAAATAATGCAAGGAAGTTTTGACCAATTTATACATCACTATGATGCTGAATTAACTTATGAAGAATACTGTTGCAAGGTCGATGTTCAATACAGAATTAAACACGGATGTTTCCCTCATGATGATGAATACCAAATGGCTGCTAGACTGTTAAATTGCGCAGTTAAGTTAGGTAAGGAAATGATTAGTGAATTTGACAACTCAATTGATGAAATAATGTATGAGGATATGATTGAAGCCGCAGCCGATGTTCTCTGGGACGCAATCAATGACTTTCTTAATAGCCCATTTCACAAATTTATCTCCGAAGAACATGGATACCATACATCAAGAAGGTTTCCTAAGAAGCTAATATACGACGAAGATGTGAAAGAAATGTTGAGCCATTTATCGCCAGATGATACCGACCAGATTGCTGAGGATGCATTCAAGTGGTTGAAGAAGAAAAAGTATGTCAAGGTCGTGGAAACGGGCATAAAATCGAAGTATGATATCTGTGAGTTAGCCGACGTCTGACGACTATTTCGAGGTTATTCGGGCATAGATTTCGTCGATGCGTTCGGGATTCAAACCAATATCGCCCCATCCTAACCTTGACTCCGAATGGATTTCAATAAAACAGCCACCACTATCGTTTGGTTGAATTAACACGACAACATCATCAGGGAATTGCCAAAATTTGGTAGTTTCAACGAAATGGATGTAATACGATTCACCTGGAGAATCTTCATAGATTAATCGCCAATCATGGTAATTGATATATTCAATCAGATTATCATAAACCAAATCTGCTGAAAGATTGATGAATGTGGGATACTGCTCATTTAACCGGTAATTATCACCACCTCCAAGGTGTGCACAGTTACCACTATTAGTATCGCATACCGGCATCTCAGTGATTTCTCTGTCAGGCCCTAAAATTACGATACCAACCTGAACAATTAGCCAGGGCGAGGCAATTAGTAATGCCAGGATCGCCGCTTTGGTTGCAACGTGAAAGTTTGCAAAACTGTTGACCACGCTAAAAAATCACAGTCATAATACAAAAAACAGCGTATCAATCCAATCTAGACCAATTACCGTCTTCATAATGATAGATAATCGGCACACCTGTAGGGACTTCCAATGACAAGACTTGCTCTTTTGACAGGGATTCAATACTCATTATGACACTGCGCAATGAATTACCGTGTGCGGCGATAAACACCGTTTTTCCAGCTTCCAATCTAGGAATGATGTTCTGCTCAAGGTATGGAATAGTTCGTTTTGCGGTGAGCTTA
>JAYXVG010000034.1:0-11432 GCA_036021875.1 Thermoplasmatota archaeon | reverse complement strand
ATGTAATACTCTCTGCAAATGCATAATTTGCGGGAACTCCAAAGTCATAATCTACTGGTGCTAGCGACATGAGTATCCCTACAACACTCTACACTTAAGTTAACCTACTTTTAAAATATATAAAATACTCAGATTCGGCGAAATTAAGAGTAAAATAACCTTATTATGGAAAAAAATTACCATGCAAGGTGAATTACGGAAGGATTTTACCACCGGCAAATTACGAGACAATTGATACTATGACTTTCGACTCAGATTATGAGCCGTGGTTTCAACCACCGAGTTTCATAATTGGACCGGTTTGGTTAGTGTTATATTCGATGTTAGCAGTAAGTTTTGTGCTGTTATTGTCAAAAAGAGAATCTATTGCAAAGCACAACATGCTAATCTTCCTTTTCCTTGCTCAATTAGTTGTCAACATAATGTGGCCCAGTGTGTTTAACTCAGCAGAATATTTGATTTCCTTGCTAATGATTGTTGTAATGGTGATATTTTCCACCACATACGCTTACTTGACTTATGAGCATGCAAGCGAAGTATCTATGCTTGTCTGGCCATATATTGTGTGGGTCAGTTTTGCCGGCATAATTAACTTCGCATACCTAATCTATGCGTAATAATTCACTAGACCTTCAACATTGAGGTAACCAACGGGCTAACAATCAAAATTACGGCAAGTATCGAGTAAATTACTTGATTAATTATGAAGGTCTTTGGTGCTTCTTCCTTAGTTTGCCAGCCGCGCCCCCTAGAATGAGTTCCTTCTTTTGAGAAGCAATAGCCTACATATGCCAACATTATGAAACCAAAAAGTGGACTTAAAATTTGGTAAGTTTCAATTTCTGCCATAAACCGAATAAACGATGTAAGTTAATTATTGTAGTTGTATCAACGACGATTATTACCCCTTCTGCCACGCCTATTACGGCCGCCAGATTGTGTCTGTCGATTTTGTTCGGGTTTTTTCCCACGGTTCGGTCTACTGTGAGTATTTCTGGGTTTTTTCTTGTTGTATGCTCGTTTATTGCCGGACTTGCGGTCTGATTTTGTTGTACGGCTGCCGCCTGATGCGCGTGATTGTGGCCGGTTACGATTTCCGTAATGTTTCCTGCTCGATTCATTTCTATTTCGGCTTCCGAAACTTCGACGTCTTGGAGCACCGATAAACTCAACTTCAAATTCTGGTATCTCAGCAAAATTAGGCGGGGTAAATTCCACATTTATCCCAACTTCTCGCTGTATCTTACTAACGGTCTTGCGCTGCGGTTTCTGGATCAATGAAATAATTATACCACTTGAGCCTCCACGGGCAGTTCTACCACTACGATGTTTGTACGCTTTGCCATTTTCCGGTGGATCATAATGTATCACGCAGTTAACGCTATCGACATCGATACCTCTCGCAGCTACATCTGTAGCGATGAGCGCCATACATTCGCCATTCTGAAATCTCGACATTGCTCTGTCTCTTTGCTTTTGGGACAGTCCACCGTGCAATACTTGAGCAGCAAGGCCGTCATGAGTCAAGTCATCGCCAACTCGGTCTGCGCCGGCCCTGGTACGACAGAAAACAATTGTTCTGCCGCATTTCCTAACTAGTTCACTGGATATGGTAGATTTCTTGGAATTTGGCATTAACCAAAAGTAATGTGTCATACTGTCCATTGAAACTTCTTTCGGACCGACCTCGATGGTGATAGGATTTGTCTGGTAATCCCGAACTAAATCAGCCACTTCATCGTCTAGTGTCGCACTGAACAATATCGTCTGCCGCTCTAATCGACATTCATCCAGAATTTGGCATACCGGTTGCATAAATCCCATATCAGCCATTCTATCCGCTTCATCAAGAACCACAATATCCGTGTCTTCCAAGGAAATCGAACCTCGCTCAAGTAAATCAATCAATCTGCCCGGACAGGCAACCAAAATATCCACGCCGCGTTCTAATGCCTTGAATTGTTTATTGTATGACACTCCACCATATACGGCATATGTATACAATCCAAGTTCTCTTGATAGAGGGTCTAAGACCTGAAATATCTGCTCAGCTAATTCTCGGGTTGGAGTTAGAATTAGCGATGTGGGAAAACCTGGTTCTGCTGGCCTGGTTCGCTCAATAAGTGGTAGGCCAAATGCCAGTGTTTTACCCGAACCAGTAGGTGCTCTACAACATAGGTCATTACCAAGCATACCATCTGGGATCGATTCTGTTTGAACCTCAAATGGCTTATCTATTCCTTGACGAGCTAGTGCTTTTACTAACTCTCTTGATACTCCGAGATCTGAAAAAGACACCATGTGAACATATACTGCCGTCTTCCAACCCTATTTGATACCCCCAGTAGGTTAAACAGACAAATAGGCTACCTGTATGGTTGAGGAAATATGCCATTAGGGAATTCTGACCAACATTGCAACGGCATTACCGCCCCCAAGGCACAGGGTCACAATTCCTGAATTCCCATCAGTTCTTCGCAAAACGCCGAGTAATGAAATTAAACACCTCGTGCCACTACTTCCTAAAGGATGGCCGAGCGAGATTGCTCCCCCGTGGAGGTTAAATCGATTGTGTGGTATGCCCAATTCTTTGGCGATAGCACAAGATGCGGAGGCGAATGCCTCATTGTGCTCATAAATATCTACGTCTAACACACTTAATGAGTTCCTGTCAAGTAAAGTTTGGATTGCTGGTATTGGAGCACTCATCACCCTATGTGGTTCCACTCCGCTGGTGCAGTAATCTTCGACATAAGCAATTATTTCCCAGCCATTTTCTTTAGCGGTAGATTCACTCGTCATCAATATTGCACTAGCGCCGTCGTTCAACGTGCTGGCGTTACCAGCGGTGACTTGCCCTTCTTTATTGAAGACGGGACGCAACTGTGACAAGGTTTCAATATCGGAATCTGGCTTAATTCCCTCATCTTTTGTGAATACTAAATCTTCACCTCTGCGCTGAGTTACCTTCAGTGGGAAGGTTTCCCAATCGAACCAGCCGTTAGCCCATGCTGCAGCAGCCCTTTGGTGACTTCTAACTGCATATTCATCAGATTCATTTCGGCTAATTGCGGATTCTTCGGCGATGGTTTCTCCCGTATTGCCCATGTGGATATTATTGTACACATCCCACAAACCGTCATGAATCATCGAATCGACAAGTTTCGAATCTCCCATCTTCTTACCTCTTCTTTGACCTATGAGTAATTGCGGTGCGTTAGACATACTTTCCATACCACCGGCGATGACAACATCAGATTTGCCAGCACTGATACTGTTTGCAGCCATCATTGCAGCTTCAAGGGAACTGCCACATACCTTGTTGACTGTAGCAGCAGAAGTCGTCACAGGTAATCCAGCACCTAGAGCAACCTGCCTAGTCGGATTTTGTCCGCATCCTGCCTGAAGGACTTGTCCAAACAGTATCTCATCGACCACTCCGCTGGCTGGATTTATCCCAACTCTTGAACACAATTCTTTGACCGTTGCTACACCTAATTCAATTGCAGTCAATGACGATAATGTGCCCATAAAACTGCCAATGGGAGTCCTTGCGACACCACATATAACCACTCTAGGTTGGGTCATGACCAGCCCAATGAGATTCAGGACTTCAATGTGCTCATCATATCTGACGGTCAAACCTTGAGAAGATTTGATGAAAGAGGAGTCTTGGCGTGTTTATGGCGAAGTTCAAGACCGAGTTTGAAACTGACCGAAATGCAGACCAAATGAGACATGTGGAAGTTGAGATTGACTTCACCTCAAATGCCTTGGCATCAATCCTTTACCGACAAGGTAACACAGTGGTTTTGGCATGCTGTACCAAAGAAGCCCGATTACCAGGATGGTTTCCCAGAGATTCTACCAAAGGATGGGTTCATGCTGAATATTCACTACTACCAGGTTCAACAGATTCCCGGTTCAGAAGGGAACGTAGGGGTGCTAAGGGGCGAACTCAAGAAATTGAACGACTAATCGCACGGTCTCTTCGTGCCGCCATTGATTTAGAACAACTTGGACCTATCGCCCTAAACGTAGATTGTGATATCTTAAACGCCGATGGTGGGACACGATGCGCATCCATAACAGCAGCAAATTTAGCACTTCGTCTAGCAGTCAGAAGATTAATTTCTAGTGGACAGTGTTTGCCTATGGAACACCGTCCAACTGATGATGAGAGAAAGAGTGGTTGGAAACCTCCGGAGTTGAGCGATGATGAACAACAAGCACATGAAAGCCGGGTAATACCTAACGACTTAGCAGCAATATCAGTTGGGCTAATTGATGGGGATGTTTATCTCGATCTAGATTATATTCTTGATTCAAATGCTGATGTTGACATGAACATTGTAAAAACCAGTGATGGAAAATATGTTGAGATACAAGGTACTGGCGAGGAGTCAACATTCTCTGGCGAAGAATTATTCGCGCTTATCGCTCAGGCAGATGCCGGCTTAGATGCACTATTTGAGGTTCAGGCAGCGATTCTTGATGGTATCAATTAGGCTTACAGTCATTGGAAGAATTGAAATGATTAATCATGTCGCACTAACTTGCGGGTAGGTAGCTTAGTTGGGAGAGCGCAGCACTGAAGATGCTGAGGTCGCCGGTTCAAGTCCGGCCCTACCCACCAACTATAGGTTAATGACTAGTTTGACAATATTTTCCTGAGAGTGCAATATGTTTCAATCAATGCATTAATTTGGTAGATTTACTTATGCGTGTCATGGGCGAAGAAATCGAACAGGTTGACGAGCCCATCGAAGACTTGGATGTTGAAGAAAAGGCAAGAGACAAAATCGCCAAAGAACTGGAAGAAATCAGGCGTAGAAAAACCAAGACCAATAAACGTAGGTTCCTTTCAAATAAAGAAGATTATGTCCTATTTGCTGGAATTGGCTATGGGATTTTATTTGCGGCGCTTCTAGTTGGCATGTCTAGCGGCATCTTTGGTTCCTCAACGACTCTAGATCACAAAGCATCTGAGACCTTCTTGGATACCGGTGAAGAATGTCTGAATATTGAAGACCAACCTTGGATTTTAATTTTCCCAGAAAACGATGCGGAGTATCTCGACCTCTCAGGAAGAAATCTTCCTGCGGGTTACGCTTTGATGAATTACTCTATTCTAGAATCGATAGGAAACTCATGGTCGAGTATTCAATCGGAGGAAATAATCCTTCAGGTTTCCAACGGCAAGTCATCTATGCAAGCCCCGTTTGATGAACTTAATGTCGGCGAATTTCGAATTAAGTTTGTCATCAATATCTACAACCAGAGCGACGACATTGCTAATGCTTCATTAGTCGATAACTGGCAAACACTAAGCAAAGAAGTCGACTTTGAACTCGAGATTAATGATGGTGGCTTCTTTTCGTTCTTGCCCGGTATCGACTCGGATTCCCATCGTGAAGTGCGTATAACAGAACCTGGACCGAGAACCTGCTGGACAACAAAAGATCTCGGCGATTGGGGATACATACTGATGGCAGCTGAACTTGGAGGAGGGCGTGAAACCGCTATGCTAACAGGTGGAACTGCAGGTATTCCTGCATGGTGGATGGCATTTATATCACTATCACTTTCAGCAGTTACACTATTGATAATTTATCCAGTTATGTACAAGATTTACCACCAAGATACCGATGATATTCTCTCTAGGAATCACATTGCAAGAGTTGTTGAGGACATTCTCGGTAAGACCTCCAAACGCTTGCACATAGACATCGACTGGGAATTATACAAACTAGAGTCAAGAGAATTATCAATTGACATTATGGTGCCATACAAGAATACCGATGGCACACTATCGGATAGCAAGGACATCAGAGCGGAAATACTCCGTGAAATCCTCGAAGAGTTTGCCATATTCCGCGTATTCAAACCTGTTCAACTCACTGTCAAAACCATCGGTGTTAATCAAGCGATAGACTTTGAGAGTGGAGTTGGTGTTGGCGCTGGTGCAGAAAATGCTGACGTTGAGGAAGAGCAAGACTATGCGAGTTTCTTCTCCGACCTTCATACTCTGTCAAGAGTTGAGGATGAGGTAAGGGACAGTCTTGATTTATTCTTCGCACGGCGTAGTGACGTCAGAATGGAAGGGGCGGTAGTTACCAGTGATGACCGGGTTATCTTTGTTTCAGTTATCTACAAACCTACTCAAAGGTTTGCGTTCTTTAGATTTAAGAAAACCACGGATGAGGTTGAAGTTGAACTATACAGATACATCTCAGACCGTAATGAAGACCTCCTCGGTAGTCAAGAATTGATTGTCAAAGCTAGAAATCAGGTATCAACCCTTGCTGACCGCTCCGGCGCTGGCCGAGTCGAAAGTGCTAGTAAAAACGATGACAGAATCGTTGCCGTTGCGAAACAAGATGGTTTAGGCGGTCGGATGTTGCAAACCAATTTCATTGGTAACACATTGTCCACTGTTGAATACATGGCCAATGAAAAGCGAGAGATGATTAACAAATGGGGATTCTGGGGTTTGATTGTTTTCGTGTGGATTCCATTCATGGCATCGGGTGTACTAGTAGGTGCCATGCTCGGCCTTCTATCTAGAATGCAATTTACCAGAGTTCTAGCAGCCACCTTCATTGGTGGCGCTGCTGCCTCAATTACTTGGGCTTACACGGCTGAGGGTATTGTAAAATTCATGCACCAGTATAAGCTTGAAGCAGTAATTCCGCTAATGATAATCGTATTCGTTGGCGCCGCATTCCTTCACATACGCTCGACCAAAGTTCGCAGACAGACTGAATTATTTGAGGACACATTGCTAGACAATTTCCACGCTGATGTTGATGCAAAGTATGGTGAAGTTTGAGTTGGTGATCAATTGGACCCAGTCTCCCTGCTTCAAGGCAATTCAGATAATTGTGGTGATTTTGCTAAGATCGGGATAGTTACGGTCAGCGATCGTGCAAGTCGAGGCGAATATAATGACGAAGGCGGGCCTGCAATTCTTAATTTCTTATCCGAAGCTGTCGCTAGCCCCTTGGAAGTGCATTACCGATGCGTAGCAGATGAGTTACCGCAGATTAAACATGAATTAATTCGTCTGAGCGACGAAATTGGCTGCTCAGTAATTGTCACTACGGGCGGAACCGGTCCGGCCGCCCGAGATGTTACTCCTGAGGCGACAATAGCGGTCTGTGACCGCATACTCGATGGGTTTGGCGAGCAGATGCGGTCAATTTCTCTAAAGTATGTCCCTACTGCAATCCTATCTAGGCAGTTAGGCGGAACCAGAGGTGACTGTTTAATTTTCAACTTACCCGGTCGGCCAAAGGCAATAAGAGAGACAATAGACGAGATCTGGCAAGCAGTTCCTTATTGTGTCGACCTACTAAATGGGCCCTATATCGACATGGTTGATTCTGTTTGTCAAGCCTTCAGACCCAAGGGCGCAAACCGCAGATAATTGACCTCAAAGTTCATTCATTGAATTGCCCTCCCTGTGAAAGATAACATGGCTGATGGCGGGAATTTACTCATTAGTGGCGCAACAATGCTGCTACCAAATGCGACAAAAGTCGGCGACCTAAGAATCAAAAACGGCATCATTGCGGAAATAGGTGAACCAGGAGCATTAGAAGGCATGGAAAACGAGTTATTTGTTGACGGTACTGGATTACATCTACTTCCTGGTATTATTGACCCACAAGTCCACTTTCGAGACCCCGGACAACCAGAAAGAGAAGACTTGGGGAGCGGTTCAGCAGCTGCAGTTAGTGGCGGAGTTACTTCATTTCTTGATATGCCAAATAATGTTCCCTCTATTACTACGCTAGAGGGCATGCAAAGTAAACTGGCTACAGCTGCAGAAAAGTGTGTCAATAACTACGGATTTTTCATCGGCGCAACTGAGGATAATGTTTCAGATCTGCAAGATGCTGTCGGAACTAGAGAAAATCCGATTGCAATTCCTGGAATTTGTGGAATTAAGATTTTCATGGGCGTCTCAACAGGTACACTACTTGTATCCGACAAGACTGCACTGGAGAAAATATTCACAGAAACTGCAGGATTAATCGCAGTACATGCTGAGGATGAGAATCGAATGGAAGAGCGCAGAAAATTAATCGAAGGCCGGACTGACGTCGCAGCTCACGCATACTACAGAGATGACATTACCGCCTTGTTGGCAACAAAACTATCTGTTGAATTAGCTCATAAAACCGGACACAGGTTACACATCCTACATCTAACCTCAGGTATTGAAGCCGATTATTTGAGCGATCATTGCTCACTCCCCTCAAAGGCTGATGGCAACCCAATTATCACTACGGAAGTTCTGCCACAGCACCTAACATTTGATGAAACTGATGTTGATGCCCAAGGGGTTAGACTCCAAATGAATCCGCCGATAAGATATGCTCAAGACCGTGAGATTTTGTGGAAGAGGCTAGTTGATGGCACCATACAGTGTATTGCTACAGATCATGCTCCACACACACTTGAAGCCAAGTCATTGGGTTTTCCGCAAGCACCCAGCGGCATGCCTGGGGTTGAGACCTCTCTTCCAGTAATGCTGAACTACGTAAATGAGGGAAGGTGTTCTCTAGAAGATGTCGTTCTTTGGATGTCAACAAACGTCGCTGATTGCTACCGTATGATTGGTAAAGGAAAACTAGAGGAAGGATATGATGGAGATATCGTATTGGTTGATATGAACCATTGTGCGGTTGTAGAAGACGAAAACTCCTGGACTAGAGTCGGCTGGAACCCATTTAGAGGAAGAGAACTGACTGGTTGGCCAGTGCTTACTGTTGTTGAAGGTGTACCAGTGTTCGAAAGATCTGAGGGGACGGGCCAGAAAGGAAGGCTGCTAGTTGAGCCTGGCGCAGTTGGAAAACCTCTATTGATGGAGCCGTGGAAATAGTCTTAATCATGGTTAAAATGCAGTTTTATGAAATAATCATAAATACTGTTGCACTGTATTTTCGGCCGAGGAGATTTACTTATGAGTAGTTTAGAGGACACGTTTGGCAGTGGCTATCAGCAGATAATAATTGGATTTGTTGTGTTTATTTTGGGTGCTTTTTGGGGTGGAATCGAGGCCGATGGTAACATGACAGCAGCCGATGTGTATTGGCCTGCTTTAACCATGCTAGCTGGTGCAATGATTACTCTGCTAGGAATCTCATTTGGAACTGATCACGAGGATGACAGAACCAACGATTTGATGGATGCCATTGAGGACTTGACTGCTAGGTTAGACAAGTTAGTCGCAATGACCACTGGTAAAGATTCTGAGGAATAGTTTCAGAGGTTGTATAACTCACCATACTTCTTTTCGACGTAATTGATGAACGGGTTAGGAGTAGGTGGTTCTCCAGTTGCCTTTTGGATTAGTTCACTTGGAGTGAATTTGCTACCTTGCTGATGTATGTTAGCGCGCAACCAGTCAAGCATTGGTTGCCATTCTCCGCTTTCCACTATTGCATCGATATCGCCTAATTCTTCGCCCATTGCGTCGAGTAGTTGTGCGGCGTATAAGTTACCTAAAGTGTAGGTTGGGAAGTAACCAAATGCAGCCATTGACCAGTGGATATCTTGTAAGCACCCTAATCGATCCTCGGTTACTTCAATGCCGAACCACTCAGCAAACATTTGATTCCATGTCTCTGGAATTTCATCGACCGATAAGTTGTCATTGAAAATTTTCTTTTCCAGCTCATATCTTAGCATAATATGCAAATTATAGGTTACTTCGTCTGCCTCAACTCTGATAAATCCTGGCTCAACACAGTTAGCGATTTTATTCAGTTCCTCTGGAGTCCAATCCGGTGATTCCGGGAAGTGCTCTTTGAACCACGGTAATACGACCTTCCAGAAGGCGGGGGTTCTTCCTACCTGATTTTCCCAAAACCTGCTTTGAGACTCATGAACCCCAAGGGATACCGCATCTCCTCTTGGAGTGAATGAATGGTTTGCGTCCAGTCCCTGCTCATAGAGAGCATGTCCAGTTTCGTGCATTACTGCATACAAGCAGGAAAATGGGTCTTTCTCATCAAATCTCGTAGTAAATCTGGTATCTCCTGGCCAAAGTCCAGCAGAAAATGGGTGTGTTGAAGCATCCATTCTACCTGCTTCAAAATCAAAACCTGTGGCTGACGAGACCAGTTTGCAGAATTCTGTCTGAGCATCCACGGGGAAACTCATTTGGCTTGGTAGAGTAGGGTCTGGTGTAAGCTTTTTTGCTTCCATTATTTTGTGTAACAATGGGACTAGCCTGCTTTTCAAACCGGCAAATAGTGGATCATAGTCACTGACTTTCATGCCGAATTCGTACTCATCAAGTAGGACATCATAACGTGTATCCTTGACGCCATAGTAATCTATCTTCTCGTTGGTCATTGCGATCAGTTTTGCTAGGTGTGGTTTAAATTTAGCAAAGTCTGACTCAGCACGAGCTTCTTGCCAAGCAACCAGAGCCTGTGACCTAGCGAGAGCAAATTCAGCGACAAATTCTGACGGTAACTTAACCGCTTTGTCATAACGTCGTCTTACCTCCCTCACATTCGCTCTCTGGTCATCATCAAGTGAATTGTCCGATTCCAACGTATCAATCATCTTAGCAAATTCCGAATTAGTTATCCGACTATGCTGCTCTTTTGCTAGCCAAGACATAATTTCAGACCTTGCTTTACTGCCTTTTGCTGGCATAATAGTCTCTTGATCCCATCCAAGATGACCTTGTATCGCACCAATTTTATGAATATCTTTTACCCTCTCGATGAATGTAGCATAACTCGCCATGAAATTCCCATTTATTCACCCCTCAAGAAGGTAACCACCAAGGTATTTCCCAGCACCGTCGCACACACATTCAAGACCTTGACAGTTATGCATCCAATCATGGCGAAGAAGAACCAGAATAACTCTGATGACCTTCGCCAAGAATCAGATGAAGATTTAGATGATGTTGTTGATTCTGTTATTGGTGTAGATGAAAAAGACAAAAACTCACAACAAAATCCACAGGATGAGCTGCCAATCGAGGAATTACTTGCAAACTCTGCAAAAATGGTTGTAGAGACATGTATGGATATTCGCCGGGGCGAGAACGTGCTTATTGTCTGCGACCCGACCACTGGTGAAATCGGGCAAGCACTTCACGAAGCGACGATAAAAAAATCCGAACGCGTTTTGCTCATCGTTATGCCCAAGGCAAAACATCACGGCGAAGAACCACCAACACCGGTGGCTAATCTGATGCGCCAGCAGCAAGTCGTTCTTGCTCCGACAAAATACTCACTCACCCACACCAGAGCTGTGCGCCAAGCAGTGAGAGACGGTGCTAGAGTTGCAACAATGCCAGGCATAACGAATGATATGTTCACTCATGGTGGTATGGCAGCGGATTTCAATAAAATTAAACAGCGCATTAGTAATCTAGGACCCTATTTCCGCCGTCGTAG
>JAYXVG010000033.1:0-11607 GCA_036021875.1 Thermoplasmatota archaeon | reverse complement strand
GTTGAGGACCCATTTGACGAATTACATGACTTGAGTGTGGTTTTAGATGCTGATGGTGTATTTGAAACCAGAGATGAATTACTCAGAATCAAATATCTTTTGACAGAATCTGTCGATTGGAGCACAATATGTGAACCAAAATATCCAGACAAGGCGATTGGAGAACCCCAGTTAGACTTGTTTGAAGATCTGCGGACTAAACCAGACTCCGAAGTAAGAGAAAACCTGCAAACTCTCTACGGCGAATTAGCTGAAATAGACCGGAAGGTCACAGTTAGAGAGAGTGAGAGAAATGATGCAATCAGAATGTCTAAAGCCCTCAGAAGAAACGCTGAATTAGCAAAAGAGCAATCTGCTCTAACAACTGAGCTCAGGCCAAGAAGAAGCAAAATTGACGAAGCACAAAGTAAGAGAGACTCAAGTAATAATAATTACATCCCCGTGCACTTCATTGAAGATGAGTTACGCAAAGTTTACTATAACCTTACTGAACAATCACAGACTGATTTTGAGTTATCGTTTGATAAAGAAAAGTCCCTTTTCTCATGGTTTTTTGAACTTCAAAGCATGCATGAGCATGCAAAAAGAACAAGACAGTATCACAGAGAATTCCTACGTTTGGTGAATCAACAGGAAAAGTCTGTTGAACAAATAAAAGACATCAGGCAGGAAATTATTGACGTAAACAGTCTAGGAAAATTCACTGACTTTGATGAGTTAGCAAAACGACTCCTTATCGAACTTAATCCACTGAAGAAGGAACGAAGAATGCTACGCAGAGAAATTGGTAGGCTTGAGGCATGGCTTAGGAAAAAAACCAATAAAAACTCCGAAAATAGAAGATACCGAAAGACCAGCGACAGAGCCAAAAAATCCCATGGAAATGTAGACCAATTAAGAGGTAAAGTTGCTTCAGGCGACTCATTTTCATTACAAGACCTCGATGTCTTGTTGAAAAATGGTGGTATTAACTCGGTCAGCCAGAATGAAAGTCCTCATAAAAAATCCACTCGAAGAAATAAGAAAAACAAGGCCTCATTACAACCTCATCGCGGGAAGCGTGGCAAATCATCAAAAAGTAATTAATTGGGTGATAATATCTCTGAATTGAAGTGGATTTTAGGGCCCAAGCCTGAAGACATGCCCGAAGTTTGGCAAAATAAAGTCACAGAGTTATTCAAACAAGAAACTGGTGAAACATACAACGATACTACTTTCAAAATGCTTGGTATTCCAGAGTGGTACGGCAACAAATTGTTGATAAATTCTGCAATCTATCCTTTACCTGAATCTCTTATGGGAGTGGTTTGGTCTAAGCCAATCCTTGAAGATCGCATAAGGATTGTTTCCCTAGTATTAAGTAAGGCAGCACAAAACCAGAATCATGGTAGTGAAGTATTAACTGAACTGATGAATCATGCTAGATCTGACGGGATGCAAACAATACAACTTGAGGTTAGAAAATCGAATCTTAAAGCTCAAAACTTCTACTCACGACATGGTTTAGAAATTGAAAAGACCATAAAGAATTACTATTCAAATGAGGATGGACTACTTATGGCAGGGGATTTGTAGTTACAACTAAAATTATACACCCAACACATATCAACAGCCATGGAAGAGTATGTTGTAGCAGACTTAGTCAAGTCAAATTACATTGTCAATGCTGCGATACTTGACCCAGATGGTTTCATAATCGCAGCACTACCTGACGATGAGAAAACTAAACGGTTATTGTCAAAACTTGCGGAAGTTCAGTATGTTAAAGATAACACCAGCCAAACTACTATTATCGCAGAAAAAATGACGATTATGATAAACCTATTAGCAAAAAAATATGCATTAGTTGTTGGATGCGAATCCAACTCAAATCTCGGTTTGGTCAGGCAGACAATCAGCACAGCAGTAGCACGTATAGATGGATATTTAGAAGCAAAAAAGCGCTAAAGCAGAAATCAATCCAATTTTGTATGAATATTAAGCATTAAATGGGGGATACAATTCGCAATGACAGTGTAAGGTGGGAGTCTTACACGTAAGGTGAGTATTGCAATGACTGAAATCAATCAAGTTCTTGAGCAAAAAAAGAATATGGTGAATGAAAAAGCAACAAAGTTTCGGGAAACAAGAGACGAATGGAACAAGAAATCAAAGACGCATTCAACAGCCAGGAATGAATTAAATGCCGAAGTCAAAGAACTGATTGTTCAGGTAAGAGAACAAAGAGAAATTCGCGAACAAATGAATGAAATTGTTCGTGACAAAAAAGTGATTCGACAAGAGGCTAACAAAGTGGTGAAAGAAGTTAAATCGCGTATGGAGGTATTAAGAGGCCCTGTAGAGCAAGAAAATACGCGTGGTAAGCGTGGACAGAGACCGATTACATCACATCAACTTAGGAGAGAACTTGAAAGGCTTGAACGAGAATTTGAGCAAGGTCGCCACACTGGAAAAAATGAGAAAAAAGTAATGAAACGGATGAAAGAGATTAGTTCAAAACTCAAACAAATGACTTCTGTAGACGATGGTAATGAGGATATGAAGGGACTAAGAGATGAACTCAAAGAGGCTTTAGCTGCGCAAGAGGAGGCACATGATGAGGTCCAGCAAGCTGCCAATGCTGCTCAAGACGCACATGAGTTGATGCTACAATGGAACAAAGAAGTCGATAAGCAGAGGGAAAAAGCAGAATCCTGTCACAGAGAATTGCGAAAATCTAAGAAAGAGGCTGACAAGGCTCATCATCTATACATCGTTTCACTTAGATGTCTTCACTCGATACAAGATATGATTTCAGCAATGGAAGGAAATGATGTTGGAGAAGGCAAGTCTGAAGCCAGAGTGGAAGTTCAAGATCTAATGACCAAATTAATGTCAGGCGACACACTATCAACAGAAGAACTGATGCAGTTGCAAAAATTCGACTAGTGTCAAAAATCATAAACCAAATTCATTGAATAATAACAGAGGCGCTAACATGATTGACAAGGACGATATTGCGAAAATCGTCGAAGATTATGACAGACTCAAGTTGCGAATCGGAATGACTGCCTCGCATTCAGCCTTGGATATCTGCGATGGCGCAATAGAGGAAGGATTCCCAACTGTCGCATACTGTAAAGAGGGTCGGCACAAGACGTATGCAAATTACTTCAAAACCCACAGAACAAATTCCGGACGTGTTAAGCGAGGAATGGTTGACAAAACGATTATCATGCCTTCATTCAATGATGTTATGAACGAATCAATGCAAGTAGAGATGAGAAAGCGAAACGTAGTGTATATCCCTAATCGCTCATTTACCTCCTACTCATCAATTGATGATGTTGAAAATAAATTCCACGTTCCATTATTTGGTTCAAGGAACATGCTGCGTATGGAAGAAAGAACTGAAGAACAAGATTATTACTGGATTTTAGAAAAAGCTGGACTACCATTTCCAGAAGCTATCGAAAAACCCGAGGACATAGATTGTTTAGTGATTGTTAAACTACACCATGCACAGAAAAAGCTAGAACGCGGCTTCTTTACCTGCGCTTCATACAAAGAATATCAGGAGAAATCCGCTTCGCTACTTGCGAATGGTGTCATTGACCAAGCCTCACTTGACGGAGCAAGGATTGAACGTTATGTTATCGGTCCTGTCTTCAATCTGAACTTCTTCTACAGTCCGCTAGCTGACGAAGGAGAGAAATTAGAATTGTTAGGAGTCGATTGGCGCTTCGAATCATCACTTGATGGTCATGTTAGATTACCTGCTCCACAGCAAATGACGATGCCGCTGCATCAACAGATTCCAGAAATGACCGTGGTTGGACACAATACCGCAACTATTAGAGAGTCATTATTGGAGAAAGCGTTCGAACTTGGTGAGAAATTTATCGAGGCTAGTAAGGAGCATTACAGTCCCGGTATAATCGGTCCGTTCTGTCTGCAAACCTGTATTGACAAGGATATGAATTATTACATCTATGATGTCGCACCAAGGCTAGGTGGAGGAACTAATGTTCACGTCAATGTGGGACATCCATATGGAAATGCAACATGGAGAAAACCCATGTCCAGTGGCAGAAGGATAGCCATGGAGTTACGCATGGCAGCCGAACAGGACCGATTACTCGAAGTGCTAACATAAAGTGATAATTAATCAAAATTATCCGTTGAATCCAGGATAATACTGCTGGGTATAAGCAATTGCGTGCTCATGGGGATAACCTTGGTTGATTAGGCTTTGATAATAATCTCTAGCAGGGCTTGATTGGACACTTTGAGGTTGGATGGTAACTTGCTGCTGTTGGGCTATTGGGTGCTGCTGAGAATTTGCATACGATTGTTGATTCATCGCATAATCCATGTTCATGGAATCATACTGCTTGTTTGAACCCCTATTTCTTAAGAAAAATAAGGCTCCGAGTATAATTAGAATTAACACTCCGCCTCCTGCAACTGCAACTGTTCCAAATGATGAACCATCAGATGATGGAGGTGGGCCCCAACGTGTCGGGTCATCAGGATAGCCGTCTGCCCCATCCGAGTAACCCCAATCTGGATCTTTATTCGAATAGCCATCTCCATCACTATCAAAGCAACCAAACCTATCTTCTGTCGAGTTACCAATCACAGTTGAACATGCGTCTGCTCCCATAGTAGTATTCCAATTTGCGGTGGGATCAGAATACCCATCAGAGTCGAAGTCTGAACAACCCTGTCGATCTATGGTTGAATCGCCAGCCACATCTACACAATCATCTGATATCGGAGTTCCCGGATTGTCGCCATAACCATCGCCATCTGAATCAGACCATTGGGTTGAATCTTCGGGGTATACATCACCACCACTATAACGAGTCCAGAATTCATCAATATTCGAATAGCCGTCGCCGTCTGTATCGACACAACCCCTTCGGTCTTCGCTTGATTGCCCTGGAGTATTTGGACAATAATCGCCGTTAAAACCGTCTAAATTATCACCAAATCCATCGCCATCTGAATCTATCCATTGAGTTATCTCTTGAACATACATATCCATATCGTCAGACCAGCCATCTCCGTCAAAATCCGGACACCCATAGACGCCTTGTTGATTAGATGTCCCTGATTGGAAAGGACACGCATCTTGCTCATTAGGGTTGATAGACTCTATGAATACTCCCGGCCAGTTTTCGGGTCTATCAAGCCATGTTGAATTACCCCAATTATCTCCTAAACCGTCGCCATCAACATCAGACCATTGGAGAGGATTTTGTGGAAATGCGTCAGCACCATTATCTTCATCCCACATGTTATCTGGATTAGAATAACCATCCTCATCCATATCGTAGCAACCTTGCCGGTCAAAAATCGAATCACCAGCTACATCTACACAGTCATCGGCGTTAACGCCGTCCGAGTTGTCGCCAAAGCCATCACCATCTGTATCAGACCATTGCGTCGGTTCGAAATCAAATGCATCGTCAACATTTGCCCACCCGTCACCGTCACTATCTAAACAGCCGATTTTGTTATTTGAGGAGGAATTGCCGAATTGCAGTGGACATGTATCTGTTTCATCTGACCAACCATCTCCATCGGAATCTGCACAACCTTGTTCACCCAAAGTTGAGGTCCCGTAGTATGTGGGACAATCATCAAACGAGTCGTCAAATGCATCACCATCGTCATTTAGGTCCTCATCACTATCTCTACAGCCATCACCATCCATGTCTGTCACGGAATCAGATATCCAAGTCGGACGAGGCGGGTTATATGATGTTCTAGGGCAGTTATCATTAACATCTAATATACCATCATTGTCATCATCTGTGTCTTCAGGGTGGTCATCTTTACAACCATCATTATCCCAATCCGTAGAGCTTGCAGGATCATTGAAATCCCTTGTACTTGTCCATCCTGTTTGACTATTACGTGGACAATTATCGGGGAAATTATCAGTGATACCATCATTATCATCGTCAGAATCACATGCGTCACCCTCTGAATCTAAATCAGTATTTTCTTGGCCGGGATTAACTGTATTAGGACAGTTATCATCATCGTCTGCAATTCCATCTCCGTCCGCATCTAAAACTGCAACTGTTTCAGTGACCCAAACATACGGGATCAGAACTGATGTAGACTGGCTTGCTGCACCGGAATTACCAAAATCAATTGTCCCATTATAATTACCAGCCACCACAAGGGCGCCATTAGGCATAAGTGAGATCCCAGTTATTGCGTCATCTAATGTACTGCCAGCGTCAAATAATGCTACAGGATTACCGTTACTGGAAAAAGTGACTACTACTGAATCATTAAATCCGCGGGTGGTAAATGATTGGCTGCCAAAGGAAAAACTACTTTGTGAATACAAACCTAATATCGCATAGCCTGTATTGCTGTCGTATTCAATCCCGCTCCCTGCATCATAACTAGAGCCTCCGACTGATTCTGCCCAATTCCAGTTTCCTGATGCGCTCATGCTAGCGATAAATGCATCATTTTGCCCCGAGCTAGTTAGTTGACTTCCAAGGTTTATACTGCCTGTGTAAAATCCTGACATCAATAGATTATTCTGGTCATCCATGGTAAAATCCGTAGCTAGTGGTTGGCCACTACCCGTGTTTGCATAGGCTGATTGCCAAGTCCCTGATTGACTTATTTTTGCTATCCCCATAGGGACTTCATTAATTCCTGCATTTGCAACGACACTACCAAAAGTCATACTGACTTCGAAAGTAGTAGCTACCCAAACATCGTTGTTAACGTCAACAGTCATGGCATTGATTTCTTGACTTCCTTGACCACGGGCAACCTCGGTCCATTGAAGATTACCGGAATTACCATATTTTGCCACGAATACTTCAATGTCCGCACCACTCTGTGCACCGGTATCGGCAGCAACACCAACGTCTGTGTTGCCCAGGAACCATCCTCCGATTATTGGATTGTTATTTGAATCGGTTGCTATAGCGGTGCCGTACACAATATCCAGAGTTGTAGCCGTCCCAGCATCAATATCACCATTCCCTCGGAGTGCTTGAGCCCACTGCCATTGACCAGATGAAGATAATTTCGCAGTCCAACAATCATAGTAACCGGTAGAGGTCAAGGTTATGCCACCGAATGAAATAGTATCATAAAACATTCCAGTGGCGAAAATATCACCGTTTGGTGCGATAGAAATATCCTGGATTGTCGCTTCAGCGAATTGTGAGGTTCCAGTTATAGAGATTTTTTGTATCCACTGCCAGTTGCCATTTGCATCAGCTTTGGCAATCCATGGCTCAATATACTGACCGGAGGTAACGGAGGTTGAACCCATTGTCATGGTAGTTGAACCGCTCAATACTCCGGATACGACAATTTCATTGTTAAGAGAGGTGTCTACTGACCGTAATACTGCAGGATTTGCAGCATTGCCGGAGGCCGACCAATCATTGGAATTTTTAGGTGAAAATTTAACCTCTACATCATCAACCAGTATCAGTCCATTTTCTTTAGGCAAATCCTCATGATCAATCAATGGGTTGTAGGACATCATTATTAGAGAGGCAATAATGAAAACTACGGTGACGAAATTGCAACGTTTTGTCATAGACATGGCTGACACCATGTGTATGGTGTAACAGGAAGGTCATCAAACCTTCCCAAAATAAGGCGAGACTTCACTCAATATTCGTGTTTAAAGACAGAATATCGCTGTCTCCTGCTTCTATGATTGTAATTGTCGAAACTGCGAATGGTTTACCACATGCAATACCCAACTCCCTGTTGACTAATCTTGCTCGGTGTTTTGTAACACCTGGGTGATTAGCGTGTAATTCATCGATGTATTCTTGCGGGCAATTTGCTGCTAGGATGACCAATTTGGCTTCCCCCGATTTGCAAGCGTCAATCGCTTGACGTTGCCCGAATAATAGTTTCCCAGTTGATAATGCTGTCTTTAATTGTCTACTCAAATCCATATTTTTTCCTCCATACTCCACATTGCTTCTCATGGTTGGAATGTTCACTCCTCTGGAATGTAATATAATTCTACACTACCTGTGCCTAGAGAAATAGGTTGACCGACAATGATGTTTTCAGCAACACCAGTTAGGTTGACTGTCTCTCCAATAATACCTGCTTTCAAGAGGTGATTAACTGTGACCTCGAATGCAGCTCGTGCCAAAATACTGTGCTTTGTTCCCGATACACCGTGTCTGCCTATTGCTCGAACCTCACCTTCTGAGGTCATTACATCAGCAACCAGTAGTAAGTGGCGAACGTCTACTTCGAGTCGCGCCCCATCCAATGTGGCCTGTAGCTCATTGACAATCGCTTGGCGCGCGGCTTCTATTCCTAGATATTCGTAAATCTCTATGATATTATTAGTATAGGTTCTGCTGCGATCGATTGCCTCAATCTCGCTGACTCTGGACAAATTGGAACCTATTGTCGACAAGTAGTATTCACCGGTTTTATCATCCAATTGGACATTAGCCCTTTCGACGTTTGGTATTCCCTTGAGTCTTAGGTCCCTAATTTTCTCTTCAAGTTGAAGCAACATTGTGTATGAAGGAGGGTTTTCTGCTAGGTCAGCAAGATCCTCTTCCGAATGGACCCCTGGAATCAATGTCAGTTTTGACGCCTTGTTGCCATCTTTATCAGCTTGAACATACAATCTTGTTGCCTGTTCTAACTTATCCTTAACCTCCGACGCAGTCATATTCTTTTGTTTCAAATTTGACTTGTTCAACTTTAGAACTAGTCGTCTTTGTGCGACGTCAGTCTCTAGGCTAGCGATGTTTACCGTTGTTGTGACCTCAATTGCTGCAGCCAACTTTTGTGCTTCCTCAGCTGAGGTTTTCTTATCTGGATGAAGTCTGATGGTCATTGTCGGGGTCTGTGGAACCTTTCTAGCGTCAACAATTTCAATGATTCTAGGTAGACCTTGCGTCACGTTTACCGTAGCAACACCAGCATAGTGGAAAGTACGCATTGTCATCTGTGTTCCTGGCTCGCCAATTGATTGAGCAGTAATAATTCCAGCAGCCTCATACGGATCAATACTCGCTCTTTTTAGAGCAAAAATTGCTTCTTGAACTACTTTCTTCGCTTCTGCCTTGGTCAATTTCTTCTTGCCTCTAGCATGTATTGCAGTTGTTAAGTCATGGAAAATCCGATTGGTAAACCTTCTGGAACCGGACTCGTCTACAGCAGCAACTAGACTCTGATAAACAGCATCACCGGATAACTCATCCTCTAGCGCTATTAGCTTGGCATCAGAGTCGTATGTGTCTATATCAGCGGTTGGCTTGACTCGAGAACGTGCTCTAGTCTTGCGCCCAGTCCTACTCAATCTTACCGAAGTTACAGGCCCGATGGCTTCATTATTTGCTAACTTATTCTTTTGATTAGCACCATCAATGATTCCTTTGATTTGACCTGCTGTTTCGGAATCAGTTTCACAAATCTGTGCTATGTTTTCCGCTGGTAGGATTTTAACATCGTCCCACTTACGGTCATCTGCAAGAATGTGAGCAAAATTCTCAGCGATTCCAAGGTCCATCAGTTTCTTTTTGGTCGCGCTCTTAACTACCATCAGTTTTCACCTCCGTCGATATCAGCTTCTTCGAATTCCCAAGCACCCATATCCTCCTCGCTTTCATCTCTTTCACGAGATTCTCGCTGGACTATAGTAGCGCCTTCAGTCCCTAGTGCTTCGTCAACAATAACATCGATGTTGAATGGAGAGCCGTGCACTCCTCTTGATGGGTCAATGCCATCTTCTCCGTAGCTGAATTGTATAATTCTGTTAGCGGTGTTACGAACTGAAAGCATCTCGTCATCGTAGACCTTTAAATCGTCCATTGCGTTAATTAATCTTCTCTGCATGTAACCTGATTTCGCTGTCCTAACCGCAGTATCAACAAGTGATTCCCTGCCTGATACTGATAACATGAAAAATTCTGTTGGCTCCAATCCTCGCTTGAATGAGTTTGATATGAAGCCTCTATCTAATGCACCTCGGCCGCCACGCTTGAAATGTGCTAGAACTCTGTCATTGTAACCCCTTTCTAGACGCTTTCCACGAACTTTTGCTTGACCGATCGACCCCGCCATCATCGTTAGATTATCCATCGAACCTCTAGCTCCAGAGATTGCCATATTAACCGCAGCATTAGTTGAACCTGACTGGTTTAGTTCATCTTTAGCAATGTCACCAGCTTTCTGCTTACCTTCGTCAAGCATGACCATGATGTTCTCTTCTAGCGTCTCTCTTGGAGTCCTTCCGGGTCGAGTCTCATAGCCCTTACCCTCCTTACCGAAAGCGGCCAACTCTTCCTCAACTAACTTTCTTGCATCAGCATTTGCTTGCTCGATTGCAGCAAGTGACTCCGGCGATAAATCCTCATCATCAATACCTGTAGTAAACCCTAGAGCTGTGCAGGCTGCAATAGATAGTTGGGTGAATTCGTCGAGAAATTTAGCGCCCTTTTCTGGTCCATTAGTCTGGACGATGGCGTCCAAAAGTCTGCCATCTTCTGCACCGATTGCACGCTTGTCGAGTGTTCCCTCAACACTACCATCCTTTACGACAACATCGTCATTAGAACGACTTCTAAACCTCAAGTGTATGTTGTCAGGGATAATCAGTGAGATTATATCTTGGCCACGGAAACTATCTCGGCCATTTTCATCCTTAACTACTTCAGGCAAAGAGCCTGTCCAGCCAATGTTGCCTAGCATCTCTAAGCCGTGTTCGACAGAGATTAATGTTCCAGGCCTTGATAGGAGGTAGGCACCCGAGATGTGATCGTGGATTCCACCAATTACCGCTCCGCCGTATCTTGGGGTCAATATGTGTTCTTGGACACGCATCAGGATTTTTGCTTCAGCACGCGCCTCCTCCGATTGAATGACGTGTAAGTTCATCTCATCACCATCGAAATCTGCGTTGTATGGAGTACAAACAGCTAAGTTGAACCTGAATGTATGCCCTTGCATAACTCTAACTTCGTGGACCATCATAGACATTCTGTGGAGAGAGGGTTGCCTGTTGAAAATGGCTACATCACCATCAATTAGGTGTCGCTCAACTAGCATTCCTGGTTTGGGGTTTCCATCTCTGTCATATGTTGAAAGTCTGTCCTCCACATTTGTTCTTTCTCCCCACTCATCAGCCGGACTGCCACAGTGTGGGCAGGTAATCTCAAGATGGTCTGGCATTGGATCTGAATTAACTTTGTCGAGTTGTTCTAGTTCCCACATCCACTTGTAATGTAATATGGCTCTCGGATCATCTTTCTCTAAAGCATTACCGTTAATGTCTTCACCGCGCAGATTTGCCAATGTAGCATTGTCATCAGCAACATAATTTGTTATCTCAATGCTAGGGTCGACAACAGACCTGCTGATTTCTTTCTTGATTACTAGACCTGGGAGGAAGTTCGGCGCCGGCATTACTTGATGTAAATCTGGCCTCATTGTGGTTTCTTCTGTGCACTCAGGGTTGTGGCATCTGAATCCAGCATTAATGAGTCTACTTCTTGCGTTGATTCTAACTCTTCGCTTGTCCCCTCGAATGATGTAGTTTACACCAGGGTGGATATCTGGACCGCGGAGAATCATCTGTCGCATTTGTTC
>JAYXVG010000032.1:0-11982 GCA_036021875.1 Thermoplasmatota archaeon | reverse complement strand
ATGGACGGTCGTTGTTACTGCTGATCATGGTTTGACTGATAGTGGACAACATGGATCTCCAGATTTGGAAATTAGAGAGGTTGGTGCTTGGATATGGGGTCCAAATGTAAAGGAAAATTACTACTATCCAGAACAGATTGACCAGCGAGATTTGGCAACTTTGCCTTCGTTATTATTTTCCTTGCCTCTACCACACGCAGTTCATGGTAAATTCCCACTAGATGCATTTGAACTGACCGACGAGGATGAAAAATTGCTTGACCAGTGGAACTGGAATGCAACAGTATCGAGGAACGAATGGATGGAGGATAATGGACATCCATTTTTTGATGATTTATCGCGAGACAACATCGAATGGGAAAAAATAACCTACGACGAAATCGGCTTAAGAGTCTTAGACTTGGTTATAACTGCGGTTACCTTTGCAATAATTACTGGAGGAATTTTTATTTTAGCAAGGAGGGAAGGCATATCTGACTCTGGAACCAAGTTTTTAAATAGTATATTCGCTGGTAGCTTTTTGTTATCTGCATTTATTTCGTATAATAGAGACACTCTGACAATACCATACTATGGCATAGGTTACTTGCTTCCCATTGTATTCTTTGCAACCTGTTTTTACAGTCTAGTTAGTAAAAACATAACTGATGAAAAGCGAGCTAAACTTAATTTAGCACTGACTGTGATGTTTATTTTAGTTATCATATTCACTGAGACCAGATTGTCAGCAGTCAATATCATGATGTTATTCATGCTACTAACACCGGTTTTCCTTAAGCCAAGTGAGGACGCTAAATCAAATACCTTAATTCGCTTAACCTTTGGATTTATCATTATTCCAATTACTATGTTATCACACTACAGAATACTGTATTGGTCCGCACCTAGAGCGATCATCAATCTCTCAATTCAGCAAGATTTTATCCCTTGGCTAATGAATACTGGATTTATTTTTGCTGGAATATTATTTTACCAATACAATACTAAAACCATGGATTCTGCAAAAATAAAATACCCTGTTATTGCTTTATTTACCGCCATTCCGACGCTTATGACTTTAGAGAATAATATTGTTGATTGGATAATGCTCTCTGCCATGCTAATATTACTTTGCTATGCAATTTACGACAAATTAACAGTCGCCAGAGAGAATATTGAGATTGTCACATTAATTGTATTTTGTTGGTTGACTATGAGTTGGGGAGGCTATGTTGGCGGTATTAGTGTCATTCTCTATGTGTGTTTTAGTTCATTCTTCCGAAATGAACTGAACTTCTTATTCGCTAAATCAGATGATTCGTCCAACGAGGTTGCCAGGATTATGATTAATACTATTTTTCCATTAGTTGTATGGTTTACATGGTGGGCAGCTCTAGGCCAAATAAATGGATTAACACACCCAAGGGATGTCGACCCGGGCAGCCTATACCTCAATGGAGGCTATATTGGTGACAGATTTTCCCCCAGCAACGGATGGGTTGGATTTATGGGTGGAGGACCCGCAGTAGCAATGTCAATGCTGTGGTTTAGTATGCTTGGGAAGGTCGGGTTTAATCTCAAGTATGTAGCATACTATTTGTTGGCGAGAATTGGTGTTCTATCTATGCAATTATCACTCTCACCAAATTTACCTCGGTTGATATTTAAATTATCCTGGGATATTATTTTCAGCATAGGATTACTACTATTCATGTCCCACATAATCGTCAAGGATAGAATAGAAAGGCGTAAACTGAGAACTATCGATGCGATTCTGCTTTAGTATCATTCTGTTCCTGAATCTCAGATTGTTTTGGTCCTGTAACAACATAGTAGGTTAGCAATACTGCCGAAATCGAATAAAGAATAAATTGAGGCGTAGTGTTACTTTGTTCAATTCCAAATTCAGCAGCATTTATCCAAGATAGTAGTGTTGCAACGAAAATAGATAACATTTGGAATCCGGATATTCTCATTGGTAACCCTGTCTTATTTTTTGGCAATTTTCGATCAGCGATCATTAAACCCCCAGATATGAACATTATTGGCAGGATTATGAAATCAAAATATGGTTTTTCAACTGTGGAGTCTGAAGGCTCGAAGCAAAATATGCATTCTGTTGACACATCAGGACCTATTCCAGTTGCTGGCTGCAACCAAATTAATGCTGCAAATGTCACCAACACCATTGCATTGGCCGGCGATGCCAACCCATGGAAATACGATTTATCTGAGGCATCTTCGTAATGAAACCTCGCCAACCTAAGCATTCCAGTAACAATAATCCAACACGACGCAATGCCAAGTGATATTGTCCAAGCTGGTGATGCTTCCCCCCATCTACCGAACATAACGAACATTAACAAAGCGGGTGCGACGCAAAATGAAATGCAATCAGACATAACGTCTAGGGTGCCGCCCAACAGTTTCCTTTTAGAGTATTTTCTCGCCACTGGACCATCAATTATGTCACCAGCAACAGAGAGCAGTATGCATGTCATAGCACCCCAGATATAATTGGTTTTGACACCATCTGAAAAATATGGATTTTGCAGTTTTTCTACTGCAAGAATAATGAATAAAATCGCTGCAACTCCAAGCAATCCATTGGCTAAAGTTATGAAGTCGGCAATACCCATCATCCTGTAAGTTGACCTCAAGTTAACCTACTCCCCTATGGATAATCAATCCCATTCATTCTATACATGAAGGTTTAGCAAGAATGGAAAGAAAATATGTTATTAGTTCACCTACACATTACACACAGTATACTTAATGCTAAATATCGAACTGTCAAGGAAAGAATATGCGCAGAAAGTTGCTCATACCGTCTTTGATTGTTCTCCTTTTACTGACACCAACGTCGCTTGGTGCCGCTGAAGGAGGTGTTGACGTTAATCCAGACGAAAATGCCCCCTTCACTGTAATTTCTAGAGATAGCCCCTCTGTTGACAAAGAGAAATGGTCCCTAACTATTGAGATGAATCAAGATGCATATGACAATGGTACGAGTTTTGAGTTAATCACTCAAATTTGTACTAACGACGGAATATGTGACCCTCCAGTTACAATGAACGCAGATATTGATCAAAGACTCCACTCAATATCCCTAACCCCTCCTAACGACCACACTTACGTAAACTGGCGTGTCAAAGCAACAGATTCAGAAGGCAACAAAACCAATTACCCACAAGGCGATTGGTTCAAAACTTGGTCATCTTGCTACTATAATGAAGGGGTCTGGGGGGGAACAGATTCACTAGATGATGGCTGCTCTTCGGATGGAGAAACTACTCCCGGAATTTCAATTATAGCAACCATTGCCGTGGTATCCATAGCTGGATTGATCATAACCCGGCAACAAACCTACCAAAAATAATACACAATTGGAATAGATAATACGACAATTATCGAAAGCCAATAGAACGGTTTGACCCACCATCTGCCCTTCAGTTTCTTCTCAAGAGTCTCACCAATTGCTTCGAGTGCCTCCTCGACTAATTGATCCGGAATTATATCTGCTGCCACAACCGTTACCGTTCCTAATCACAGGGCTTTTGGCAATCAAACTTTCTACGGTGATAAACTTGATAACATGTTTTGAATTATCAACATCATGCAGTGGCATGTTGTAATCAGCATTCTCGTGTTGTCATATGTCCTCATCATAGCTTTGCTGCATATTTTATTTCCAGAAAAACATCTCAACTGGAATCAGATTAATACTGATGACTTAAATTTTCCAGAGACATTCACCTGGGGTGTGGCTACTGCATCGCATCAAATTGAAGGAAATAACGTGAATAATTGGACACAGTTTGAGGAGCGTGAGAATAAGGAACCCAGTGGCTCTGCTTGTGACCATTGGAATCTATGGCAGCATGATCACAATTTACTGGTCGAGTTAGGGGTAGATAGTTACAGATTTTCCATCGAATGGAGTCGCATTGAACCCAACGAAGGCGATTGGAATGAAGATGCAATCAAAGTATATTCAGATATGATTGACTCCCTAATCGACCAAGGTATAGAGCCAATGATTACTCTTCATCACTTCTCACATCCTATTTGGTTTGAAGAAAAAGGCGGTTTTTATGTTGAAGAAAACATTACTTACTTCGCAGATTACTGTAATCGTATATTCCCATATTTTGCTGATCGAGTAAAAAAGTGGTGCACGGTAAACGAACCCGATGTATTCTCAATTATGGGCTATCACATGGGAATGTTCCCACCTGGGCAGCGTTCGCCACTAAAAGCGATTAGAGTAATGAAAAATGTCATGATTGCTCACGGCGAAGTATATCATCGACTGAAAACTATAGCACCAAACAGTTACATTGGCCTGGCCAAAAATGTAACAATATTCGACCCATATCGTAGGTGGAACTTACTCCACTGGATTACTACCTTTGCGCTCAACTATATCTGGAATGGTGCGATAATATCTGCGTTGAGTCGAGGAAGGATGTATGGTAAATCTGTTGCTAAAGTAAAAAACTCAGCCGATTTCATTGGACTCAATTACTATACCCATGTGCTAACTAGCCCTTTTCTACCGCAGACGACTGAAATAGACCTGCCTTCACGGAGCCATGAAATTGTAACAGAATTCGGATACCCAATGTATGCGGAAGGATTGCAGAGAGCCACAAAATGGCTCAAAAAATTAAACATCCCAATAGAAATAACTGAGAATGGGGTCGCAGATGGTGAAGATAAACTAAGGTCAACTCACCTAAAGCGTCATCTTTGGATGATCTCTGATTTAATTTCAACGGGAGTAGACATAAAGTCGTACTACCACTGGTCACTAATGGACAATTTTGAATGGGCTGAAGGTTATTCAATGCGCTTTGGGTTATACCATGTGAATTATGAAAACCAAGAACGCAATTTAAGAGATAGTGGAAAGGTTTACCAGCAAATTATTTCTGATAATTAATCGTAATCTGATGGTTTTGCATCAACAAACCCGGAATTAGCACGAGATTAATCGAGGATACAAACCTAAATTAAGGCCACGATGTGTATATACCACACTAGCATCAGACTTGCCACCGAGGTTTGCAATATGCCGATATGCCAAGAATGTAACATCTCAGTTGACCCAGAGTGGACAATATGTCCCACTTGCTCTGTTGCACTACAACCAGATGGCAGTCAGCCTAGACGCTCAGTAACCAGAGAGGAGCGTTATGCAAGCAACTTGGCTTGGTATTTTCACCTAATCCCGGTAATAACTGGTGTTTTGTCGCTAGTAGCCGGTGATTACCTAGTTTCAGGAAGTGACCCTTTACTGCGAACAGTCTTTCCACCGTTTTGCCTAATCGTTGGTGGATGGCTAGGGCTAGTTTTACTTGGGATAATTGCAAGTTACATGGATAAACCTTGAATGTAGAGGAACACTAACTGGATTCAGACTCGAGGATAATGGTGGACACTGGGGGATTTGAACCCCCGGCCTTCTGGTTGCAAACCAGACGCTCTTCCAACTGAGCTAAGCGCCCTCAAACCTACCGGAGAGTCTCCACCTTTTTTATGTTGTTAATGGGTTATTCTATTCGATGCGGTCAATGGTTGCATCCCTGTCAGGACCAACTCCTACAGAGGTACAGGGAACCCCAACAAGCGCCTCGACTTGTTTGATGTAATGCTGGGCTGCTGATGGTAATATCGAGTAGCCAAGTCTCTCATCATTAGCCTTTCTGGCAATACCTAACCACTCTGTAAGTGTGTGTGATGGGAAACCCGGCATCGAGATGTAAATTGGTTTACACCGCGCTAATGCAGACGCGCTTGACGGCATTTCTCGTATTTCTTTGCCGTCTAACTCATAAGCCACACATATCTTTAGTTCATCTAATCCCCCAAGAACATCTAATTTTGTCAATGCTAAGCCAGTGAATCCATTGATTCTGTGAGCGTGTCTCATCACAACAGCATCAAACCAGCCGCAACGACGTTTGCGCCCTGTTGTTGTGCCAAATTCATGGCCTACGGTTCCTAGATGTTCCCCGACATCATCCTCGAGTTCTGTTGGCATGGCCCCATTACCAACTCTAGTGATGTATGCCTTTGTAATACCAATTACTTCATCAACATGGCCTGGATGTATTCCTGCTCCATGCGTTGAATTACCTCGTGATGTGACACTTGATGTGACAAATGGAAAGGTTCCTTGATCGATGTCTAATAAGCAACCCTGAGCTCCTTCGAGGATAACATGCTCATTCATTTTTAGGGCGTTATCGAGCATCAGTCCAGTATTACCAATACTTGTCGAATAATTGTCCCAAATCCAATTCACATCTGATCTTAACTCTTCCACTGTAACTCTATCTGAGCAACCAGCCGCATCTAAGGAAGAATTCATACGACTCACGGTAGATTTAATCCAGTCATTATCGCTTTTTATTTCGTCTATGTCCCCAAAACGTAACCCTACACGATTTATTTTATCTGCGTAAGTTGGTCCAATACCCCTGCCCGTTGTCCCGATTTTCTTGTCAAGACCGTCCAGATGTCGGTGGTATGGTAATATTACATGTGCTCTTTCACTCACAAACAATCTATCTCCTCTTGGATCCTCGCCGGTTGATTCTTGCCAGTTTCTCAATTCCTTGTCTAGAACCCAGGGGTCGATTACCATGCCATCACCTAGCACTAAGTTACACTCTTTTCTGGTTATACCAGACGGCAAGAGATGAAATTTCAGAACCTCATCTCCTAATACCACTGTATGCCCAGCGTTATTCCCACCTTGGAATCTAGCCACCCAAGTTGCTTGTTCAGCAATACGATCGACTAACTTTCCCTTTCCTTCATCGCCCCATTGGGCACCGAGTACAACTGTCGCCGGCATCTCTCTCAATATCACCCTTACGAGTACCGTCTTTGAACTATGTCATTGGAGAATAAATAACAGGAAATAAGTATATAGGCCTAAAATACCGATTAAACAACAGTTTATAGTAATCCCAATCGAGTTGTCAATAAACCAGTGTAAACTAAGGGGGATATGAGTAACATAGTCGACTGCTTGACAAACAAAATATCGTCGTGTTTATATTGGTCGAAAGAGAACTAGTTAACTGGAGGTTAGGTAAATGGAATCCAATGAAGGCAAGAAGAGTCGACCAGATCTCAAAGAGTATGGGTTATTCGACCCAAATCGAAGAGTGGTCGACGGGCATACTAGGCCTTGCGAAGAATGTGGAGCAGTTGACTGGCAGTTAGACGACACCCGTGGTGAGATTATTTGCAACTCATGTGGCATAGTGGTTGAAGAGAATGTCATTGACCCAGGCGCTGAATGGACCAACAGAGACAAAACTGAAGATCGCTCTAGAGTCGGTCAACCGCTAACCTACACACTTGCTGACAAAGGTCTGAATACCTCAATAGATGTTAGAGACTTAAACACCGGCTCGGCAGGTAGACACGGAATAAGTTCACAAGCCAGAAGAGACTGGAGAAGAAGAAGAGTCATTGATGAACGCTCTAAAACTAGAAAGAGCAGAGAAAGAAATCTTGTCAAAGCAAATCAAATGATTAGGGATCGGTCAGACTTACCCAAGTCACTGCAAGAAGAAACTGCTCGTCTATACCGAAGACTTAGTGGTGATGGATTTGTAACAGGACGTTCAATAGCTGGAGTTGCCGCTGCGTGCACTTACTTAGTTGCACGAGAGGAAAATCTACCTAGGCAAATACCAGAGATTGCGCAAAGCTATGATATTACAGAAAAAGAACTATCTAGACTGATTAGACAAGTTTCACGTAAATTGAATTTGCACAAGATTACTTCGCCGAATGAATATTTTGACAAATTCATTTCGGATTTGCAACTACCACCAAACATCTTCACTCAAGTAAACCACTTGTGGTCGAAGATTCAACCTCATGAAGACATCTGGCAAGGAAAAAAACCCATGGGAGTTGCTGCAGCGCTTATTTACAAAGCGGCGTCTGAATCCGGAACATCCAGAACTCAGTCAGACATTTGTAAAGTAGCCAATGTCTCAGAGGTTACTCTGCGAGGATTACTCAGGATTTTTGACGGTCTACTCGCTCAACTCGGAGAAGCGTCTAAACAATGATACCCTAACATTGAATAATCGCTAAAGAGTGGGATTGTCATGGGTTTCAAGGCAAAGGCAAGGAAACATCGTAAAGACAACCCGAACACCGATTTGGAAAACCGAAAAAAATCCAACAAAGGCGACCTACCTTGCGCAATCAAGAGTTGTGATAAGTTTGCGGACAAATCACTCGGTGGCCGTTCATTATCTATGGACAATGCACTAGACATGTGGGGTCAAGGTAATTTTACTCTCCTTAAAGGAAGAGTACGTGTCTGTAAATCATGTTACAGGTCATGGAAAAAGGAAAATAAAAATGACGATACCTACTAATTTTAGTTTCACTTTCACCTAGAGGGGTCTCAGAAAACAACTATTACCTCCGGCTGGCATTTCTCATGTATGACAAACGGAACAGTAGTCCGGAGCATGGTTTTGAATGATGGATATGTTATTGCCCTTGATGATGGTATGATTAGTTGGCGACCTAGCGGTGGTCGGAGAACGAATCATCGTCTACAATATCCCGCATCAATTTTGCTCGGTATGAAAGGACCGACTGGTAAATGTGAATCGATAATTATTGGTGATACAATTGGTAACATCATCCGCTTATCCTTACCTAAACTTGAGTTGCTCGATGCTTTTGAAACCACAAGTGGTATAGTGAGATCCATATGTAGAGTATCTGACACATCCGATAGAATACTGGTTGGTAGTGATTCAGGACATGTTTGGTTGTTGGGTAGGGACGTTCCAGACAATTGCGTTTTATTGTTTAAGCACAATCAATGCATTACAAGCATAAGGTCAACCGATGATGGAATTGCTCTTCAAAGCGGTTGGTCAAAGTATACTTACAATTGGGAAGGAATTATCACATCAAACCAATCTAAAAGTGAGCTGTTCAAACAAAAACAAATTGAAAGAAGTAACAGAAGGGCCAAATTACTTCAAAGCAAAGGAAACAATTCAGTTTTTGCCAATATGCTTGATCTTCCAATGATTAGTTGATTTCTTCTCGTTCTTCTAAAGGCCACGGAGGATGTGGAGTTAACCACAACGCTGTCTGGGCTGGTCTCGCCCATGATTTTGGTGTCTTCCCGTCACGGGCAACACACTCTTGGAAAAATTCAATATGTCGACTGATAACTTTGGCCACATGTTGTTTGCCTTTAATCGCTGGCCCCTGCAACGGAATAATAGTATCTAAATTCATTTTTTTTAACCTCTGTAAGCTGACTATTAAATCGGGTAAACAACCTGTTGGCATATCCCATCGTGTTGGCCGATCAGCCCTTGGAATTAGTAGACCAGCGATTACAAGCGACTTTTCTGGTACATAATATGCCATATTATCCGTAGAATGCCCTGGCAGTGACATAGCGCATATTTGTCCATTTCCCAGCACGAATACTTCTCCATCACTAACACTTTGTGTTCTGGTATTTGGCATGTCAGAATCAAATCTATTGGCCCATGTTGTAAAAAAATCCCCTGTTTCCAGTGATGATTGTCCCTCGGTATGGATATGTACTGGACATTTTTTAAACTCTGAAGAGAGAAAATTAGCACCACCTGAGCATGGAAACCTCCTAGAGGTGAGAAGAATCCTGTCAACTGCTGGTTTTTCACCGTCATTATCTGCCAAAATACCCTGTATCCTCTCCACCTGTAGGGACTGATACCAAGATGTTCCAGCATCAATAATGATACAACCAAGAGTTCCTATGGCCAACACTATGTTCGAATCATGATGAATGCCAGGTAACCGCACGATTCGCATAAACTACCCTCAAAAGAATAGTGTTTCAATGTAGTGATGATTCAGAAAAACCTCAGTAAGTGGTTTGGTTGTGATTAAATAGGGGAAGTTTGTGGGTAGTCCATGGCACGATTCCCAGAGGCAGAAGCAAGAATGCTTCGTCGGAAAATTTGCATGAAATGCAATGCTAGGAACGCTTTTCGTGCTGTAAAATGTAGAAAGTGTAACTACAAAGGCCTTAGGCCGAAAAATATCGAGCGTAAGGGAGCTTGATTTTACAACCCGATTATATTCATTACCATTGGCGTGACGTCTCCAAGTAATGCCATAGGCAATATTGCTGGGAATAAAAATACCAACAGTGGAAGTTTGTAACTTACCCAAACTTCATTGATATCATGTAGACGAAGTTGTTCAATCTGTTCTGCTAATTGTTGATCGGTTGGAGTTCTGCGTGGAGCCCTAGTTTTGTGGTAAGGCTTTGACTCACCATTAGGCATTTCGATGACTGAAGTTAGTAACCACACATGGCTATCCTGTACTTTGTCAATACTCATGACTGTTGAGTGCCAGAACATTCGTATATCGCTTAATGACTTGACGTTGCCGTAGAAAATATTTTTCCCCATTAATATTATCGGGATTAGTAGGAAACTCAATCCGCCCCACATTAGTAAGGAAATAGCAGGTGGCAACTGCAACACTATCTCAGTATCATAATCTGTAATCACTGGCATTGTTGACCAGTTAGGAATTAGTATTGCAACCCACATCAAGGCTTTTGCATCAGCACCGCCGTGAATTAATCTTAATCTCCAACTCATATCAATTACAAAAATTATCACAAGGCCAAATAATGTTGACCAGTAAAGCCCAGCCATACCGGTTACCTTGCCAAGAACGATATCCAGTGAGTCAACATTGCTGTATTTGGCCATCCCAACAATGACTCCAACTAAACTGATTAAATACCAAAGTGATACCATCACATCTTCACGATTCCCTGCCAGAATATCCTTTACCGTTGGTCGTCCAATAACCGCAACGGATGCGTATGCAACAACCGCAGAGGCCGTAAGAAAAATTGTCCAATCTGCCTCCCTTGCCAATAGTTCAAGACACCATAAGAAAATAGCAGGCTTTACCCAAACCACCCAATGATCATTACTTACCCTACGTTCTTTGTGATCCATCCATGCTGCCCAGCCCATTCCAAGCAATAGAACACCAACTCGACTCCAGCCTAAGACTTGTTCACTTGTCAGTGCCATGATAGGCGCGTGTCGACAATGAATTTAAAGGCGGCCTACTAGGAGGGGGCATTACTCAGCATTGGGGGATTAGCCATGGATGTGGAAACTAGACTACAACAAGTAGCGACAGTGATAAATCAAATTGATGATCCAAAAGTGCCGAGAAATATCCGTCGACAAGCAAAAGAAGCGTGCGACCAGTGGTTGCTCAACAAGAGTAAGAAACTAGACGTCAGGATTGCGATGAGTCAGTCAAAGTTGGAAGAATTGTACGAAGATCCAAACATTCCTCCAGAGTTCGGTACCCTCATTCTTATGATAAACACAGAGCTGGAGAAGATCCTAACTGAGGTTTTATGATTCCTGATTACTACTATCAGGAACAACCCCAATTTTTAATGACTGTAAAGCAGAAAACAGCATTAACAATCCGCAACGGTGGAATGCAGTGTGATAGTCTAATGGCCAATCTCTAGAAACTGTAAATGTCCAAACTACACCTCCGGTAAGCGGCCCCAATATCCTAGCAAAGGAACTAATTGACTCCTGTGCACCCATGACAATTCCAAGATTTATACCCTCGTCCTTAGCGAATTTGGTCAGCAAGGTGGAAGATGAAGGTTGGAACAGTCCGCTACCTATAGCCACTATAGTTGCGACAATTACTAGTTGAATTGTTGCGTGCTCTGCCTGAGTGTATGGAATCAAGATTAAACCAGTCCCACAAATAAAACAAGATAGTGGAAGAAGTTTCTTAGCACCAAGTCTTTTTGATAACGGTCCAATAAGCACCCCTTGAGTAAGAATACCTGCGATTCCTATTACTGCGAAAATCCTACCATTTTGTGCCTCATTGTATGACAAGCCACCGTCCTCTACTGGCATTCCAGTATACAAGATG
>JAYXVG010000031.1:0-12147 GCA_036021875.1 Thermoplasmatota archaeon | reverse complement strand
AGGCCAATCCTTTAGAGTCGCCGACATTGCAATCCGTCTGTGGCGGGAAATGAATTGAGTGTTAGCGTTAACAATTTCCCATACTTAGCTCACGATGAGCCACGGCCTGGGCAAATTGACATGATTAGAGAATGTCGTGCGTCGCTACAAAATAGGGGACATCACTTAGCTGCAGCTCCTACTGGAATCGGTAAAACCGCAGCATCTATTGCTGCGGCACTAGAAGTTTCCATGAATACCTCTACCAAACCTCAAATTCTCTTCTTAACTGGTAGGCAATCTCAACACAAGATCGTAATTGACACTGTTAGAAAAATAAATTCAAGGCTCGCCCCTGGACATCGTCAAGTAAAAGTCGTCGACATAATAGGTCGTGAATCAATGTGCGAGGTTGTTGACATACAAACCGGTAGATGCTTGTGTGAACAAGGCTCCAGCGAATCTGCTCGGCCAAGACTGAGAGAGGATGTGAGAAACTACATATTGCAATCTCCAAGGCATGTGTTTGAAACCGTAGAGAAGGCGAAAACATCTGGCATATGTGCATGGCAAACATGCCGCAGCGCCGTTAAAGACTGTGACATACTGGTCTGCGATTATAATCACGTTTTTGCCGAACAGGTCAGAGAAAACTCTCTTCCATCTATGGGAGTTTCACTGCAAAATTCCATATTGATTGTTGACGAAGCTCACAATCTACCTGACCGCATAAGAATGAGTATGGAGCGAGTGATTACGCCAATTATTGTCAGAAATGCAGCGATGGAATTGGAAGAATTCATGGGCTCACTCGAGGAAATAGCTATGAAAAATCCTGGAAGCGGTTCGCTAAAATTAATTGAAGATGTTACCTGGTCGCATGAAGTCATTAAATTATTCAGACAAAAAATGACGGATTACTTCAAGATTCTTCATGATAAAGTAAGTGATGACGAAGAGATATTGGTCGATATAAACGAATTTATCAAACTAATTCATTCTGCTTGTCACGAATATGAAGGTATATCAGGACAAATGAAAATAGGTCAACAACCTGAAATCTCTAGTGTAGACACCAAGTATAACCCGCTTGAAAAATTGTATGAAACACTCAGTCAAGTAAGTGTTGAAACTGAAGATGATGAGGATTCAACTGAACCCGACGCTCACAGAATTGCTCACATAATTGAATCTGTTATCAGATTCGGCAATACATCAGCATTTTGCATGGTATTTTCACCCAAAGGCAAAGAAGGCAAAATAACCACTCATTTACTCGACCCTGGTGTTTTATCTGGGCCATTATTTACTAAAACCGCAGGTTCAATATTGATGTCTGGCACGCTATATCCACCTTCCATGTATGCAGATATTCTTGCACTACCAAGCAATCTGACAACTAAAACCTCCTATATCTCGCCATTTGCTGGCGAGCGACGGCCAGTGTTGGTAGCAAGAGATGTTACTACGAAGTATGACCAAAGATCAAGCGATATGTGGGAAAAAATGCGCAGTCATATCCAAGCATTAATCGATGGTAGTGAAGACCATATAGCAGTATTTTGTCCATCTTATAATTTGATGGAGGAGATTTTAGGGGGCATATTCTTCAATGGAGTAACCAAAATAACCGAGTCTAGAGATTGGTCTAAAGCTGATATCGACCGTGTTGTTGCGAAACTAAAAAATGAGCGTAGGATAGGTAATAGAGTCCTTCTTTGCGGCGTTTTTGGAGCAAGACTATCCGAGGGAATCGACTATGATGATGGAGTTTTAGGGTCTGTTGTTTGCATCGGGATACCCAATCCACCACCATCAGTTCTCTCAAACTCGCTGAAAGAGTATATCTCAGATAAATTTGGTAAACAGAACGCCTGGCGATACACTGTTACTCAACCAGCAATAAATGCAATACTGCAGGCGATGGGTAGGCCCATAAGATCTGTAGAAGATAGAGCATTGATTCTATTATTAGATAATAGGAATGACAGCAGGACGTATCGAGATTGCTACCCGAGTGCCATGAAAATGAACTCGGCGAACGAGCCAAGTTCCACCAAAGCATTCGCCTCAAGATTTTTCAGAAGAGTCAAACGTCTGTAATTAGCAACAAAAAGGTTCATTGGTATATGGCTGTGAGGTGAGTCCATGTCAGACTGGGAGTTAGTGGACATTTCCGCCCATGAGCCTGAATCATCATCAGAGGAATACGCAGAATCTGACCAAGGCGGGCTGAGCACTGGAGTTGAAACGCTGCACAGCAATTTTTGGCAAGATGCGTCACATCTATCAGAAGCTGAAAATAGACATATGCAAGTTCTAGTCAGTGCGGGTATGATTCCGGAGGATCATATTGCATCTGTTGAACCGACTCGTAAACTACACTGGCTTGTAGAAGAATTAAACGGTCGAATCGATCCTGATGGGTTGTCAATTCCACTCAAAGGATTAGAAATTGATGATATAGAAATATATCAAAAAACAGAAAATGATGAAACTGTTTTGAAGTTACAATTTGTCGAGAAGGACGGTCAGAAACTTGAAAGATTTTTCAGTCTTAATCCAGAGGCTAGCGAATCGAATCTAAAAGCAAATTTCTACAACAACAGGCTATATCTTCGTTGGTAATCGCTCATCGATTCGGTATCGCCCCTAAGTTGGTAATCTCTTGTATCATCTTTTCCAGCGCTAGTTGAGCAGCTTGTTGATGCTGTGCACCCATTTCGTCACGACTGTATCTTGCCATTTCGAACATGTTGTCTAATGCGAGTAGTGCATCATCTGAAATTTGAGGCATAGCTTGCCTTATTGCAACTTCAAACTCTCGGACTGTTTCAAAGTCCCTTCGCAAGAAACCGTTCTGTTGTAATACTGTACATAGGTTCTGGTAGCAGTTGAAGATTGCTTCCCTGATTGAGTCACCTGCGGCTAGTAATTCTGCAGTGTAAGCAAATACCTCTGCAGCTTCTTGAAGCAGCTCATTATTTGCCCTCCTCAGATACAGGACTGTTCCAACCCCAATTAGAATAGCGACTAATACTAGTAATACGTATGCCCATGTTGGCACATCGACTTCCTCGGCGTCGAACCTATACTTTGGATCAAACTCGCTTGTTTCACGTAATGCATCAAAGGTATCTCGGCTATTATCGGAAATTATTGGATCATTGATTATTGCGTCTATGGTTACATAACCCCATCTTTCATAATCACCGTATGGTGGGTCTGAGTTAAATTCAAACTCGGCAATACCTGATGGATTGGTAATTACTGTTAGTGGGTCTGTAATTTCACTGTTTGATTCATTCTTGAGCACATAAGTAACTCTAATGCCCTGAACTCCTTGTTGTGTATCATTAGCGATAATAGTAATACTACCAAATACATCATTATTTCCACTTTCGTCAATCTCCGCGATATTCCATTCAAAGTCAACATTTAGCTTGATGTAGATTTGTCTACTTGTTGTTCCGCTATTGAGGTATAGTGAGGTATTCTGCAGAACATCCAGATGGATATATTGTGCCCCAATACCATACCATGATGGTGCCACAGTGTCAATAGTGAAATTGCCGTTTGACCAATCGATGGTAATCATACTGGAAGGTATACATTTTGCTCCCTCTCTTTGCGAACCACAATCAGAGCCGTTACCCACATTGATCGCTAAATTTTCAAATATTTCTCCAGTTCCGCCAACCTCAGAAATTGAACCAGTCAATGTTATTGGACCAAAAGTTCCGTCCGAGCGAATAGCCACGTTGGTGGATGAAGAATCGATAGATATCTGCACATCTGCCCATACATAACCAATCAGGTTTTCCTCAGTTCCAACATGCGAGTAGGTTCCTTGGAAGACAATATCGATTTCATGCAGACCTCTTGTCAAATCCTGCGTTGCGAATATAATTGCATCCCAGTCTCCATTAGTTGTCGTTTGGGTTGTTGCTACCAAATTTCCATCAAGATATATTTCGATTATTTCATTCTCAAGACCTTCATTGGTTAATGAGTCAATATCAAATAGTCTACCTGACAATTCCCACAATTCGCCGCGTGTCACCTGTGAATCACTGTCAAATGATACTGTCAAATCTGCCCTGTGTGCCAGGAAGAATGTGGCATTAGTACTGTTAGAGCGGTAATATCCTTGGCTGCCAGAATAAGCGGTGATGGTTCTATTACCAAATTCGAATAAATCACTTACAGTCCAATCATAAGAGTATGCTCCATTCAAGTCTGTAGTCAAGAGAGTTATGGTTATACCCTCGATAACTAATTCAACTTGATGATTTGGAATTGGATTTAGCTGATTATCTGCGACTGTTCCAGTTATTGTAATGTTTTGACCGACTGCAACAGTCTCTGGGATTTCCACAGTCAAAACAATGTGGCTGAAAATATTCCATGTTCCATTAGTATAACTTGGTAGGTAAAAGCTGCTTCCTTCGAATTTGATTTCTAAGAGGACAGGCCCGAGTGCTGCGTCAGCAGGAACTGGATATACCGCAGTAAAGACGCCATTGTCATCAGTATCGACATTGGTCATAAATTCGCCATCCAGCCAAACTTCGATTGTTAGATTAGGTAGTGGATTATCAACCAAATCATACAATATTCCCTCTATGGTCATTACTTCTTCTCTGTTAACATCTCCACCCTCGGTAATAAGCGTAATCTTTGTTGGAACACTTATGTTAAACGGAACATTTGCCACTGACGGCAAGTAGTATTCCGGATTTGAAGGCTCTCCTACACCTATGGGGTCAACCCAGTCCCTACCGCCGTAGAATTCAACCGTAATGGTATGGACTCCTGCTGATATGTCCTCAGGCAGAGGATAGCCGAGAGTAAATTGACCAGATACTGGATCGGTTTCTGTGCTTGCAACAGAGTTTCCGTCTATCAACAGATGAACAACAGCTGCAGATGGAACATCAAGTATATTCAAGCTAAGCCCTAAATCGTCTAGTAAGGTTCCGTTGACGACCATGTATTCTCCAGCAACTAGACTCTCAGGGTATTCATCAATGGTAATGTTAGTTTGTGCAAGCACTACAAACGAGGTATTGGCCTCGGAGCCAAGAAGACCTGTAGTACCTGGGGTTCCTGTGAATAATGCATTAACATCCTTAACACCGACAGACATATTTTCAGGAGTTGTCAAAACACCAAATGCAGTTCCATTTTCTGCGGTTGTGATGATTGTCGTGATATCGGTTCCGTTAAGTGAAATAGTTATCAGTTGACCTGATACTGGTTCGCCGGTGTTGTCAATTAACAACACCTCGACCTCAATATCGTTACCTCTTTCTACCCGATCGTTCAAACTAGGCTGTCCTTGTAAATCCAAAGCGGGTTCAATAAATCGAATCTCACTGAAACCTCTACTATCAAACAAACTCGTGGTGTTTGAACCAAGATAGAAGTTTACCGCAGGAATGTATGTTGCACTGAGCGTGTTATTACCAGCAGCAAAATTGGTTGACAGTCGGATTGAGGCGTTCCAGTAGCCGTCTACTCCAACGACACCACCTGCGACGGTGAATCCGAGTGATTCATCATTTATCTCGAACAAAATGTTGGCAGGTAGAACTGTACCATCAACCTGTTCTAATCCACTACCGTTGTCAGATGTAATCTGACCTGATATGTTGAACAGTTCTCCAGCAACTGGATTTGCTGTGATATCATCTACAACTATGAAAGTAAGTGAGCGAACATTAATTGTTGAGAAATTAGCTTCGGTAGCCAGAAGGTCAGAACTACCGGTGAATGTTATTTGCACATTTGTCAGTCCGAGAGGCTGACTGAATGGTATTGTGTGGGATACATTAGCAAAGCCCTCACCGTCTGTTTGAACTGTTCCTATTGGTGAACCTCTGAACTCATATGATACATCGTAGCCGGATAACGGCTGGAACAAGTTTGAGGACTCGACCAATCTCGAGGTTATGTTTACACTATCGCCTCGATTTACTACAATCGCGTTGAGAGGTTGGATTGATTCGAACTGGGTAACTCCAAATACAAAAACAGGTGCCTCAGTCGAGGATTCTAGATAAAATGGCGATGAGCCTTCGATAACAGAAATGACCAGGGTCTTAGCACCACGAAGTGTCCCGTTATTCTGCGTGTCTGTTGGAACTGACATATTGAATGAACCGTTGGTCAATGTGGTAAATGAACTTACAAGGGTTTCATTTTCATTGTTTAACCAGTTGGCTTTAAGTTTGACAGAATCTATCAAGACACGACTGTTGTCATCTGCATCAATTACCTGACCTACAACATTGAAATCAACACCTGCAGTGATAGTCGCTGGAATTGAATCAATCCTAAAGTCAGTATTTCCTTGGATGGTGATATTAAGGGCAGTACTGTTTCCTAAATGTCTAGAATTGCCTTTAGCAAGTGGGTCAGTCAGGTCATCCGCAACTAAAACCAGGATTTCGTAAGCACCAGGTGCGATACCTGCCGCATTCCAGGTGAGGTTTGCTGTTCCGTTGGCATCGGTTTGGGATGTGCCCATAGAAACATTACTGCCATTGTAATCAAAGAAGAACTCCACTAGGACGCCTGCCAATAAACTCGAATCTGCCAAATCTGTGACAACAGTAGACAATTGCAAGTCGTTATTTGTTAGTGTAGTGATTTTTTCGCTCTCGGCAAGCTCAACTACAAATTCTGACTCTATACCAGCAAGCACTGTAGGTGTTGGTAATACGCTGATGGATTCGGTCAATGTATCGATTACGGGTTCTTCTGAAGCATAATACGGGCCGCCGTCTGGTTGTTGTGTATAGAAATCAAATCTTATTTCAATATCATAAGCATTGGAGGGCAATATCGTTGGGAGGGTGATATTCTCTGAGAATGTTGAAGTAATATTGTCAACCAAACCTTGAGCTAAATCGATATTTCTCCCATCATCCGAAATTAATACCATAGAATATTGCGAAACATTATCTCCTAGAATCGGAGATTGGTATACAGCATCGTAAATAGATCCGTTAATCCAAACAGAATCACCCAAATGTGTCCAGTTTTGACTTACAGTGATATTCCAACCAATCTCTGCTTTTACCCTAAGAGTGCCATTGCCTTCTGATGGAGCATAATCATCACTGCCATTGTAGGATATCGCAATTGCATAGTCACCCGCAACTAGATTTGCATCTAGTGGAACTATTTTCTGAGTTTGAGTAGATAGGTTTGAGGTCGTGTTGAACCAAGAATTATTGAATGAGAAATCGTAATCGCCGATGGTTTGACCAACCCGTTCACCCCTGTGATCAAAAATTCTAACGCTAAATATACCATCATAGCCTCTTAACTGAGGCGTTGATTCAAAACCAAATTGCAAATAACTCTGCAGTCTGTATGGCTCAAATGCTGACAGATTAGCGTCATCTGTTGCAGCGATTGATAATGGCGTAAACCTCAATCTGACCTCTAGTTCCCCCGCACCAAATGTAGCCAATTGCGCAGTCAACTGTTGTTGTATAGCGAATGTTCCGTTAACAGTAATGTTGAATATGTCGCTCCAAGAATCAAATGAACCATTTTCCCTTATTGACAATACTAACTGTCCTTCCATATCAACAGGTGAAGGACCTAGTGACTTTGCAGTCCCGTTAACCCATATGTCTTCGTTAACAACAAGTATGCTGTTATTACTAAGTGGTCCCTCTACAGTTGCAGTTAGGTTTGGTGCTTCTCTGACATCTAACAAAATATTGATGCTCGAAGGCCTTAGGTGATATTCTGATGTAGCGATTTGTGGGTCAAATTCCTGTGTCCAACCTTCATACCAAATTTCCGCGCTCAGTAAACCAAGGTTTTCGGTCTCATCGAGCTCGATATTTATTGACCAAGCCCCTGATGGCGCAACAATACCGGATATGTTGTTACTACCGTTAAATGATGACGTGAATGACAAGTAAACGCTTGATTCACCGCCACTTAAAGAGTATGCTTCTGGTGCATTTTGATACTCTATGATACCCTGAATTGTCGTTGTTGAGCCAGCCCCGACAACGGGAGCACCAATAGCAAGGGGGAACTCATGAATGATGAGAGAATCTTCAGTGATGTTAATCCAATTGTCGAAAATTATTGAACTATCTGAGATTAACTCGAATGATGAATGTCGAATTAATAGAGAATACACGCCAGGATTTAATGGGGTAGTGACAAGATCGCTGAAAGAGAAGTTCCCATTACTATCGGTTATGACCTCGCCAACAAATAACTCCTCTGTTAACTCTATTTGAGGATTATCAACAGGTACTAGATATGCCAATAAGTCATAATCCGCAATTGGGGTTGTGTTATCAGCAAACGCAAACTGTCCTGAGAAATCGAAGACATCGGCTAGATTACGGTCTATCGTCAGCGGAGATATAGATTGGTTCAAAATCGTGAGATTTTCAGCCTGGGGACAGGAATCAAATGGAATCCAACCTAAATCAACCAGCCCAGAACCTGAGTTGAAGCTCAATTTTACTTCACCCCAAGAGGAAAAATCCTGGGTGGAGACCGTGTATCCAACTCCATTCCATTGACCGCCAACATAACCAGTCACATATCTTGATGGAATTCCAGCAAGGCGTGCCATTGTCACAAATGCAGTGTTGTAATCTTTACACTGTCCAGTTCCTGAATTTAGGACAAATGAAGTTACATCAGAACCTGTCGGTCGGTTAACCGGGGTATGAAATAAATCGAATTCTTGAGTCTCATTCCCAAACCGCAAATAATCACTTAAGGACTGCGCGATAGAGTATGCATCTGTGGACGAGGCATCTTGCACGATATTAGCAACTGTTTGATTGACAATATAATCTGGGCTTTGTTGATCGCTAAATCCTGTGGGTAAGATTAGTTGATAATCGAACCCTTGTGATGCCACAGTATTACTCGATAATGTATCCCAATCAAAGAAATATTCATCCTGACGTAGATTCAATTGAGTTATCTCACCAAAGTCTATGTTTACATTATGAGTATCGTTAGACCTTTGCAGTGTTGCGGCTGGATCTGACCAAAATGTGATATTACGATAATAAGATGACACAGGTAGATTACCAAGGTCGATAATCTGCTTGTATGTAATCTCCCAGTCCAGTGTTCCGTTTGAGAAACTGGGATCAGGCAATTGACTCAAATTATCAACATTTGGGATAAGCGGAGAGTATGGATGTATATCCTGCAGGCTAGCATATGTCGAGCCTGTGTAGAAATCGTTAGTACTTAGCCGCCAACGATGAACTTGACTCAAGTCAACATCGCCAGTTGTATTGTTGGCCCAAAAAACAACACCATTCTCAACAATATCATCTGTCGGGTCAAAAGGATCGTATGGAGAATTAACACACAAAGTTCCCCAAAAAGCAACCGGACATTCATCACCGTCTAGCATACCACCGCCATCAGTATCTGGGTTTGTCCAGTCTGTTCCTGTTAGATTTTCTATCGCATCTGGAATACCATCTCCGTCGAAATCTTCAGGAAGCACGTCGTCCAAAGGATTAGACTCTGGGTTTGTTCCGTCACTATATTCAGTTCTGTCATCTACTCCTCCACTGTCTGTGTCGAACACTTGTGGATTTGTTACCCAAGCATCAACGCTACCGTTGCCAATACCGATCCAAATCAGGTCGCAACCTGTTGTGTCCTCAAAGTAGTTGTTCAACGTGTCCCCATCATCGTCTAACAGGTTATTGCACGGCTCGTTTGGGTCTGTAAAGTCAAACACTTCATCAAAGTCGCTTACCCCATCAGCATCAGTATCAACTGAATTTGGGTTTGAAAACCACCCGTAAACACCGAGTATTTCCTCCCAGTCTGCTAGTCCATCACCATCGCTATCCTCAAAATCATCGTCACAATATTGTTGGGTTGTAGATAATGTTCCAGCTGCGGTAGCCTCAGTATGACAGAACGAGCCATTTCTGTTGACGACCTGTGTTACTCCTGGTGCTGGACCCACGGATACACCGACTAACTCTTGTCCAGATATCCTCTGGTAGGTAAACGGAGTTAAGGTTCCAGATTGATTATACCATACCTCACCACCATCTGGATTGAAGCCAGATGCGTCTTGCAAGGATAACAAAGACGCTCCAGAGTTCCAACTAGTTATGGTTGTTTCAAAATTGATAAATGAATCGCATGGGTCAGTACCATGGGTAACATTCAGTTCATCTCCATCACTAACACCACCATAATCTGAATCTGCGACATCCCAGAGGGTACAGGATAGATTTTCTTCCCAGTTTTGTATGCCATCTTGGTCTGCATCACCCGAATCTTCTTTCCTTGTTGGGTCAGTCTCACCAGGGTCAACAACACCATTGCTGTTGTTGTCTTCCTCGCCATCATCTAACGCATCACCGTCAGTGTTGTTGTTTCGTGGGTCGCTTGCTTGTGCTGGATTACCATATAGACCGTTTACTTCCACACCGTCTGGTATACCATCGTTATCAGTATCTGATGAAGTTGGGTCTGTCAACAGAATTAGCGCTTCATATGAATCGTTCAAGCCGTCATTATCGCTATCGGCACGCTGTGGATTTGTTGAGGTAATTCCGTCAACCTCTGCAGTATATGTAGCACATCCACCCGGGCCAACTCCTGTTACTGGGTCACATGGTGATGTGGTTTCAGTTGGATTTCCTTCTGTTCCTGGTCGAAAACAAGGAACAGAACCGCACATGGTAGTCCATGTTGGATTAACATACTCTAGTAGATTGGTTAAACCATCTCCGTCTGGGTCACCATTTGGACCATCAAAATTTGAAGGAGATGTTGCATTCAGACCATTAGCAGCCTCCCATCCATCTGGCATTCCATCGCCATCTGTGTCCCAACCATTGACGTCTTCATCAATTAAACCATCACCATCATCATCATCAGAGGCACAGTCTGCGTCACCGTCGCCGTCGGGGTCTGCTGAATCTACAAGTCCATCTTGGTCGTCATCAAAACCATTGGCACAGATGTTTCCAACTGGGTCTTCATCACATAGAATGCTATTGCCATTGCCGTCCACTCCAGTATCACCACAGCCGGGCCGTAGATATTGAATCGAGCCTTCTTCATTCCAATTGCTAACTGGAACAGTTCCGTTCCACCATATTCCGTTATCCAAAACGTTGGGAGTTGCTGGATTGTCCCAGCCTGTCGGCATCAGGTATGTGTATTCTTGGAGATTAGACATTCCGTCACCATCAGGGTCACCTACTGCGCCATCATCATTGGCACTAGACAACGGGTCGAGACCATACTTCCATTCCCACCCATCCGGAAGACCGTCATTGTCTGTGTCTGGGTCATTGGGGAATGAGTTGATTAGGTACTCTAAACCGTAAGTAAGACCGTCTCCGTCCTGATCTGTCGAAGATGCACTTGCATCAATAGCAAAGAAGTTTATTGAAGCAATGGTAGAAAGCAACATGAGTGCTATCAGTGACAGTGATTTCAGCACATTTCGGTGCTCTAGCACCTGCAAATTTGCAGCCGGCCCGTTAATCATTGAACGCTTACGCATGTTACCAACATGTTCCGCCTGTTTTTATGATTCATAAGACAAATGGTACGTTGTTCATACAATATGTCTATCTAGGCGTAAAAAAATGACTAGATTTGGTCTAGTTCATCTAGCAGTTCAATATCGTCATCCTCAACAACAGGAGCCGGAATATTAACTGGCACTTCATCGAGATCTTGACTGATTTCTACCCCTTCATCTACAATTTCATCAGCGTAATTAGCACTGGATGAATCATAGCGGCCTCGGCGATAAACTGCTAGAATAAACAGCATTACTAAACCTGCACCAAGCGCTAGTGTTTGGGGCTCAGGGTCATACAACTCATTAACAAAACAACTCAGTCCCGTGCATTCGGTCTTGAAATTAAACTTAGACAGTTGTGTATAGCTTGCATTGTAAGGAACCTCATCATCCATTGGAGTAACCTTGAGTATAAACTCAATGTCATTACCGTCCTTTAGATTGTCTGGAGCAGTTAATTCAACAAAGAAATCCTTGCTGGTATAGGCTGGCATAGTTAACAACAAAAATCCGCCACCGACTTGTGATGACGATGCGGCAATTTCACCATCCCAACCAGTAGGCTCTTCCAGTTCAATTACCACGTCGAG
>JAYXVG010000030.1:2724-12270 GCA_036021875.1 Thermoplasmatota archaeon | reverse complement strand
GAGGTTTGAATTATGCTTGTGTTTTCTGCGACTGATTCTCTTTAACAATCCTGAGATAGCCTTGCATGAGCAAATTAGTTTGGTTGAGCGCGAGGTAACTTGTCGACCTTCATACCAGACAAATCCACGATTCGCTAATTGAACGCCAATTTGACGGTAGACTTTGGCTGCTATAGCAATTGACATGTGTGCTCGCCAGTGTAGAGAAGAAAATCCTTTAGCACCGCTGATGTAGAATCTTTCAGCCATCTTTAGCAGTCTTTGAACTGATTGTGTGATAATCTGTGCTTCGCTTGATTCGGGGTCGGTAGCACAGGCAACAATTTGTTGTGGTGAAATATCTCCAGTCCAAGTTGTTGGCAAATATCTTCTTCCCATCTCAGCATCTTCGAGCACATCACGAGCGATGTTGGTTAGTTGCATTGCAATTCCCAGGTCAATAGCGTGAGCTTTTGCATCCGGGTCGTGACAGTCCAAAACATGGCACATCAGCAAACCAACAGTTCCTGCAACACGGTAAGCGTAACGCAATAATTCTGCCTCATCGGCAATTATGACTTCTTTTCTTTGGTCATCCAATAACCCGTCAATCAATGCTATCAATACAGGCAGAGGGAATTCTTGGTCTTCCATAAGCGGAGCGAATGATTTCAATGCAGGGTCTGCATTTGTATTACCATCAATCAGAGCAGCACGAATTTTGACTAGACGTTCCGGGCCATCTTCGATATCACCATCTGCCATATCATCAAGCAGTCGGCAAAAAGCATACAGTTTAGCCGCCTCCAGACCCATTTTTTTGCCCAAAAAACGTTTTGCCCAATGGAAACTTTCTCCGTTGAGAGCGAGTGACTCATCGGGTGTTAGGTTTTCATTTGACATTGCAAACATTCCAGTTTTTGTTGAGCGAAGTGGCTGCTAATCTGTGTTATGATATTATCACGCTTTTAAAGGACTGTTTTTTTGACGACATTTAATACTTATTTCGCACACAAACAAAAACTGCTTTTTATTTACCACAATTGCGACCGTCGAGTTATGGCAGAGCCATCCAAACCTGGGAAGTCAGCCGCAGTTATTGGTAGTGGTTTTGGGGGACTTGCAGCAGCAATCAGGCTACAGAGTGCAGGAGTTCAAACAGTTCTCTACGAAGCGAGAGATAAACCGGGTGGTAGAGCCTACGTTTACCACGACGACGGCTACACCTTTGATGCTGGCCCAACAGTGGTTACCGCACCTCACACCTTGGAAGAGTTGTTTCAACTTACTAACCGAAAACTTGAGGATTACATTGAGTTGATGGAAGTGGCACCTATGTATCGCTTAATTTGGAGTGATGGGGATCGGTTTGATTACACTCGCGATGCTGACAAAATGCTCGAACAAATTAGGCAACGCAGTGAACAAGACGCAGAGGGCTACCAGAAATTTTTCCAATATTCAGAAAAGGTATTCGACAAGGGCTATACAGATTTAGTAGACCGACCATTCTTGCGCTTTTCTGATATGTTGAAAGTGACCCCTGACTTGATGAAATTGCGTGCTGAACGCTCAGTTTACAAAACAGTTTCCAAGTATGTGAAAGATGAACATCTCAGACAGGCTATGAGTTTCCATTCACTTCTTGTCGGCGGCAACCCATTTCAGACATCGTCGATTTATACATTGATTCACTTCCTCGAACGCCAGTGGGGTGTCTTCTTTCCGCGTGGTGGCACCCATGCATTGGTAAGAGCATTAGTGAAATTATTCGAGGAGTTAGGTGGAGAAATACGTTTGAACTCACCGGTAAAACAAGCGCGGCTTGTTAATGGCGACTCACAGCATGAGATAACCGACAACAATGGCAATCAACAGACATTCGATGTCGTCGTTTCTAATGCAGACATTCATCATACATATCAGCGAATCTATGGTGATAATAAAATCGCTAAAAAGCGAGCAAAAAAGTTGGAAAAGATGGACTGGTCAATGTCATTATTCGTTCTTCACTTCGGAACCGACATTGAGTACAAGGATGTAGCACATCACACCATATTGTTCGGACCACGATACAAAGGCCTACTCGATGAGATTTTCAAAGGAAGTAACTTACCTGAAGACTTCAGCTTATACCTGCATGTTCCAACAGTAACCGATCCGCAATTAGCACCAGAAGGGTGCAGTGCTGGCTATGTTCTGGCACCCGTACCACATCTGGGTAGAGCCGATGTTGATTGGGATTCAATTGCCGAGGATTATGCTGATAAGATAATCAAAGCACTGGAGGTTGAATTGCCAGATCTGAGCAAGCATATCGTTACGCGCAGACACTACACTCCAACGATGTTTGAAAGTGAACTAGTTGCATACAAAGGCTCAGCATTCTCAGTTGCGCCAAAACTTACCCAGAGCGCTTATTTTAGACCCCACAACAAGGATAAGAAAATACCAGGGCTATATTTTGTCGGTGCGGGAACACACCCAGGAGCGGGATTACCTGGTGTCATCAACTCAGCAAAGGCAACAGTTAGGTTAGTGATGTCCGACCTTACTCCTCGCTAGAGTGTGCTGAATCTTCTATATGAAATTCATCAGCTTTGAGGCTAATCACCAGCACGGCGATACCTAGCAAACCACCCAATACGAACAGGACCATTGATGAGATTCCACTAGCGCCAATGGCAACCCGAAGAACCACCGTGGACAGAATAAATCCGGTATTACGTGCAAGGTTTGTGAAATCTGTTGAATAACCATATGAGATAAGTAAAATCAATATGTCTGCTAAAATTAACACAGTGAAGAAGTCTAGGAAGAAGATTTCTCGAGTTACGGAACCGTCTCCTTCACTAACTGAGATAATCCAGTTAGAGAATGAAAAGAACGCCATTCCAATATACGTAATCAACAAGAAGACCGCAATCTTTCGTTTATTCTGAACGAAGTTAACAAGGTCACTATTGTCAACATCAACCTTTACCTCTGTAGAGCTATTTGCCCGATAGATTAGCGAGGTGGTAAATAGAGTAATGAAAGTCAAACACTCAACAATTATGAGTTTTAATTCTGAATCAATCGTCCAGTCGCCATTAAACTCTAGTTCTGATAAGCGCTTGAAAATGTCTCTTACCACAAGCAAGGTAACAATTTCGAATTGTTTACCAACTGCGGTGGAGAAGGATTCAGGGATCGCTCTGATTAGCTGGTAGACCTCATATGCTAGCAAAATCGAAAATGGCGTGTAGAGCGCATCTAGTGGGGAGTCTAGCAAATCGGTGGAGGCGCTACCAACCTCCAAGATACCAACTTGGTACAGGAACCAGAGGCTCAGATGCATGACAAATCCCACGATTGCTGCGACCAAACCGTAGCGTCTAACCTGCTCTTCAGCAGGCTTGCCCAGCAACCGCCCATGAAGATTGACTAACGTTCCAGACATGCCTGTTGTTTTACTGGTCACCGTAAATAAGGTTGTTAAGGAGCAAAAAACGGATTTTAACAGGAAAATACACTGATATATAGGGAGCAAAGAATCGCCCGTAGGCATGCTCGATGGCTTACCGAGTCACTTACACGATCGTGCTCGATTGGTTAACGACATCAATGAAACGGCTGGCGATGGACCAGTAATTGTTTGGCTAAAATCAGCTTTGCGAGTTCATGAAAATCCAGCTATTGATCTCGGCATAACTATCGCAGATAAATATCAAAAATCGCTGCTAATTTACCAGGCTATAGACGAACGATATCCGCACGCATCACTACGCCATCACAATATGTTATTGGACGGCGCGCAAGATTTGCACCATGGATGTAAGGAACGAGGATTACGCTATGTTTTGCACTTAGCCCGCAAAGGCCATCGTCAATCGGTAGTCAAATCATTTTCCAAATCAGCGTCCTGCATAATAACCGATTTATTTCCACTACCGCCATGGACTAATTGGGTAAAGAGCATGGCTGATTCGGCAGACTGCCCAGTTATCGAGATCGACTGTCACTGTGTTATACCCATGACGATGTTTGGTAAATCCGTTGACAGGCCGTTCAAATTCAGAGATGCAACTAAGAAAATGCGCAAGCGATTGGTTCAACAAACCTGGCCGACACTAGCAACATCGGTTAAGCCATACGACGGGGAATTACCGTTCACGCCGATAGACATCGATAGACAAGTGAAAAACACTCAGGAGCGGATAAAAATCCTGCAAGATTGTCGAATAGATGCCACGGTTTTGCCTATCTGGGATGAGCGCGGCGGTGAGATTGCCAGTCTGGCGAAATGGCAGAAATTTCTCGATAAAAATCTCGGCGGTTATGCAAGAAGGAGAAACAATGCCGCTGATCCTGAGGGTGTTTCTAGATTGTCAGCGGCCTTCCATTACGGTTTTCTCTCACCAATGAAAGTCGCTCGTGAAGCATCAGCAATTGGAACAAAATCTGCCGATAAATATCTCGATGAATTACTCATTTTTCGTGAGCATGCTTGGCATCACGTGGCCAGTACAGAAACACCATATTGCAGCTCCAACCTCCCACATTGGGCTATTGAATCATGGAATAACACCGCAGATGATCCTCGCCCAGTGATTCTTTCCGACCACCAAATTGAGTATGCTAGGTCGCCAAACCAGCTGTGGAATTTATGCCAAAAGTCGCTAATTAGACACGGAGAATTACACAATAACCTAAGAATGACCTGGGGTAAAGCATTTCCTCAGTGGTGCGACACACTGGAACAATCATTGGCTCGGGCGCAGAAATACAACGACAAGTATGCCCTAGATGGACGAGACCCTTCATCGATTGCCGGAATACAATGGTGTCATGGATTGTTTGATCGACCATTTTTCCCTTCAATTCCAGTAATGGGTGTCGTCAGAAAACGAGATTTGGAGACCCACGCATCTAGATTAGACATAGCAAAATACCGCGCTTATGTAAACCGTTTCGCTAATCAACAAAATGAAGCATACATTGTTTATGGAAACAACTTAATTGAATGCTATGCTGCTAGAGTTATGCATGATAATGGAATAAATGTATATCTCATGCAACCCAAGGATGAAAATCAGACCGAATTTGAGCTGAGTCCTCAAAATCTAAACGATTTGCCGGAAAATATCGGTGAGCGGATAAAATCAATTGCCAATAAAATACAATCAAATCAGGCTTCTCTGATTGCCAAAGATTTGGTCAGAGGAGTCCCATCCTTGGATACAACTGGTTTAGAATTCGCAAAGGACAATAGTGAAAGTAAACATTGTATCAAATTAGGTGAAAAAACAATTTTAATTTCGGGTATTTTTTCCACTAGCTTTACGGGATTTGCTGATGGAGAAGAATTTAGCAGTGATGAAATCTCCATCCCCCAACATCTTTTAGTTAGTAAAACGGATGATAGCGAGGGCATGATTAGGGAACTTCCGTCGGCGTTATGGAGGCTGGCAGAACATCTCTGGGCAATTTCTAAGCGTGATAATGGACCAAACTACCCTGTTCAAACGAAATTGATTTAGTTTATTTTTACTTTAACATAACTATCTGACTCTCTGTCGGAAAACATGGTAATTTGTCTCGGCCAAATTCTGCTAATGGGTCGAACAGTACCAACGTGGCGGAACCGTATTGAAGCAGAATTAGTCAGTCTAGATAATTTTCAAAGAGCCCTTAATGCAGCAGATAGAGATGCACTAAATCGGCTCATCAACGGCGTCAGAAACCGTCGTACAGCAGGGGGCATGCTACCGGCTCACGATTCATGGAAGCCAATGCTGTTGTCTATGTTGTTAGAATGTTGCACTCGAATCGCCGAATTAGAACGTTTGATTGAGAAATTAAGTGATGCAGAGTGATCTTGTGAAGGGCTGGATAATCGATGCACAACTTGGTGATGACGGCATCACGATGGATGTGTGGCTATTTGTCAAAGATTTGGGCGTTCATCATTTGCTAATCCCATGGTGTGCAACAATTCACATCCACTCGGATAGTCACAGGTTACAAAATTTAGCGAGTTGGTTAGAGTACCCAGAAGTAAAGACTCGTTTTTCTGTCGGTGCTATGCGATTTATTCGACGTAGATTATCCTTAGATCAGTACGAGATGCATGATGTATTGGAAATAGACATGGATGACTGCCGCAAAATTCGTCAATTGGCCAACCATATCGAATCAAGAGGTGACTTTCATCGTTATACATTATATTCAGTTGATGCACATTTAGCACAGCGATTTTTTGTTGAGCATAATGTAGCACCATTCCAATATGTCGAGTGGGATGGTAATCAATTCATTCACCATGAACAGTCGGAAGAGTGGCCAAAATTAACCCAGTTGACTATGGAATTTGATTACGATTCAGCCGATGGCTTTGATACTATCAACTCACATTTGAAATCGGTCACTTTGTTGCTTAACTCTGGTATTTATGAAACTAAAGTCACTGACTCCTGTAAGATATACCACGATTGCTCAACCAAAGAATTTCTTAGTAACCTTCAACAAGCAATAGACCGCTTCGATCCAGATATTATCATGACTAATGGTGGCGATTTTTTGCATTTTTCCATGCTGCAGAAACTCAGTCATGAGGCGGGTCATTCATTCACGCTCAGCCGGAAGAACACCGGATTGCAGCCGCGTACGATGTCCAGAATTGTTCACTCTTACGGACAAGTAATCCGAAAGGACAGTTACTTTCCAATACATGGTCGCTTGCACATTGACATTAGAGCCAGTTTTATTGTTCGTGAAGGTGGTTTACACGGGTTATTTGAGTTGGCTCGTCATTCACGACAGTCACCGCAGGACATCTCGAGATTGTCACCGGGATCAGTGATCAGTGCTATTCAGATGCGTATTGCTATGGAAGATGGTGTGTTAGTACCTTGGAAGAAGAATCGTCCTGAAGACACTAAAACGGCTTGGGAGTTGATGATGGCGGATCGTGGTGGTCTCTACTTGGATAGCAAGCCAGGACTCTATACCGATGTCATCGAGCTTGACTTTGCTAGTTTGTTCCCTAGCATAATTGCTACTCGAAACATTTCGCCAGAGACACTGAATTGCGCCTGTTGTCAGCCAGCGAATGAGCCTGCAGCAAACTTTTTGCCACTGGAAATTGACCTAGCGAGTGATGAATTTCGTCGTCGACGATTGGAGGAGCAGGTCGGAACTGGATTATTTCCTATCACCAGTTCTTATGCACTACAAGTACCAGATTTGTCCTCACACACCTGCGGTAGAGTCCATGGTTTCCTTGGGCGTGTTGTTGCACCGATTATTGAACGTCGTCGCCGATTAAAACAACAGATGGTCTTCAAAGGTGACGCAATTGACAAGCAGCAAAATGCGCTGAAGTGGCTGCTAGTAACCTGCTTTGGTTATACGGGTTACAAAAATGCTCGATTTGGTAGAATCGAAGCACATGAAGCAATTTGCGCTTGGGCAAGAGAAATACTGTTGCAGACTATTGCCATTGCCGAAGAGGAAGGTTGGACGGTATTACATGCCATAGTTGACTGTGTGTGGATTCATCGTGAAGATGTATCTAGGGACGAGAAACAACAACTTGCCAAGCGATTCGCCGACCGAGTCACTAGAGAGATAGGCATACCGTTAGAGTATGAAGATCTTTACAGATTCATTGGATTCCTGCCCAGTCGAATGCACGGTGCTGGCTCATTGACCAAGTATTGGGCATATGGCGATAAAGGCCTGAAGGTCAGGGGTATTGAATCACGACAGCACTCAACCTGTGAGTGGATTAGAAATTTACAAAACATGGCCTTACAGATTATGATTGATTGTGTCAATGATAGTATTGATGTAACTGGTAAGCATGTGCAAAACACGATATGTAGTTTGTTACACGAAGAATTAGCGCTGTTAGATCAGCACAAAATATCTTACAAGGACCTGGTTATTACTCGTCGTGTTACTAAAACGGTAGAGCAATTTACGGTCTCAACACTTACTCATTCAGCATTGCTTAGGGCTGACGCACTTGGACATGGCATACTCCCTGGTCGTAAAGCGAGATTCATTGTAGTTAGATGTGACAGTAGGGATCCTGCAGACAGAGTGGTATTGGTTGAAGAAATCGAGAAACAGTCGAATATCAAGATTGATACTGCATATTATCGAGAATTAGCAGTGAGGGCGACTTGGGCTATACTCGCACCATATGGGTGGACGGATGAAGAGATTCTTGCAGGTAGTAAAGTGATGACTCTGTTTGATTTTCAAGAGTAAAATCACGCTTAATCAAATAAAATCAATTCGTTGATGTCCAGTCCTTGGTCTGAGCATAGTTGCTGATGCAGGATTCGACTATACGTTTGCTGTAGAGTTTCTTGTTCAGACCATTGTTCCCGGAATCCAGAACTACCAGTTGGTTGATGAACTAACCACATTTTTGTCACACCACCCTGACGCTTCCTTTTACCTAGCAATTTTTGATTGCATTGTTTGTCAACAATATCTAATAGGGCTTTGTGTCGCTTAGAGTATGCTTTTGCTGCAGTGATGACAATTACCGCGATATTATTTTGCTCTGCAACTGCCGTTAGTTTGGCCATGCATCGCTTAAGCAGAGTTCGTGCCTCGCGTTCCTTCACTTGAGTGTCAAGATGCATCACGATAGGGCCATCCACAACAATTAATTTAGCAGCTGTAATGCTTAACTCGCTAGTTATTCTCTGAATCAAGGATGCAAACTGGTGAACCGTAAAACCGCGACCAATGAATAAGTTATGCAATAGATAATTTGCTTCTGGAAGAGCTTCGGGAAAACATCTCAAAATCCGAGCAGGATTAAATCGGCAGGCCCCATCAATCCAGTGAACATATTGTCCATTCATCAATGCCATTGCAGTCCAAGCCTCAGCATACTGACGCATGGTTTTACCAGCAAAACCACTACCGCAGAGGCGATAAACGCCACCCTCTCTAGGAACAATTAATTGTTCATCGATGGCGCGTTCTTGGACTAACGGATAGTGTCTTCTGCTCACATCTTAATTCATTTGAACCACATAAAAACCTTCACCGGAACCCCTTTGATTAAAGTAAAAATGAACATTCAACATAGGGGGGATTTGGTTGACATTTTGCACTGAATCGAGGTTTTCTTTATCTTGTGGAGACCGTAGGATTACACGGGTCACATCATGACGCAGGGCGAAGACAACGTTTCTCGAATGGCCGGCATGGATGTATACCTGCCGACAGGTCAGAAACTTGGAGTAGTCTATGATGTGGTTATTGATACTGATGGGATAAGATGTACACACTTGTTTGTCAGAGAAACCGACCATGAGTTGGTTGAGGGTGGCATAAACGTGGCAGTCCCATGGCGCTGGGTGCGAGGTGTTCACGACATTGTGCTGTTACGCTGGTTCCCGCCAACACCGATTCCGATGAACAAGTGAGGTATCTCGCATGAGTATTGAAGTTCATATTTTAGGAACGGCAGGAGCACGCCCCAGCAGCATAAGACAGGTTAGCGGCAGTTTGATTTCTTGCCAAGAAGGTATTGCAGTTGTCGATGCTGGAGAAGGG
>JAYXVG010000030.1:0-2625 GCA_036021875.1 Thermoplasmatota archaeon | reverse complement strand
CCCAGCAGCATAAGACAGGTTAGCGGCAGTTTGATTTCTTGCCAAGAAGGTATTGCAGTTGTCGATGCTGGAGAAGGGTTCCAAACGAGATTTTTGCAACAAAGAAAACGGATGAAATCGCATGAAGATTACTATCTGAAACCAAGTAAGGTTGCGGTGTTGTGCCTGAGCCATGGTCATCTGGATCACACTTGGGGTGTATTGCCATGGTTACAATCAATGGCATTGGATAGCCGGAAACAGCCGCTCCTAGTTCTAGGCCCAACCACAAATTTGGTAATTGAGGCATTACTCAATAACAGTCCACTTCCCGAAGCAACGCCCCATTCTGATTTAGCTATTCAGTATCAATTTTGGCAACAACTAGGCGCTTTTTCTAGCAACTTAGGTTATCCGGTCAGATGGGTTCTTGGTGCTGTAAAGGAGAGTCGATGGTTTGAAATCCAAGATGGTGGTAAATTCGTGGTATTGGCAGAGATTCCGCAAACAGAAAGTTGGCGCCACCATCGGATAGAGGCGCTTCCAACCGTCCACTCCATGCCGTCATGCGCTTGGCAATTGTCCTCCTTTGCTAAGCCAGGTAGGTTTGATCGTGGTATGGCTGAAGAATTGAAATTAACCGACTTGGAGCGAGGTAAATTAGCTGCTGGCGAAGACATTAATCACAACGGTGAGTTGTTACAGAGTAAAAATTTCCGCGGACAAGGTAGTGGTCCCCATTCAGTAGTAATATCTGGAGATACCTCTGAAATGGCCTCTGGTATCATTTCCCTTGACAGTTGTTCAGTATTGATTCATGAGGCTACGTTCCTTGACGAATACTCTAAACATGCAAAGGAATACTTACACAGCACTGCCTCTGGTGCAGCAAGAACAGCACTTGAGTGTGGAGCAGGACACTTAGTATTGACACACTATGGTGCTAGGATTAAGCAAACGGATGAGGTGACAAGTGAGGCAATGAAGGTATTAGCAAACTCAGAAATTTCCGTTACTGCGGCAAATGATGGTGACAGAATATTAGTTGATGATAATGGTGTAGTGCATCATTTGTCATGGATGGGTAATGGATGGAACAGTTGATTCATCCATGCGTTCATTTCAAGTGTGCGGCTCCAACCAGCGAACTATGCGTTGCTCAGTGCTAGCCTACATGATGGTCTTGCTGTTGCTGATGCCGTTAACCTCAGCTCAAATCGCCGCTAGGGATGGGCCTAATTGTTTGGAAATCAATACAGAACAATTACAAAATTCAATTTCGGTTGATGGCGGGATATGCATCAAAGTTAATCTCGGTTTGCTAGAGCCAGGTGATGTTTATGAAGTTAGTATCTCGATTATTAATGACGCAATCGACGTGTTATTTTTTGACCAAAATCAAGTGCTAACATATGATGCTGGGCAATCATATCGTTCACAATTCAACCAGATAATTTCCACAGAAAACGCTCTCGGTGGTTATGATTTTCATTGGAAAGTGCCAGCTTCTATCAATCCCAAAACCTACTACATGATACTTGATAATTTAGCCCATGACGGTGACAATGGTCAAGGCGACCAAGGGGGCTTAACCAGCCAAATTGGTGCAACGTTTGAGCAGATTGATGAATCATACTGGACGCCATTCCATGATGTCATTGCTGTTGAATCGAACAATTATGCCACTCTGCTGTCAGGGGAAGATCTCAAACTCGATGCTGGAACGACCATCGTTGTTACAGCATGGGCACTCGAGGGTGCTGCTGACGTATACTTGCAGACCCGAACTATGCACGACCAATATGTTGCAGGCGAGGTAGGACAGTTATTTGTTCCAGAATTAGATTTACAGTCGGGTACAGATTCGGATTCTGACACATGGACACTAACGGAGGAACATGATGGTGAAGAATTATTGATAATTGTCGATAACACCCAATCACCCATTTGCGGATCAACAGGAGATTCAGATATCAGGGTGACAATCAGGGTTGAACTCTCGCCGGTTCTCACACCGGTAATAAGCAGCAATAATGGCGGCATTACTAGTATTAATGAGCCGCTAACACTTGATGCTAATGATTCACCAAATAAAATTGGGCAAATTAGTGCTTTATCTTGGGATTTTGATGATGCAATAGATGTAAATGGTGACGGTATTTTCACCAATGATAACGACGCTCAAGGTTTCGTTGTGACATCTTCGTGGCCGACAACCGGCAACAAAACACTGACACTCACCGTCACTTCACCTAACCAGGATACTGCAACCAGTTCGTTTTCAATTCTGGTCAACGATGTTGTTGCACCAATTCCAGAGATTAGCAGCAGCGCTGAGTATTTTAGTGGAGTCTGGAAAACCAGCATCAATCAAGAGACCGCATTTAGTTGTAGTTCTAGCACAGATGATGATGCTGTTGCCGGGTGCCTCTGGGAATGGGGTTCAGTATTTTCGGATAACAATAATTCAGTAAGCATTGCCTGGCCGAATATTGGGACATATCTCGTTAATCTTACAGTAACGGATAATTCTGGTAATTCAGCAATCACAACTGCCACAGTGGTAGTCGACGATTCATCAATACCGACCTTGTCACCACAGGCGATTGAAACCTTGCCAACATCGGTAGCCGAGGACGGAACTTT
>JAYXVG010000029.1:0-12626 GCA_036021875.1 Thermoplasmatota archaeon | reverse complement strand
GACTTCACTGTCCATTTCTAAGTCGATATGTTGCTGTATTGCTTTTGTCAATTCTCCTAGTGTCATTCCCATTTCATATACCCCCGGCACGGACTTTAGGTCCTAGAACAGTATTAACTATTGTATGGCGACCCATATTAAATCATCGGTCAAAACGGCTGTTTTTTACTGTTATCCGGCAAAAATCATCCGTAAAAACGACACCAAACCCTCAATACTACAACTACCTAGCAAGGATTGTGGCAGACGAGTTTATTGAGGGCAATTTTCTAGGGTTGCCGGGGGATTCAGTTAATCCCGATATCGTTATCTTGCAGGTTCCATACGAATTGACAACATCATATGGTCAAGGAACCGCTCAAGGACCTGCAGCATGCATTGCCGCGAGCGGACAAGTAGAACTCTTCGATCCGATGCTAGGCGTTGATTTGCCCGCTGGCTACAACATCTACACGGCACCAGCATGGGATGAGGAAGGACATACGCTAAAAGATCAACTAGCGGGAATTTCAAACTACCTTCAAAATTGGCAAAATGGTGACACATTTCCTGTTATTCTGGGCGGCGAGCATGGCATATTACCAGCAATTATCGAGTCTTTGCGCAACCATCCAGATATTGATGGCGATTATTCAAAATTGACTTTGGTTCAAGTAGATGCTCACGCCGATCTGCGAGAAGAGTTAGATGGCGAACCATATTCCCATGCTTGCTCAGCAGCAAGAGCCATGGATTACAATCTCAAGCATCTCTATCAAGTTGGGATTAGAGCCTATTCTAAACAGGAGTTTGAGCGTATTTTAAGTGACGATAGAATAACCACTTTTTTTGCTGCGGACACTCTACGTAGTAACAAAAAATGGCAGAGCTGGCTTGACACGTTAAGAGCAATAAGTGGGCCGGTTCATTTAACAATTGATATTGACGGTTTGGACGGAGGAATCGTTCCAGCCACCGGAACTCCAGTGCCTGGGGGATTGAGTTTTTGGCAAGCAGTGGAAACCATTGATGCCTTGTTTTCAGCGCCAAATGCTAAGGTTATTGGCATGGATGTTAATGAAATAGTACCTCAAGAGGGGACTCCATTAACCCAGTTTACTGCTGCAATGTTAGCGGCTAAAGGTGTGGTAAACCATATCAACATAAGAAATTTAGAACGGTGGTAAGAATAGCAGGTGTGATGGATAATGTCGAATTTTCATGGGACACATATCATGGTTGATTACACTGGATTTTTTCCAACAATAAATGATGTTGAAACCTGGATTCTCAGCCTCATGGAGCGGATAGTTGATGATAGCTCGGCACGAAGGGTTCATTCCCACGTTGAGACTTTTGATGGTAATCAGTCTCCACCCGGCTTCGCTGCGGTTGTATTGTTGGATGAAAGCCACCTGACTGCGCACTGCTACTCAACAAGAGGCTGGTTAGCAGTCGACTGCTTTACTTGTGGTTCGACAGACACTAGAAAATTGATCGATGAATTGGATGTTGCAATAAGAGAGGTTGCACCGGATGTAAAATTAGAGAGAGAGCAGTCTAATCCAAGATTTATTCACAGGTGAGCAAAATGCCAATCCGGGAATTCGTTGATTCATATTTTCACCACTTTAATGCTGGAGAGATCAAAAGGGCCGCTAAATCCTTACTAGATTTTTTGACCAACGGCGGTAAAATTTTCTTAACACTAGCAGGGGCAATGAGCACTGCTAGACTGGGCAAAGTACTCGTACCTCTGATTAACTCAGGACACATAGCAGGTATCTCTTGTACAGGTGCCAATTTAGAAGAAGACATATTTCTACTCTCAGCCAGACCTTACTTTCACTCCGTAGATAATTGGCGGGATTTGACTCCGACTCAAGACGCAGAGTTGTTTGAAGAGGGATTAAACAGGGTAACTGATGTTTGCATCCCAGAAGATAAGGCGATTAGAGTTATTGAGAAGGCAATCCTTCCTATTTGGCAAGACTTTTCTGAAAATAACAAATCAGCCTTGCCACATGAATTCCTATTCCAGATTCTACTCAATGACAAATTAGACATAAGTGGCAACCCATCGGAGAGTTGGGTATTGGCTGCTGCAAGAGAAAATGTGCCAGTTTTTGTCCCTGGTTGGGAGGACTCTACATTGGGTAATATCTTCGCATCTCACGTAATACAGTCAAAACTTAACCCTTCTACAGTAAAAAGTGGTATACACTACATGACTGAACTTGCTGAGTGGTATGAAAAACAAAATACCGAACTGGCTTTTTTCCAAATTGGAGGGGGTATCGCAGGCGATTTTCCGATTTGTGTTGTACCTATGCTAAATCAAGATTTACAGCGAGAAGTCCCCCTATGGTCATGGTTTTGCCAGATAAGTGAAGCAACAGCGTCATACGGAGGTTATTCCGGTGCTCCGCCAAACGAGAAAATAACGTGGGGGAAGTTGTCAGAATCCACACCGAAATTCGTAATTGAGAGTGATGCAACTATTGTTGTGCCCTTAATTTTCGCATACATCTTGAATCAATAGTTGGGTTGACATGCTGGGGGTTTGAGAACGTGAAGGGAAATGCCAGCAGGGGATTTTTCGTCGAGGCTCTGGTTGTCGCCCTTGTGCTTTTTTCTGCTATGTCACTTTACTTCAATGGCGATATCGATGAGGCTAAGGAGCGAAAATTAGTATCACTATCAGGCGATATTGAATTGTCTACCAGAGATTCAATGGATGCATTTGGCTTGAATGACTTCAAACTTGGCGCCGTTGCCAATTTAGACATATCTGCCACACATATTGAATCCGGTGAATGTCTAGATTGCTCAGGCTCAATTCGCGGTGTACAATTAGCTGGCAGCGTAATTATAACCCAACTAATCGATCAGGAAAACCGATTGGGTAGAGTTGAAGGAACACTAAATTTCACTCACTTAGTTGTGCATTCGGCAGCAAAGTATGTTTCACATGAGCACATTAGTTTTGACTGGTATGCAGGAGATATTACATCCTCATGGGAAGTTCACATTAATCATAATCCACCGCGTTGGCTACCAAAATTCGATATCAATACATTGTTTATTGAGACTTCTCATGGCCTCGAATCTAGGTCGGGACCAGAAATTTTGATCAAAGAACCATCACATAACACAAGAGTAATCCAAGCCTGTCTGCCAGACAGTTTCTTGTGTAGAAGTGCCTCACCGGATGCGGTTATGGTTGCAACTTACAGCGATACCCCCTCGGTCATATTTGTTAATGAGACCACTGATTGGAACCAGATTAGCAGAGTAAATAACTCGAATAATATGACGACGAACACACTAATCTCGGAACTTTTTAATTTGGATAAAAATATTTCCAGCGAATATGGCTTCGCTCCACATAGTGATTCGCAGTATGAGATTTTTGCGACCTATGATATATCAGGCAATAGCGTCAGATTTACTCCTTTATCTGCGTGGTTCTATGCTATTGGTCTGATGCCTTTGGAGTTTAGCACAGACGGAGAATCACTAGTTCTCTTAGGTAATGAAACTGTTGAAATCTACAACATATTAAGCGGTGGCGGGTCATTAAAATTAGGCTTAATAATCTATTAGAATAATCATGCCGAGAATGACTATTTATATTATGCAAAAAAAAATCACCCTATGCGAAAACCGGCATATTTGCTAATTTTTTTGATGGTCACGCTGACTCTACAACCTGTAGTAGCGAATTCAAGCGCACCAAATGATATCGATGAGTCAAGTGGTGAATCGATTAGTATCGATGGATTTGTGACTACAAAGTTTACCAGCGTGGGGGATTCTATTGAGATATTTGCTAATACCAAAGGCCATTCTGGTGGCACATCGTCCACAACAACAATAGTTACAGCAGATATCTTACATTATCCTGAGAACGACCCAATTGGCATAATTGTGCAGGGCGATGTGCCACAAAATCCAGTAATTGTTGACACAGTAGTGTTGCAACCCACCGGATATCATGAAAGTGACAATTCAGTTATGATATGGGAGGGAGTCTATACAATTCCAATCAACTCATTAGGTGGAGTATTCGGTGCGAGTATAACCATGGAAGAAAATGGTAAGTTTGCTACTGATAATCCAAATCAAATTCCAGATAAACTTACTTCAGAGATTGAAAAACTACTGCAGTCAATTGATGAAACCTGGGATACAGCCAATCCAACAATGGATATGAAAGCAGTTTTTGATAATCTTAACGCACATGGTGGCGGAAACTGGAATGGTTTCGTTGACGATGCCACAAGGGGGACAGGTTTCGGAGGCAGCTCACAATTATGGAACAACATGATTGGTGCGGGATACAATAATCCTGGTTATGATATGCATGACGGGGCACGATTTTTGGAAGCTCTAATGGCCTTTTTAGAGTCTACAGACCTAGATGCAGGCATGGCATTTGTTACCGGATTACTTGTCTATGGTAACGAATTTCCTCTACCAAGAACACTGAATGACTTCGACACGGTTGCAAACTACATTGCGACCTTTGATCCGTTTGAGAACTTTACAAGGTTTGCCGGAACAGAAGAATTTTCAGTTGCCTACGACGCTATGCTGGGAAGTAATGAATGGCAAGCTTTGGAACAGGCTTTGGATAATCTGGCAGATAACACAATGATTTTCCAATCATTCCAAACACTATTACGAAATATTGCTTTACTATCAATATCAGCACATCCAGAAGCCATACTAGCAGGATTCGAAGCATGGGTCGCCCCACTCGCTGAAGAAGACTATGATAATATGACTCCATTCCAGAAATTAGTGTTCAGTTGGACACAGATGGATGTCAACATACAAGATTTAGACGGCGACGATTTCCCGGATCAAATCGTTTGGGAATACGAGTTATTGTTGAACACTACAGAAGGTTTACAATGGCAAGCAAAGATGGAATCGGAGCATCAATATGTTATGGACGGGTTCAACGATTTTAACGAATTTGACATCGAATTACTAACAATCCTTCGAGATACTTTCGAAGACCCTGCTTGGGGAAGCGCAGGTGATGCATTACAAGATTTTTCAGATTGGGCAGCCAATGCCTCGATATCAAGGAATTTAGTTTGGGAATATAATCACGATGATGAGGGAGACGGTGATGATGGCGATAATGACGATGAAACAACACCATCAGATGAATATCAATACGTCATATTTGATAATTTACACCCAATTCAGACAACAGAATTAAACAAATATGCTCTAGATATTGGCTTTGAATTGAGAATTTCTGGTTCGTTGGATTATGATTCTGATTACCCCAATAATTTCAATATGACAATAACAGATAGTGATGGGGATATGACAAATATCCTGTTAGTGAGGGAGGATTCTACGAGTAATTATTTTGGTAGATTCACCACAAACGGTAACACAGCAGACACCTATTCCTTCGGGCAACCATTAGCAAATTATCGTCCCCCATGCGCTGATGACGGTTGTAGGGTAGACCGTGTAGAATTAATCTTCAGTACCTTGCAACCAAGCTTAATCGAGTCAATGCCAGTTGAAATCATGGATGAAATATTCATTGTCTCAGCATTGGGAGTAATTGTAGAGCAAGATGAAACCGTTTTGACAAATCAGCCATTTACCGTTGAATCGACCACCTATGATGCGGTATCGGGTGCACTAAATGGTGCTAATGTCGATACTGCAATACTCAGGCTTTCACCCGGATTAGGCGCATCTGCAGCCGGAACACTATCTGCAAATGGAGAACTAGCAATAACTAGTTCAGAACCCTCTACACTATTAGCGAGTTATAGTGCTGCTGATGCTATTGATGAATTAACGGTAACGGTTGAGCCAAGAACAGATGATTTTGAAGGCAATGACATTTCAGGAGACATTGCTGCTTTCACGGGAAGTATTGACTACTCAGGCGACAGCCAAACTGGCTGGGATTTATCATCAACTTTAGCCGGACAGTATTCTCAATCAGATCGAGGTGTCGTTGTCATTACTACCAGTGGAGAGAATGCAGAGGGATTGGAGTTTCGCTTCACCAACGAGATGCCATTACCTTCCACTCCCCCGTGCACAATCACACGCGGCAATGGGCATGGTTCAAACGACGTTTCTATCGACATGAGCATTCGAAATTACTACTATGATTTCGAAGACTCAAGACATTATTATGACCCTAGTGAAGCACTAACATTTACTATTGATTGGGGCGATGGTCAAACCACTGGCCCGATAAACAATCAAGGCAGTTCGCACACTGACTATGGCGAATCAGGATATTTAGAACTGTCAGAGTATCATTCCTATGCACCGTCTTCTTCAGGCCAAGAATCATACAATATTATCATTGATTATGAATTTGAGCATGGAGTCCACTACTATCATAATTTTGTGTGGAAGGAAAATCACGGGTTTGAGAGTTATGATGAGGATGGTAATGTATTCTATGATTACCACCCGACTACCAGAGATGAATGGCATTACTGTAGACTATCAAATCCGGAGACATCGGCAACACCAAGTCCGCCAATCATTAACGAATTCATCACAAATGGACCATTTGAGGTCATCTCACAACAAGTAGCAACATCAGATTCTGACGGCAAGGCCACATTATCAATTACACCTCCTCACACGGGGGCTTACGTGTCAATTGTTCAGTCAGAGATTATCAGAGCTACCGATGGAGCAGCGATTACCGGAATTGGACTCAATTTTGGTATTGCTACACAAGGAAGTATTGGTATTGGCAATCTTGATGTAATCGATTATTTCGCAGGCCTACCAGTTTATGCTGCCAATACTAGCCAGTCAACCCAGTCGATTACAATTGAAGCAGATGGTATAGATAATGTCCACCATAAAGCGAATATTGGCCACATACCAATCGATTTCTCAGTGGCCTTTGATGAGGTTGATTGGACCGCACAGCCGGATATTCAGGAAATAACATTCAATCCAGGTGAGACAACAAGAAGTATCCAATTGAGCCATGATGCGCCATTATCACTAATCGGTATTTTTACTGTGGAATCAGATTCCAATGGCGAAAGTAATATTGATCAAACATTGAACCCTCTAGCAGTTCATTTTGGCCTTATTTTACACAACCCACAGGAATTATCGATTAATGGTGCATTGGGTCCCGGTCAAACCACGAACATAGCTCTCTCAGACAGCATTGAACAAGCCAGTCGGATATTAGCGGTTGCATCACCTAGCCATGGGTTTGACCCAGCAGCCGTAGATTTCTCAACAATTACGGAATTAATTTCAAACGAAGGCGTGAGGCCCACGACTGATTGGAATGGAGTTGAGGAACAAGTAGACTTGATTTGCGAAACGATTGACGTCGAAGGAGATTATACATGGAACTCCGACACACCACCATCCCAAGAACCAATGCTAATGATTAGTGTCATACATGAATCATCTGCTATTCGATACGGCAATTACGAGGGACACAGTATTTCCTTAACAAACCCCAGCCTTATTCATGAATCGACTGGACAGGATTACAGTCATGAATCACTGATTACTTCTGAAAATGGGCAGCCCTATGCCAAAGTAACGTTGAATTATCCAAGTTCGGAAATGCCAGTCGGAAAGTATCTGTTCAACACTGGAACAAGTTTGTCGTCCTCTGTCGAAATTAATCTCTATGATCCAAATGAACCATCATTTGACACCGAATCACTGGATGAGAATTGCGATGATTCAGTAGATTTGACTGATCAGGAGAGTTATGATCTATTTGACAAATATGTAACTAGGTTTAGCACTATTGCTTGGGGTCAAGGCACGAGTGCTGATTTACAACTACCTTACCTCTCTTCACCAGTATCGGAGTATACAGTAATTTCAATCGCACAACAGGGTAGCGGCTCTACAGCTAATCTAGTTTCAGCCACAAGCACGACCCTTTCAGTACCTAATCCAGAACCTCCAGAAATGCAGAATTTGAGTGTAGTGTTTGCCCCGTCGAACCCTCTACCCGGCGATATCGTTCTACTTACCGTAACAGATGAATCGAATGATCCAGTTGAGGGTTTATCGATTACCGTGGTGCGTGATGAGCAGACACTTACCAGCCTACTGTCGAACGAGAATGGACAAAACTCATTCCCGATCCCTGAAGGTGAAATTATCATTAGAATCTCAGGAGGTCAATATTATCCAGTGGAATTAACAATTTCAGTTACCTCTGATGGAATAGATGACGATGTCGGACTACCCGGTGATAGAGATGGTGATGGCTATGGAGATCTGCTAGATGTGTTTCCCGACGATCCGACTGAATGGGTTGATACAGATTCGGACAATATTGGTAATAATGCTGACACAGATGACGATTCAGACGGACTTCTAGACGATGAAGAAATCACCGCTACACCACAAACTAATCCGCTCAAACCAGACACAGACAACGATGGTTATTGTGATGGCGAGATTGCAGTACCGGGTTTCTGTGTTGCAAGCGACGAATTCCCAATCGACTCGTCTGAGTGGAGTGATTCAGATAGTGATGGAGTAGGTGACAACACGGACATATGCGATGGAACTGCAAGTGGCGAAGCAGTGGATGAATTCGGCTGCTCGAATGCCCAACTTGAAGACAATACTGACGGAATAGTCGATGATTCTGATGATGCTAGTCCAACTGATAATGAGGGCCAGCAAGGCTCCGAATCCTCAGACGAAACATCTAGTTCCATGCTTCTTATTGGTGGATCGGTTGGTTTAGTAGCAATACTTGTTGTAGTTGCATCCTTAATTCTGCTCAGAAACCGTAGAGATGAGGTCGACGAGAAACAATTCGTCCGCCAAGAAGAGTTGTTTGAAACAGTTGCGATTACAACCACTACGCCGGCAGGCCCGTCAAGACCTCCGGTCACGGCCAGGGGGGAGATGTACGATGGGTATGAGGGAATTGAATTCCCTGCCGGTAGCGGAAGGTGGTTCTACAGAGACCCAGAATCTGGTGCTTGGATTGACTGGCGTTGATTCGTTTCTAAGGAGTATACATGTCCCAAATGTCAAAACGAATTGTCGTTGGTTGTCTAATAATAATGACAATTCCAGCTCTTATCTCTACTCCTCAAGCATCTATGGCAACCGATAACATCTTCGATGATCCCGCCCTTGAACGCGTGAAAACTCAGAGTAGTGATTCGACGACATCGGATAATTTACTGGTAAGAGTTTTTCATGATAATGGTGGTCCGTTAACCGGAAACTTCAGCAGAGTAAGCCAACTACTTGCTATCGAAAATAGTGCTAGGAGCTCAGAAGAATCTAACTTTAGCATGAACCACGATAATGTCTATCTGAAACGACTAGAATCACCAATATCAACATGGCAACAAGCATTTCTAACTAGCAATAAATCGATAATCAATTCGACAAGTTGGGGTGAGGTACTCCAACCAGCAAACAGCGATGGTTGGTGTTCACAGGAATCCAATACCGAGGAAATTAGGGCCTTTCAAGCAACACTATTGATGCTACCTAAGAATACTAATCTGGGAGTTGCTTGCCCAGAATTTGCCGGCGCATCAGCAACCCAACCACCTCAAGCTAACGAACTAATATGGCTTGTTTATCTAGATTCTAGTGATAAACCAGTTGATTGGATGGCACTAAAAGATTGGTGTGACAAACTCTCAGAAAATACGGAATTCATCTTCGAACCTGCTGGAGTAAATATGCTCTTCAAAGAGGCTGAAGCGGTCGCGAAGCAGGACTTACGCCAGATTTTGCCAATAACCGGGATCATCCTGTTTGGTCTAATGCTTTTATTTTTCAGGAATATAAAAGTGACAGTGGTAACGCTGAGTTCAGTTATATTGGTTGTATCTGCAGTCATCGGATTACTACACGTCTTTGGCTATGAATTTTCAGTAATCGATGGTATTGCTATACCGATAATTATGGGCGTTGCGGTAGATGGTGCATTTTGGTATAAATCGTCTAATAAGCCCAAGCATGAGGTTAGAAAAATCCTCCTCCTCGCAATGGCAACAACCGTTGCAGCGGTCTCATTAGCGTTAGTTTCACCAATTAAGGCGCAACGGGGGCTTGCATTAGTTATGGTACTTGGTATAATTATTGACTGGGTGCTAACTAGGTATGTGCTGGAGGAATTTTATCTAAGTCATCGCGTAGAATCTGTAATCGAGAAAGATGAGGCCGATGTAAGATTTGATCAGAAAAGTTGGGTCTGGCCGGGAGCACTAACATTACTTGTTTTAATTGCATTAACCTCTCCCGCTGGTGTTGAGACATTAGACATAGAGCAGTTCCTCCCAGCTGATAGTGAATCCCTTGACGAACTAGAGGAGTTACGAGATATTTACGTAATTGCATCAGGAACTATTGTATTCATTACATTAGATATAGATACTACAGACCCAGTGAATATTAACAATATATTGACGTTTAAATCCCAGTTTAATCAGCATCCAAATATAATCTCCTTTGATAATGGGTTGGTGCAACAGAATCTAATTTTGGGAATTGGTGACACTAATTCCGGTAATTTCTTATCCTTGCAAGAAAACACAACAGAGTCGGTAATTTTGACAGACCCATGGCTACGTGTCGATGGGGAAATCATTGGCGGCATGATTATCGCAATAATCGATGGCGAGGATTCAGACTCGGCATACCAATTCTTGCTTGATACTCAACAACTTATTGACGACAATCAATTATCTGGTGAAATAGGTGGACAATTAATTACCGGAATCGATCTAGCCAAATCATTTGAACAGACTAGAGTCATACAGATTCTTTGTGCGGGATTAATCGTTTTCATCATCTCACTGATTATGACGCATTCAGTTGAAAAATCACTAAGAATCGCAGTTGGAACTATTGCAGTCGGGATTGCTGTTGACGGTTTGGCTAGTTATTTGGGCGGCCGTGGCGTTAATACCGCGCCAGCAGTTCTTTTAGGCATGGGATTTGCTGCCGATTATCTATCCCATGCAAGTGAAAAAATGACATCTTGGCGGTTGGATAATTATGCTCGTTGGGGTGCAGCAATAACTTCAGGTTTGGTTTTCTTTGCAGTTTCCTTTAGTGAGTTCCCCCCAGCCCGAAGCACTGGGCTATTACTCTCGCTGACGATTCTGATTTCTGTTTTATTGGCAACTTGTCTTTCAGTAGTCTCTTCTAATAGCGACCTACTAGAGGATGAGTAGGCGATAAAGTTATCAAAAATCATCCCTGCCCAAAACCATGCATCCACTATTCGAGATGGACAATTACATAATTCAAACTAAATTTTTGAAAATATTTGGCGGGGCTTTTTGGTTCAAAGATCTTGAAGGTAATGTGATCGCATATTCCAAGCAGAAAGCCTTCAAATTAAAGGAAGATATTGTGCTTTATGCTGACCAAGCCTGCACTCAACCACTGCTGCAAATTAAGGCTCGTCAAATGTTGGACTTAAGTGCTACATACGATGTCTTTGATTTATCTACCAGTGAGCATATCGGGTCAGTGAAGAGAAAATTCCTGAAGTCTCTAGTTAAAGATAGTTGGAAATTGTTAGATGTCAGGAAAAATATTGGCGAACTGATTGAAGATAGTATTGCCATACTACGCCGATTCATACCACTCATCCCTGCCAAATTCCACTTTGCTATTCCGGGACATGAGGGGATAACAATTCATCAACAGTTTAACCCTTTCATCAAGAAATCAGTGCTAACAATACCTCCAGGTCACCCAATGGACCGAAGAATGGTTGCGGCCATCACATTGCTCAATTCAGCGATTGAAGGTAGACAAGGCTGACCTTATTGATCAATCAATGGTTTCATGCCGTAAACAGTGTTGGACATAATGTGGCGAGAGTTGTTGTTGTTGGCGCCGGCATTGCTGGCTTAAGTGCCGCCATACATGCAGTTTCGAGCGGCCATCATGTCGTTGTATTGGAAAAAAGAAGCAAAATAGGGGGACGGGGGACTTCTCAAAACGTAGACGGTTTTTCCTTGCATTACGGGCCACACCTATTCGATAAATCTGGGCCTTTTTTCCAGATGTGTAAGAAGCTAAGCCGTGTCAAACCCAAAATAAAATCACTCAGGCTTGACAAAGTGGAGGTCGCTGGATTTGGCCCAATAAGACCGGTAGGTAATGTCAAACAGGCTGCACTGAACAGGCGCAGTATCAAACTCAGAGACCTAGAAAACCCATTTTATCAAGGCATAGAGTTTTTGTCAAGTTGGGGCATTGAGCAAGGTCACGATCGGATAAAATCTGTGATTAAATCAAAATTAAGTGTTTCAAATGAGGGCTGGATCGGTTTAATTGGCAGATTGGGTGCAACGCTCGATGAAATAGGAGTGTTAATCGAAACAAATTGCGAGGTCACATCAATAAAAGGCCAAGAAGTGTTCCTTCATGATGGTAGAAACTTTTCTTGTGATGCGATAATATTAGCCTGCGGTGCAAATGCTGCAAGACGAGTTTTACAAGATATCGACACCGAGCGCACCGACAAACATTTTGCTACCTTACAAACTCATTTTGCTAGTTGCATAGAAGCTGGATTATCATCCAAACCGATGTCTGGAAGGCAGTGTATCATCGACTTAGATGCCGACGCAGCGATTTTTGACTAT
>JAYXVG010000028.1:0-12810 GCA_036021875.1 Thermoplasmatota archaeon | reverse complement strand
CGAGGTAGATTGGTGGAAGGTTAATGCCTTCAAAGGCGATGTTATTACAATATCATTTCAGGGAAAGCCATTGAATAACCAAGACTGGTTGTGCTTTTGGGGCGACGGTTGGGAAGGCGATGTTTCGATTCATCGGCCTGATGGTTCCGAGATTGGTAGCACCTATGTTACGGATGATGATCCCGATGTATCTTACACGGTGAGTCTAAGCACACAAAGTCAAGTTTATGTCAAGATTAAGGCAAGAGACAGCAATTGTAATGATGAGATTCGATATGATTTGTTAGCGACAATTGATACCGCTCAAAGAGATTCAGATGAAGACGGATACATTGATTCAGAAGATGCATGTGATTTCACCCCGGGAACCTCTGCCTATGATAGAAAAGGCTGCCTCGATAGCGATTTAGATGGTTATTCAGACCCTGAAGTTGGTTGGGGCCCTAACAACGGAGCTGATGCATTTCCATTCCAGCCCACACAATGGCAAGACTCTGACAATGACGGATATGGTGATAACCTAGACGGTTATGAAGGTGATTCATGCCCATACAATTCTGGTGGTTCTAGCAGCGATAGATATGGTTGTTTAGACTCAGATGGGGATGGATTTTCTGATGCTGATCCGGGCGGTTTGTTTGGTGTAAGTGCTTGGTTCGCCCACCCAGTTGGACTTGCAGACGCCTTCCCCGCAGACAATACTCAATGGACAGATACCGACGCTGACGGTTATGGCGACAATTGGTATGATCCTGCTTGGAATGAGACACACCTGGCTTGGGGTATAGGTCAATGGCTAGAGGTTGCAAGTATGCCTGATGCATGCCCATTCATTACAGGAACTTCTTCTTCAGACCGTTATGGTTGTCCCGACACCGACGGAGACAGTTACTCAGATGGTGACGAAAATTGGACAATATACAACGGCTCAGATGCTTTTCCATCAGAACCGACACAATGGCAGGATTCTGATTACGATGGTTGGGGTGACAACCAAACATTCGGGGCAGTAAGAATCGATGATTTCCCTGAAAATCCGACCCAGTGGCGCGATACTGACAGTGACGGCTGGGGTGATAACCAAACCTATGGCGCAACTCAGGTAGATGATTTTCCGCTAGTTCCGTCCCAATACCGTGACACTGATGGCGACGGTTATGGTGACAACCAGACCGGATTTGAAGGCGATGTGTGTGTATTTTCTACCCCAGAGGAAGTTGAATCTGGTTGGATATCCCGTTATGATCGGCTGGGTTGCCGAGATATTGACAAAGATGGCTATTCCGATCCGACCGAGGGTTGGATAGCACATCCAGATGGCTTTGCCGATGCATTCCCAGAAGAAGCAAGTCAATGGTATGATACAGATTCGGATGGCTATGGCGATAACTTGGAATATTTTGATGGTCAAACATGGCGTCCATCAGTACGTGGCGATAGCTGCAAGACCACGGTTGGTTACTCAACATTTGATCGCTGGGGTTGTCCTGACACTGATGGAGATGGGTGGTCAGACTCTACAGCAAATTGGTTAGCCAGTCCGGGCGGCACCGGTGATGCTTGGCCGCTTGACCCAACCCAGTGGGCCGATCGTGATGGCGATGGACGCGGAGATAATCCACAGGGCACCACCGCTGATGTGTGCCCAGACAGTGCTGGAACCTCTGTCGGGCCTGCCGAGGGTGGAGATCGTTGGGGTTGTATTGATACTGATGGCGATGGTTGGTCAGACCTCGGAGATTCTTTTATCCACGAGCCAACGCAGTGGCGTGATACCGACGGTGATGGTTTTGGTGACGCTGCCGATGGTAATCAGGGAGACGCATGTCCAGAGGTAAGGGGAACCTCATTGATGGATAGATTAGGATGTCGAGATACCGATGGCGACGGTTGGTCTGACCCAACAGAAACTTGGAAGGCACACCCATTTGGATTAGCAGACTCCTTCCCCAATGAAGCATTACAATGGCGAGATACTGATGGTGACGGTTATGGTGACGTCACTCTAGGAGCGTTAAGGGACGACTGTCCAAATAAAGCTGGCGACTCAACAAGAGACCTGCAAGGCTGTCCGGATAATAACGGTGATGGGTGGTCAAACGAATATGGGACCCTAAAGTCGGCTATTGCCATCATGGGTGAAGACCCAGCAGCTTCTTGGTTGACCTATCTCATAATTGGACTTGGATTCATACTTGGCGCATCTCTTGCACTAGTGGTTAAAATGGGTAGAGAAGAGGATGAATTGGCAATGACAGAACGAATGTTTAATGAAAAAGAGCATGTCGATTTCGCAGCTAATCTAGCGGATGATGCGAATGAAGGAATGACTCCATTGAGTGATTTGCCCACCATACCAGAAGGGGCAAGTGTAGATAGTAGTGGACAGAATGGGGGTGGAGAAACTGTCGAACAGTAGGTCCTTCCCAGTATTCTCTATAATATTACTAATTTGTTCTATCCTCGCACTGTCTTACACTTCTCCTTGTGTTGTTGCTGAGGACACTTCTGATGATTCGCTAGCAGAAGCAGGTTTGACGTTGATTGCTTTGCGCAATGACACACTTGATACGAATCAAGATGGCGATAACGACGCAATAAGAGTGGTTGTGGTGTTTAATACTGAGCAAGATAACACGAATTTGGAACTCAGATTAGTTGGTGAATACAAGGATCGGGAAGTTACAGAGGTATTACAATTTACATTTTCGGGGCAGTCAAATGCATCGCTGGTTTATGATGCGTGGGCCTCAGGCGAACATGAGTTAAAGTTGCAGATAGTCGACCAAGACGGGAATATAATAACCACTATTCCATTACCGACATATGTCCTCAAACCAGCACTGCAGACACCTTCTATACTGCTAGCACTAAATGCACCTCAACACATTGAAACTGGTGATGAATGCACAATATCTAGAATCTTCTCTGACGAGACAGGCCCACGTTACGGTGCAAGCGGAGTCAGAACCTTCTCTGGCGCCCCATTCACAGTGCTTGACTCTCAAGATGCGCTCGATTGCTCTCATTGGCCAGCCGGTGATTACGAACTAAAGGAGGCGTATCGAAATGATCTTGGACAAACGACAGAAGATTGGTTGAATCTGACGATTCATAACCGCCCTGCGCCAGAATTCACGCTTGTGGTTAACGGCAATGGCAATACAACAGACACAGAATGTTTGGTAACAATGCAGCAATCAGATGATGCGGTTGATTTTTCCTCTTTCCAAAAGATTTGGCGTATCCAAGGTGCCCAAATCGAGGGTGATATTGGAGATACATACGACTGTTCAATTTTACCTGCAGGCGTACATTTGGTTTCTCTTGAGGTGATTAATAACGAATTAATTAGCGCCATTGAAGGAGTCAACTTAGTCAGGCTCCCAGGAGTTGAGTTGACTGCCGAAGAAAAGTCGGTTGCGCCCTCGAGATCCTACGGCGAGGATACCGAAACTGAATCAGTAGGTTGGATATCAATTGGCGTTCTTGGTTTGGTAGTTGTTGTATTATCATACCTAATTTTAGTACGAGTGAAAGATGTAGATGAAGTATTACCGATGCGTGATTTAGGCCCAACTCCGATGATTCTACCAGATGGCTCTCCGGATGCTGAAGGATTGCCAACAACTACGGATGATGATGGAGTTTTATGGCGTCAACACCCCGATGGTAGCCATGATTGGTGGGACACTGAGTTACGAATTTGGGTTAGGTGGTGAAACACCTGGAATTGTTCAAACTGAGCTTATTTCAGTATTTTGTTGTATTTTGCCTGTTGGTTGTCACAATTGTGGGGCTCAGGCTATACTATGTTTGGTTCACGAGGATAAGGCCCAGAGAGCCAAGTACTGAGGCGGACTGGAACACAGACTGTGAGTTTCAATCCACCGCAGTGATTGAAGAAAACCATATCACGTTTAGCAAAATTAGAGATTTTACTTGGCGAACAACCAGGGATCGTGATGAGCGGTGGGATGATAATGTCAAATTTGACATGCGTGAAATCAAGGATATTTGGTTTGTTGTTGACCATTTCCACAAAATTCACGGGCTGGCTCATACTTTTCTGAGCATTGAATTCAATGACGGTAGGTGTATCTCGATTTCCTTCGAGGCTAGACGAGTAAAGGGCGAGCGATACCATCCATGGAAAGGGCTTTGGCGGTCTTATGAGTTGTATTTACTCATTGGTTATGAACGCGATTTACTAGGCCTTAGAACAAACGCTAGGGGGAATCGAGACTACCTATTCAGAGCAGTTACACCTCCGGATAAAGATCGACAATTACTTGTCGCAATAGCACAGAAAATGAATCAATTGAGCCAGAATGCAGAATGGTATCATTCTCTACTGACTACTTGTAACACATCTATAGTCAAGGTTGTCAATAAAATCACTCCAGGCAGGATTCCATTTGTTTGGCGTAACTTCTTACCCGGTTATACGCCAAAAGCAGCCTTCAAACTAGGTTTAATTGAAGATTGGGGCGGTTTGGAAAAAACCTTAGAAATAGCGCGAGTCGACATTTTGGCTAAGGAATGGGACGAAAAATCTGACTACTCAACTTTCATCAGAAGTCACATGCCAAGTTCAGCGAGCAATGAAAATTAGTAGGTTTCCTGTTTTACAACTTATAGTCAATTCCTTCGCTACCGCAACATTGTGTAACCCCTGTGAACTTGGCTCTAAATCCTCACCATTGAGCTCCCACTTGCCACCACCTAAACAGACAGTTTCGCTTCTACCAATACTGAACACAGAAAAGGGCGTTCCTAAATCTATAGAATAATGTATAGGGGATGAACTACTTACACAAAACACAAGACTGTCATCCAAGTGTATTATGGCGTTAGTTTGAGTCTCTATCAGTGTCAAATAATTTGCAAACTGGTGATGAGAATCTCCGCCATCAACCCCGATTATATTCACTGTTTCTGGTTGCAGGGTTTTTGCATAAGATATCGCTTTACTGAGATCATTGCTGTTTTGCTCGACGACGTGAACTACCTGTGTAGAATTTAGTTTTGTATATTCTAATGCTTGGTTGCTTATGCTATCCATGTCTCCAATAACGATGTCAACGTCCAAATTATTTTCCAAGCAGTTGTCTAAAGCTCCATCACAGGCAATAATTAAGTCAGATTTCTCAATTAGTTTAGACCACTTTGAGAGATTTTCTTGACGAGCGTTTCCAACGATTAATACACTCGTCATTATTGCATCCAACAGGTCTTACTTTGTCAACAATACTCTATAAATTGACTTTTGACCCCCGAAGGGGGTCATTGGGCATTCTTCGGGAATGGTTTTCAACCATCAACGCATCCGTCTACTATGGCGAGTGAAAATACATCTAGTAACTCGCTGGTGGCGAAGTTTCTAGTTATGTTACTTATCTTTCAAGTTTCAAGTATAGCTATTGGGCAAAATACGGTTGACAAACTTAGCCAAAACACTCCACTAGCCACCGATGATGAAGGTCAGCAAATGTCTGACTTTGCTTTGGAATTTGGATATGATTTGGCGGGTGAACAACTTAATTTAGATAACGTTCCTCAAGGTTTAGTCCGATATGAAACTGATTTAGATATCTATCACAATCAGGTTATTCAGTCTCCTTCTGCAGGCACTCCAACAGTCCCCGATGTGGTGATTTCCAAGCAACAGCAGATCAATGCCTGTTGGCAGAATCTAGAAGGTATGGTCAATTATTACTGGACTGATTTAGGTGAAACAGTTAAACAACTTGAGGTTGATGAAGTCCTCAGTAGTGCCGAAGGTGCCAATAATTTTGATTGTGCAATTGCGGTAAAAGAAAATCAGCGCGCAAGTATGCTTTATACCAACGGAACCGACCTAAAAGCGGGGCAGATTGCTTACGCGAGTTCGTTATATTCCAATGGAGATGAATGGCACACCAGAACAATCTTAGAAGATGTAGATGTTTCAAACGTGGAACTAGCAATTACGCCAGAACATCTCGAATGGGGCGTCTTCAGAGACGATAATGGGGCCCTACATCGAGTAAATTACACCGGAGCTTTCTGGCAAACAGGGTTACTAGAAACAGGGCCGGTAGGCCAAGACTTCGAACTAGAAATAACCTCAAGTGGGGATATATACCTGATGTATACCAAGGAGAATCAAGCTATTCTCATGACCATTTCAAATGGCTTAACATCACATCAAGTGGTATCGCAGGGAGAAAACCTTCACACAGACATAGGCATGACTTTAGATGATTCAGATTTGTTACAGTTATTCACTTCAGATTTAATTAATAATAACACTGTGTTGACGATAGAGCGCTCCTTGGCCAATCAGGATAATCAAATAAGTTCATCACCGGATTATGTAATTTCTAGTAGTGACGCAAGTTCGAGCGAAGCATTGTTTGGAGATTTCAATGGTGATGGTTTCGCAGATCTCACCCACTCACAAGCACATGCTAGCACAGATTTACTATCTTCAAACGGCCAAGTATCGGTTTATTTTGGCTCAACAAATGGACTAAGTCTAGTTGCTAATTATACCTGGGAAGGGGATTCTGATAGCCAAATGATGGGTAAAGGCATGGCGGTTGGTGATTATAATGGCGATGGCTTTGATGACATTGCAATTGGTTCACCTGGGGCAAATACCAATGACGGGCTAGTCCAGTTTGCCTTCGGTTCCTCATCCGGCCTGAGTGAAACATTAGCAGTGGTTTCTGGAGTGTCTAATCCAGTAACCACTGGAGACCAGTATGGCTACTGTCTTGAGACGGTAGATGATTTAAATTCTGATAACTACGATGAAGTATTGGTTTGTTCAATTGATTATCAACAAGGCTCTGATACAGGAAAAGTAGACTTGTTCTATGGCAGCGATACAGATACTACTTGGGTAAAAATGGGAAGTCCCAACCAGATGCTGCAAGGTAGTAATTTTGGCCAATCGATATCAGCAGACGGCGATCTAAACGGTGATGGCTTCCCTGATTTGGTTATCGGTAACACCGGGGATTTGATAGACAGTTCAGGTTTTTCTTCTGTAGAGGTTAGGTATGGTAGCGCCACAGGGTTTGCCACAAACCCGGATCGTTCCTATCAATCAATTTCATCCGGTACATTATTTGGCTATCGAGTTGAGATTATCAATGACCTGAATAACGATGGTTTTGATGAACTTTTCATTTCTGAGCCATATAACACCTCAGCCTTCAACAGTGGTAACATATGGGTGTTCTATGGGAACTCTAGTGGAATAGCTGACCAGCCTAGTGCCCGGATAGCTGGTGATGCAAATGACTTACTTGGTCTCAACTTTGCTTCAGCGGGGGATACCAATGATGATGGATTTAACGATTTACTCATCACCCGAAAAGCTGGAATGCAGCAAAACCAAGTGGAATTAATCTTAGGTTCTAATGAGATAGTTGATGGTTCTAGTTACTTTGTTGCTAGTGGCCCTGTAGATTACGCCAGTGTTATTGCCAGCCAAGGGGATTCAAACAATGATAACCTACCAGAATTTGTTTTTCATTCTACATCCATCGATGAATCACAGACAGAGCATACAACTCTTGAACTATTTAGCAGGAAGTTGTTTGATGTCAGTGAAGTTACTGTCATCGGTGAAACAGTCGATGGCAAAATTCAATCATCGACAAATGGCATTCCACGCATAATATTCGACACAGTAAATATCAGCGCAAACTCAGGAAGTACACAGATGGTTTCGCTCCAGAGTGATTCCCAGTCAAATTATTGGCAAATCCAAAACATCATTGCGGAGGAATCACCGTTCAATGGTGGCAGTAATTTCGCCCTTACCTCATCAGGTTCACCATTTGTGTTCTATGTAAACGACGGACTAAACCTTAGGACATATACTGGTTACACCGGAGTTGAATCTTCAATAACCACAAATTCAGACGTTGAATTTGTATCATCTATTGCCGGAAATAATGGAGAAATGTTCGTTGCATATTATTCACCTTTTTCCAACCAATTGTTCATTAATGAGCATACTGAGTCCGGTTGGGATGAACAATTAGTTGCTGATTCCGCAAATATATCATCACCATTCTCCCTAATAATGGATGAATCAGGCAGTCCACTTATCGTCTATCGAGATTATGTAACAATGGAACTTAACATCGCAACCAGAGCAACGTCATGGGCAGTTAACAACATCTCAGTTTCTGGAGATTTGGTAGCCGAGTCTTTTGCCACAGCACTGAGTAATGTTGGTTCTATACACATTGCGGCAATCCTAGACGATGGAAATTTCAATAATCTCAGTGTTATAACCGTAAGTGACGTATCAACTGAGACCACTTTTGTGGCAATTGAATCCGATTTATCGACCAATCTGACTCTGGTGACCGATGATAACGATGGCTTGATTCTCTCCGCTCTAACCTCAACTGGCAGCATGATGGTGTATGAAAAAGCGAGTAATTCTAACGCCTGGAACTCTATTTTGCTTGCTCAACCTCAGAATCTAAGTTCCTCAAATCATATTGAGGCAGTCGGTGGAGCAATGCCTTTGATCGCTGTCAACAGCGAGTTAAATTCTGTTTATCGCAGAGTCCAGGGTAACTGGGAAGTAATCGCTCACAAACTTGGCGAGATTGTAGATGATTTCACAATAATGAAGACTAGCACGCACATTGTTGTAATAGGTAGGCAGGCTCAATCAGACACAATATCCTGGCACAGCATGGAATACACCGAAGGTCTCAACGCAGATGAGGTCTGGCATAACTCAGCAATTGATGGTTTAGCTAATCAAAATGGATACTCTGCCACTCTTACAGATGATATGATTTACCTGTATACAAAACCTACATCGAGTAACCAAATTATCAGCGTAGACTTTTTAGAAGACTCAGATAATGACCACATTTTCGATGTTATTGATGAACTACAATATGTCCCTAACCAATGGCTTGACCAAGATGGGGACGGGTATGGTGACAACGTAAACGGACCACTCAGTGATGCATGTCCAACACAGTCGGGGACATCATCACTACTCACTTATGGATGCTTTGACGCTGATGGAGACGGTTACGATGATTTAAGTGATGATTGTAATACAGCATTCGGTATGTCATGGTTAGGGCGTATCGGTTGCTCTGATTTTGATCAGGACGGTTGGGTCGATTGGAATTCTCAATACCCATACGGGGATATATTTAGCGATAACTGGAAGCAAGCATTCGATACTGATGGCGATTCCTACGGAGACAACCACGGCCCGGATTGCTGTGATACTTGGTATGATTCCAACGCCCCACCAGGCGACGCATTTCCTTATGATCCAAAGCAATACACAGACTTTGATGGAGATGGATACGGAGACAACTCTTCAGATTTTATCGGTGGCGACGCTTGTAAATTTGATTACGGAACCTCGTATATTGATCGCCTGGGTTGTCAGGACTCAGATGGTGATGGCGCTTCAGACCCAACTAACTTCTGGAATGAATCTCTAGGTGCTGACATATGGCCCGATGATCCTACTCAATGGGCAGATTCAGATGGTGACGGCTTTGGTGACAATGGCTCGAAAAATGCCACTAATCCAGATTACTTCCCTAATAATATAGCCGCAGCTAATGATACAGATGAGGATGGGTATCCCGATGTGTTTACCGAATTTTACGACGGAACAAATGCGCAAGGCCTTCAAATCGATGGATGTCCATTAGTTGCAGGGAACTCTACTAACCCATTCTATGGGTGCTTAGATTCTGACGGTGATAACTATCGGGATATATACACCTTTGATGTCAATCCTTCAACCGGTCTCAGAGAGAATGAGACTGGTGATGCTTTTCCATACGACCCCAATCAGTGGGCTGATGCTGATGGAGACGGATTTGGTGATTTCCAAGGGGGAGAGTTAGCAGATGTTTGCCCCAATGCACCGGGAGTAGTCAATGGAACTCTGGGAATTGGCTGTCCATTGATTGACGGCAATGACGATGACAATGACTTTGTAATCAATGAAAACGATTTATGCCCCAATACGCAATTTGGCTTGGTAGTTGACCTATCTGGATGTGCAAATAACCAACTGGATGATGACAACGATGGGGTGACAAATGATGCCGATATCTGCCCTGAAACGGTTGATCTCTCAAGTGTCGACTCAACCGGTTGTAGTTTGCCACAGCGTCAAATAGACACAGATTCAGACGGGGTTTACGATTACCTTGATTTGTGCCCATCCACACCATTAAACGAAATCCCTGACCTCGATGGTTGCTCTCTTTCACAGAAAGACACAGATGGAGACGGGATTACTGATGATACTGATGTATGCCCAGATACTCCTGAGAATTATCCGGTTCTACCTGATGGCTGCACGGATGAGAGTGCGAAAGAAATTGATTGGGATGAAGATGGTTATACGTTAGATGACCAGTATATGTTTGAGCCAACTCAGTGGGCAGATACCGACGGAGACGGTTATGGCGACAATCCATCAGGCGTGGATGGCGACCAATGCCCAGATGTCAGTGGGACCTCAACTGAAGATAGACTGGGATGTTTTGACACGGATTCGGACGGCTATTCCGATCCCACTGCTGAATTTGCAGCCTCACCGAGTGGTTTAGCCGATGCTTTCGTAGATGATGCCACTCAGTGGCGAGATATTGATGGCGATGGTTATGGCGACAATGCATCAGGGTTGAACCCTGATCTGTGCCCATCAACTAATCCATTATACCGGACTTCAGTAGATTTGAACGGTTGTGCAGCAAATGAAAGGGACACTGACAATGATGGTATTGTTGATAGTTTGGATAATTGTCCTAACGAAGCAAGAGGAATCGATGGTTACACTGATGGCTGTCCACTAGAGAAGCAATCAGACTCATCTTCATCAGCGATGATTCTTGGTATGTCAATTACTACTTTTATCGCTGTTGTCGCTGGGACTGTAATTTTGCTACTGGTGATAATTGTAATCTTGCGTAATCGCGGTTTAGATGATGAAGATTGGTTTGAAGATGAAGATGACTTTGAGGACGATTATCCGGAAGACCGACTCTCGTTCCTTGACAGGGAACGAGGCAATCAACGGCAACAATTGATCCAACGCAACAACCCGTCAATAAGTGGACCTATTGGGGCGCCACCGCCCAGTTCAAGCAATAGACCAGTATCGTCGCAACCCACGAACAAACCAGCCTCTGGACCTCCGAGATTCACCAATCAAAGAGTTCCGCCCAAGTCTACTGTCAGCAGCAAAAAGGTAGCTAAGAAGGTAAAGAAGTCCGGGGAAGGAGAAAAGAAAGTCAGAAGAGCAGTAGTCGATATCGAGGAGGATATCTTTGAGAATATATCCAAATCATCGATTGATAATGCCATTGAGGAGCTTGGTGATGTTTCAGCCGACAATGAAAGACAACTATTGATGTATCTCCAAGAAAGAGGTTGGAATGCGCCACAATCGAGAGCGTTGATTAACTTAGCAAAGACCAAATCAAGGTAAGAGATTTGGGGATTACTTTTGAAAGATGAATAAGCAGGGAATTTTAACGGAGGGATACTAATGTCAGAACCGGCGCTTGAAGGAGCATCATTGCCTGAGGGTATTGAGGTAGATGAGACTTCAGCATATTTTGGTATCACACAATCCTCCGATATCGTGCATCAAATGATGTCAATGGATAGAAATCAGTCAATAACAGCATTCTTTGGACTGGTAGCAGATGTGGTATTAAAGCCGGGAGATTTTGATTTTGAAGAGGCTAGCAACCTGCTAAAATGTGAGGGTGGTGAGATTTACTACCTTGTTTCTGGACATCTTGGATTAATGAGTTTTTCAGACCCCATACTGCATTACCTTGGCTTACCTAATTCATTGGGTGAAGACTCGCCAAGTCAGAAACCTGCCATAACCGACAGCCAATATGAGGCATTGCAGCGATTTGCAGATCCAATGAATATGATGAAAGTGTTAGCAATTGCTCAGGCCACTGGGGGCCCAGATGAGGTTATGAAATACTATCTAACAATGGCAGAGATACTAGATGATGTCGAAAAAAATTCCTCGACGCTTATTGAAATTGCAAATGAGTTTGATGCTGCGCTTGATGTCATCGGCCATCCTATTCCTATCACTAATCTTGCAAATTCTGCGGTTGACACATCCAAATCTCTAGTTTCAGAGCCACCTGTAACAAAACTACCAGCCACAGTAGAGTTGCCACCAACAACACCGGTTGGAACAATTGCTGAGGAGTCACATAATTCGCAACTGGGTAAGTTAAGTGAAACTGCTTCTGTGCCCTTGCCAAGTCAACGAATCGTTGAAGATTTACCGATGCAAGATATTTCTGAACCCGCTATCGATGAAAACCTTACCGATAGGAAAGCAGCAAAGGTTACTGATAACGCGTTTGAGGGTGCTTTCGGAATGATAGCAACTCCTTCTCTTACAGCACAGGAGACTGATATGGTCGAACATCAGGACTCTATGGATGAATTGCACGATGAGTCGAGTGCGGCAGACCCTAGTTACTCTGAGGAAGCCCCTGAAATAGAAATAGCTGATGAATCAGTAATTGAAGAACCATTTGTCAGCGCAGCGGAAATGTTCATCCAAGCTGATAGTGACAACGACGGCAATCTATCAGTAGAAGAATTATCGTTGGCTACAGGGTTGAGTGAACAAGAGTCTGCGGAATTACACAAATCTGCCGATAAAGATGAGGATGGTAAAATGTCATTGTCTGAGTTTGTTGCCTCCTCAGCCGCAGAAAAAGTAGCATCTAATCTCCCAAGGCCGGTTGCCCCGGTAAG
>JAYXVG010000027.1:0-12822 GCA_036021875.1 Thermoplasmatota archaeon | reverse complement strand
AAATGCCCAGTCCAGTGGTAATCGGCTCATTATCTGGATTTGGTATGTGGACATTTTTCCTGCTGATTGGAATCGTTGCAGTCCTAATGGGTGAAGCCTTTCAAAAGTCAGGATTAGTCCACGTGATAGCTGTTGGAATCGCAATCTTGTTAATTGTTCTAGGTTCAATGATGTTGTTGGGTGTAACATCTCACGTAATGGGCTTCGTTCAGAAGTTTGTCGATAAGTATAGCACAACAGAAGACGACGACATCTTTACTCCTCGACGAAATATGTATTTGTATGGTATTGGTTATGCTGCAGCATCGATAGATTGTACTGCAGCAGCAGTATTGCCGTTCGTTCTTTACCTTGGAACATTAGGTGGTAGCGCAATTACTCTTGGCATCGGTGGATTGATGCTTGGTCTATTGATACTTATGATCGCTGTCACAGTGATGGTTGGCCTTGGTCGGCAAGTTATGATTAACTTCCTCAGAAGGGCTACAGGAATGATAAAAATGGTCGGTTCATGGATGATGATAATGGCTGGTATTAGCCTTACCCTTTATCTGACAAACAGAGACGCAGTAAGCGCCGTTTTCGGTTAATTATTGGTAATCAAATTCACTGACTATATCTTTGGAATGTGAGTTTTTCAAAGCCGGTAAAATCCAATATTTCCATGCAATTAGTGCTATGCAAACTCCGCTAATAACATCCCAAATGAAATGTTGCTTTGTGGTCATTACAGAGATCATTAACATGAACCAAGATATCCATAATATACGTACTAACCAGATTTTACTTGCATTACCATGCCATCTCGTTATTACTAATACCGCAAGGAGGCTCTGAACTATGTGTAGTGATGGCCAAGCATTCCACGGATTATCTACGGAATGCAACAAATCATACCACGATTCCCATATGCCAAGTTCGGTTTCAAAGACCTCTGAACGTAAGTCTACCTTCACCGGGAAGATGATGAAAATAGCAAATATCATCCAAGTCAGCATCAAGAATGTTTGATGAAATATGATGTTTTCTCGTTGGGTCGGTTCATCTTTCATTCCTAGTAATGCTGCCATTGGGTAATAAAAATAAAGTGTTGCATATGGTATAATCATCCAAGGAATCACTGGAATGAGATTGTCAATGCTCAATTGCGGATCAAATGCTTGCCAATTACGCCAGTTCGAAAATTCGTTTATGATTAGGTATCCACCTCCGCATCCAATTATTATCGATACAATGAGCGCTAACGGCAGACGCAAACCACCAATTGCGTCTTTCTTTTTCCAGTGGCTTGCCCAAACACGCCAAGGTTTCGAGCCCCACTTTTTTGACATGAACTATCGATAGGTGGTTGATTAATTAATCATGTGTAGGTTCAAAGTTGAATTCCACAGTGTGGACAAGCATTCCATCCTTTCATGACTGGTTTACCACATTGTCTGCAATCATACTCCTGTAGGTTATTGTATTCATAGGAATTTTCTGCACCAGAGCCATCAATTGCTTTTTGAGCAGTTTGTTGACGTAGGAATTCTTGCATAACTTCTGGGGTTAAAGCATCATTCTGAGCGGCCATCTCCATCATCTTTACCTGTAGTTCATTTTGTTTGTCCATGCGTTGATCCTGGTGGTCCATTTGTTGTTTTATTCGTTCTCTTTTGTTGGCTTGAACCTGCTCAAACAAAGCCATGGCTTGGTCAGTTTTATGAGATGATTCCCTGAGTTTTAGATTCAATTGTCCTTCATCACGTTTTAGTTCAGCCTCCCACTTTGCCTCTTGTTTGCGCAATTCTTTCAATTCTGATTCTAATTCAACAGAGACTTTACCGGCAGCTTCAGCCTTAGAGATATTCGCCTCGCATTCGATTCTGCGTAGTGTTGCCGCTTCGCGAATTGCGATTCTATCCATCAACGCTTCAGCATGAGCGCCCTCAGTGTTGGTTGCTGCGGCTAGTTGTGCTTGTAGTTCTTTGATTTTCTCACTATCGGTTTTGTTTGCAGTGATGAAGGCTTTGAGTATAGTGAAACCAAGTGTGGACAGGGTTGCTCTTAGCTCTACCTCAGCACGCATTTCAAATTTTTCTTGAAATGTTGCGCTTCTCAGTTGTGCGTCATCTGAACACTCGGCAAGGGAAGGGTTGATAACTCGCATCATCAGTTCATTATGTAATACCTCTGCAAGACGTTTTCTGTCCAAAGTCGGTGCACTGTTGGCAAACATGTTGAGGAGTTTTGGTATGTCATCAGTCCTTATTTGCACCCTTATGTTTGCAAAGCCAGTAACATTATTTCCATTTGGTAGGCTGCCTGAAAATGGTATTGAGATATCCGCAGGTCCAGTCATTGCAAATAGCAAGCGGCGATCTTTAGCAGTTACACCCATAATATCCCCAATAAATCGGTTAAATCCTCCAGCAATATTACCGACAACTTTCTCGGTAAGTATGTCACCAATTCTGCCGTCTACAATAAACGCACATGCTTCATTAGGCTTTAGAACAACTTCTTGTGCTTTCCATGTGTTGATGTTATTTGCATCTATCAATTTCGCTAATATGTTTGGATTATCGCGCCATCTAAATTTCGTTACCATTTTCTCACCTACTTTGATTTCTGTCTTAGACCGCCAAGAATTTTGTTTCTTGAGGTAAAAAATCCTTGACAACTTGTGGTCATTTGTTGACATTGCTGAATCAAGCTAATCACATCATCATCAGATTTTCTTGTGCTGAAAGCATGCTCAGCACTGTTTGCAATGTTGATTGCCTTGGTAACCATTTCGATTACATCATGGTCATGCTTGATCAGTTTTTTGAGATCAGATACTTTTGCTGAACGATTGCCCGAGAAAAAAGCGTGATTCATACCTGTAACGGATTTGTCAACACCTTCAATTAACTCATCAATCTCTGTCATCGCCAGTTTTGCTGTTCTAGCAATGTTCATCTTTTCATTCTTGAACGCAATATCCTGAATATTGGAGAGGTGATTTCTTGCTCGTGTCCCGGCTCGCTTCAACTCTTCACGAATTAACTTGTCTGCTTCTCGACGTTTGCCCTTTGTGTATCCTTCGTAACTAGACAGGACAAGTTGGATGCCTCTAACGTAGGGAAGCACTTCTATCGGCACTGCAGGCATGTTGCTCGTTGTTATGTTAGTCATGCTCGTTATTATTGGTTGCGTTATTTGGATTACATATGTCATCCCAATTAATAATGCGGTCTGAGATAATTCTAGCCTCCTCAATATCGTGTGATACGTGTATTGCTGAAACATTTTCGCGTTTCAAAATATGCTTAGTTTCTTTGGCTAATTGCCGGCGTGATTCTAAATCCAGTGAGGAAAATGGTTCATCTAGCAATAGTAGTTTTGGATTGGCCAAAAGTGCTCTAGCTAAGACAACACGCTGTGCTTCACCGCCAGACAAAGTTGTCACTTTTCGATCGTTGAAACCGGAGAGGTTAACCATCCTAAGTGACTTGTCTACAGTAAATTTTTTTTCTTGTTTGCTAAGTTTATTTTTACTTCCCAGAAGTATATTTTTTCCGACACTCAAGTGCGGATATAGCACAGGTTTTTGGAATATAAAGCCGACTTTATCACGATATTCGGAAACCAGTGATATTTCATTATCCTTTGACTCTTCAAGATTCGCTATCATCCTCAACAGAGTTGTCTTTCCACAACCACTGGGGCCAAAAACGGAAATTATTTCCCCGTCCTCTAGGGATAATTTTAGCTCGCGAAAGATAGTGCTTTGATGGTAATTCTTTTGTTCAATATTTACTGTCAGTACTTTATTATTTACAGCCATTAGAAACCACTTCCTTCCTCTGTGTGGCGAAATCTTTCCGCAATTAAAAATAGAATAAATGTCAATATCATTAATGTCGATGCGGCTGCCATTGCCATTGGTTGAATTAATGGATTAAACTTTGGTTGACCCATTAACTGATCGACTAATACAGACAAACTATCCCAGGAACCAGACCTAACTAGAATCCAAGATGCTCCGAATTCGCCGAGTGAGAATGCCATAGTCAGCGCCGCAGATACAACTAGTGGTGCGCGTAATAAAGCAATTCGTCCGTGCCACCATGCTTTTGTTGGAGATAACCCTAATAACAAAGCTTGTTCGTAATATTCCGGTTCTAGTGATCTCATTGCTGGCAACATGATTCTGACTACAAATGGAGTTGTGATGATGACATGCGGGATTGCTGGTACAATGACCCAAGTAAACATATTTGGAGCCCACTTGAGAACTCCAATCAGAATTCCTAAACCAATCATTACTGCTGACAAAGCTAGCGGCATCATCGAAATGAATTCAACAACTCTAGCAATCATATTCTTCCTTTCAGTCTCCAGACGAGCGATTGCGGAGGAAATCACATAACCGACTGGTAAGGCAATTGCAAGTGTGATTAGGCAATAGATTACAGAGTTATACAAAGCATCTGGAATTGCTGTTGCAGAGTAATTACCATTCCAAGCTTCAACCCAAGCGTCTACTGAATAATAGTATCCTTCACTCCTAGAGTTTCTGATTCGAAATGAGGATGTTAGCACAAGTAGTAGTGGCAAAATGGCAAAAATAATTCCACTAAGGACGGTTATCTGACCCAACTTTGTCGGTGGTTTACTCATTGTGTTGTATGAGTTTTCGGTAACAATTGCATGAATTGCCGAGTGTTTTTTCTGAATACGAGCAGTGAGAATAACTGCAACAGACAAAATCAATAATTGAACAATTGAAGTTGATAGTACAATCTCACTGGTGTCTACACGATAATTGTAAATTCCCGCTGAGCCGCCAGATTTAGCCATTAGAGTTTCCAGATTATCTTGATTAGGTGTTAACCATTTGATTAAGGCAAATGAACTAAAACTGAATATGAAACACAAACAAGCCGCACACAATGCTGCTGGTGCAAGTAATGGGAACCACAGATATCTAATTCTACTTAATGCATTATTGCCTGCTGGTAAAAATCTAATTTGCTCTTCCCACGACTTATCAAGCGTTGACAAGGTTGGCTCGATAAAACGTATTACAAGCGATAAGTTGAACCACACATGTGCAGCAATCAGCGCAATAAAATGACCAGGATTATTCCACCCTGTTATTGTTGATAAATCACCAATAATACCAGTTTCTAGCCGCAAATCAATCCCTATAGTATCAAGTATGCCGCCTGGGTCAATCAACATTAGAAAACCCATTGCGACAACTATCGAAGGAGTGACAAATGGAACCGATAGAATTGCCCTAGTGATTCTTACTCTCCTCCACTTGTACCGGCCTAGATACCACGCAACTGGTAAGCCGATAAGCAATGTAAACAGCGTAGATATAGAAGCTTCCACAATAGTAAAATGCAACGCTGTTAGGGTTTCGTCATCCGAAAAAAAGCTCCTAACGCTGGACACCAAGGACATATCAGTAACTGATAATAATCTGTAGATCGCATAGGTTAAGGGGGTCACAATTAACGCACAAAAGGCAATTATCGTTAGCCACTGAAAAGCGGTGACGAGGTTCCGATGCTGAATTGAATTCAGCAAGCCTCCACCTCAGTATGTTGCTGATTGCCAATCCTGCAACCAAGTTGCCATTTCTTCGTTTATTCTGGAAATCTCAATGTTACTATTTTCTTCTGGGATATCAGAGTGAAACTTGTAACCATTAATTTCAGGCAGGGTTTGTCCATCCAATACTGAATACATGAGATTATTCACTGGCATATCTGAATTAACTTCAGTGCTCAATAGATACTCGATAAATTCCTCGGCAGCATCAATGTCATTTGCTCCATTAATGATGCCGGTATATTCGACCTGTTGGAATGTAGATTTCGGTAGTGTTATCGATGTTGAGTGGGTATAGTTACCTGCGTAGTATGCCTCAACTCCGGGAGATTGGCAATATGACACTGTTAAATGAGCATCACCAATATACCCAGTTGTGTATTCTCCATATCCACCGGTGTAGTGTGTTTCATATGATTCGGTCCACCCAGTTGTAAAGATTGCATCATTGTTTGCGATTGCTTCCCACCAATCAAACGCATCTGTTTCAGGATCGTTATCATTTTCAAAGTAATCAATAGTTGCAACTAAAAAAGCTCGGCCAGGAGAGGACGTGACTGGTGACGGGAAAGTTAGTTTGCCACGCCATTCTTCATCAGTAAGATTCCATAATGAAGTAGGAGTGGACACATTTTCATCGTCGACAAATCTTTCATCATAATTTAGACACACTGGTCCCATGTCAAATGGAATTGCCATTGTTCCAGAATACGGTTCGAGTGCAGATTGTGAAATGTTTTGGTAACCACTGTTTGTAACATAGTTAGTTTCCGTGAGTAAGTTATTAGTTAGGGCGGTCTGAAGGTATGTGTTATCCAAACCAATCATTAAATCGGCTACAGGACTATCCTTTGTTAACATCATCTTGTCTAGTATGCCGCCAGAGTCATCCTCTTTTATGAAATTAACACAGTATCCTGATTCGACAGTAAACTGATCGACTAAATCATCGCTAAGGGCTAGTATATCGTAGGTTAGAATGTCAAGCGTGCCATCCTCGCATTCGTTGCTAGACTCGGCGTCTAAGCATCCTGCCAGACTAAGGCTAATGACAAAAAGGCTGCAGAGTAAGGCTCTAATTTGCACTGACAACACCTCCTAAGTGGCCAGCAATTTGATGAGTTCGGTCTATCAATTCTAGGGGATTGTGGGCAAGGATGTACAGGCTAGGTTCCCAACCATATCCTCCTTTGTCTAGAATTATGTCTATTTTAGAGTGCGAGCCCACCAAGATACCTTTCTTACACAATGCAAAGGAGTAGCCAAGGTCATCGCATATTTCTTCAATTTTTTTGACATCAACACTTTCGTCTGTCATCTCTGGCCTGAGGTTAATTATCGATGTTTTAGCTTCGTTCATGGTGTGTGCTTGAATTAATATTGATGCTAGGTGGTTAGAGACTCCAAATGCTGGGGTTTCGTGGTGTCTCAGTTTTCCGCCCACTATAGCTATGCGCCCTGGGAATGCGGCTACATCTGCGGGCTCTCTAGCACCTTTCACACATGAGGCAATGTTCATTCCAACTGCAGGCATTATGTGCTTGATTCTGTTAACATCGAGTCTGCCTATGGCCCATTCCAATCTCCTCAAAAGTGCCGTTTCAAGTTGACCACTGTCTAGGTCAAGGCCGGTAAGTGTTTTGTCAAATCTCAATGTTTGGTTGCCGGTAAACTGCATTTCAACAATCAGTCTTTGCCTAACTACATCAGAGTCTTGACCTATCGAGGCTAATGCTTGCGATAACTCACTGGCCCATGAATCAACCATTGCCTCGTCCGCCGAGGCTGAGAGTCTTACTGTGGGCTTCTGGATGTGCCTTGATATTGTACTCTGGGTTGATCCTAATATGCGTGCGATTTCTGTTTGAGACCACCCCTTTCCTCGTAAATCCTTAGCCACGTGTTGATGCAACCTATCTAGCCATTTGCCGCCTACTTCTCCTAGCATTGGCTACGGCAAGTTGACGCACTTATTCAATATTACTAAGGTTTCATTCATATTGCATAGTAATTTTTACCGTTTATTCGCATCCAAATCGATATTAATCAGCTTTTTGCGATTTCTTTACCACATCCACAGATAATTTTTTTCACATGTTAGTTGAGATAAGAATTTCCATTCAAATTCCGCTATGATGCTTGGTTAATGCCGGTTAGTAAGTCGAATGCAAATCAGTTATGAATTTATTCAAAATGAATAAGTACTATTTTTTCTATGTTTGCTCATTTGACCGCATGCTTCAAAGTATTAGCGCGCAGGGTAGTGTGTCATGCGAGGAGCAGAGTTGACCCAGTTCCTCGACGATTTAGTCTCCAGAGTGCAAAATTACATTGATTCATCAGAAAAAAGTGATGAAAAAACCGTACAATTCCTTAATGCTACCTCACGATCGAAGTCAACAGACCTAATGCTTCCGTTAGAGGGCCGTGGTAGCCAATCGATACTAGATGATATTGACAGTTTTCTCAAGCAGTGCGTTAAGACCAACCGTCCAGAATTCATGAATCCTCTCTGGGGCGGTTTGAATGTCGCTGGCTTCGCTGGTGAGGTTATCGCAGCATTGACCAATCAATCAATGTATACCTATGAATTGTCACCAATTGCAACACTGATTGAAAAAGCAATAATTGAACGTATGATGGAGATAGTTGGTTACAGTGACGGATTTGGTACTTTAACAACTGGTGGCTCAAATGGTAATATGCTCGGAATGTTGTGTGCTCGTCAAGCAACCAATCCGATGTCAACTCTTAGTGGCTTCGATGGTTCCAAGTATGTTGCATTTGTCTCATCTGAGGCGCACTACTCGGCTTTGATGTCAGCTAACGTATTAGGAATCGGACATCAGAATCTGATTAAGGTATCATGCGATTCTGGAGGGCGTATGAAACCAGAATCACTATTCGAAGAGATCAAGCGTGCCCTACGCAACGATCAGGTCCCTTTCTGTATCATTGCGACTTCAGGAACTACGGTCAGAGGTGCCTTCGACCCTCTGAAAGAGATTGCTCAGATTGCACACGATAACAATATTTGGCTTCACGTGGATGCTGCATGGGGTGGAAGTTGCTTGTTTTCTAAGCGTCATAGAATGTTAATGGATGGCATAGAGTTGGCTGATAGCGTATGTTGGGATGCGCACAAGATGATGGGTTTACCATTGATTTGTAGCGTCTTTCTTACCAAAAATAAGCCGATTTTGCGTGCAGTGTGTACCCACGGTGACGCAGCACATTACCTGTTCCACGATGACACTAGAGATGTTGATTTAGGTAGGTATTCACTACAATGCGGTCGACGTAATGATTCTTTGAAGTTGTGGATTGCATGGCGTGAAATTGGTGATGCAGGGTGGGCAAAGATGGTTGAACGATATTGTGAATTATCCGATTACCTAGAAGAATTAGTAAACGAAAGCGAGAATCTATTCATGATGTCTGAGCGTAGATGGGCAAACATATGTTTCCGCTACGAGGCAACAGATGTAGACCTCAATGAATTAAACACCGAGATTAGGAACCGAATGATGCGTGAAGGAGTTCACTTAGTCAGCCGCTCCAACATAGGAGATAATGTGGTCATAAGGGCAGTAGTTGCTAACCCACTAATCGACGAAGCAGTTTTGCAATCACTGATCATGTCTATCGAGAGACACGGGCAAGAAATAATTAACAATATTCCAGCAAAATACTAGTTCCCCCCTTGTTTAAGGAGCGCCTAGTTCTAGGACAATCATGTCAAGTGGAGAGTTGGTTAGAACTGCGCTCTATGAAGAGCATGTGGCACTGGGTGCAAATATTGTTGACTTCCACGGATTTGAATTGCCCATATGGTATTCTAACATCAAGGAAGAACATCTCGCCACAAGGTCCGGTGCAGGGATGTTTGATGTCAGTCATATGGGCACATTTCGGTTTATTGGTTCAGAAGTAAAACAATGGTTAGAAACACTTGCAACCCAAAGAGTGACATCAATTCCAAATGGTCGCTGTGCTTACACACACTTTTTAGATCGTGATGGATTTATCATCGACGACATGATTTTCGCTATTGTCTCAGAAGAAGAGATACTTGGTGTACCCAATGCATCAATGATTGACGTCATGTGGCAATGGTTCAGCGATAATTTGCCCTCAGACAATTCGGTTATTATGGAAAACTTATCCTCGGCAACTTCGATAATTGCACTACAGGGGCCCAGTGCCCAAAATCTCCTGACAAGTGTTCTTGGGTCAGAAAACCATGTTGATAGGTTTGGCTGGCAGCAAATAGTATCAAACAAACTAAACGTTACGGGCTGGATTCAAGGAACAGGCTACACCGGGGAGTCTGGCTATGAAGTGTTCATCCCGAATAGAGATGCAGCAGTCTTGTGGCGCTCATTAATCCAAGCAGGTGCCACACCTGTTGGTTTGGGTGCAAGGGATACACTAAGATTGGAGAAAGGTTACCTGCTGAGCGGGGTTGACTTTTGTTGGCCAAAACTACCTGAAGCAACCGAGTTTCTAGCGCGAGATTCATGGGAAACAAACGTTCCATTTGGATTAGATATGAATCATGATTTTGTTGGTAAATCGAGGATAGATTCTCATAACCCGGCAGATCCCAGATGGTGGGGAGTAAAGTATACCGAGAAAGGTCCGTTACCAAGACCAGGCAAAGAAGTAGCGAATCTTGATGGAGATATCATCGGAAAATTATCATCGGGCGCACCATCACCCAGTCTAGGGAATCTTGGTATTGGTATTGGTTACCTCGAAGGCGTTGATGAGGGCGATGAAGTCCTTGTTGTAGCGAGCCCCAGAAAGTCAGTAAGAGCAGTTGTTGTAAGGCCGCCATTCGTCTGAAATTGGCACGGCTAAATTTGTCCACTAAAACATGAATATTATGGGCGTTACGCGCACGGGTTTAAATTAGCCGTAAGGGGAGAGTAAGTATGGTCGACCAACTACCAAATAGAGGCCTTGAATTAGAGATGCTCAAAGAGATGGGTTTCACCTCAATAGATGACCTATTTAGCGACCTACCTGAACACGTCAGGATGACAGAACCACTTCCATTACCACCCCCTCAATCAGAAGAAGAAATAATCGCTGATGCAAAGCGCTTGTTGGGTGCTAACCGTGCTATGGGAGATGTAGTATCTTTCTTGGGCGCCGGAATATATCGAAACTATGTTCCATCATCTGTCTTCCAGCTAGTCACTAGGGGAGAATTCCTAACCTCCTACACACCATATCAACCTGAGGTTAGCCAAGGAATGCTTCAAGCAATGTGGGAATTTCAAACGCTAATCTCAGAGTTAGTCGGCTTACCTATTGCGAACCTGTCGCTATATGATGGTTCGACCGCAGCTGCAGAAGCACTCACCTGTGTCGTTAGAGTTCACAGCAGAAAAGCAACACAGAAAGATACTGTTTACGTTTCAGAGTTAGTACCTCCAGACAGAATGTCTGTGATGCATAATTACTGTCAAGGAGCAGGTATTGTCATAAAATTGCTAAGACATAATCCTGATGGAACTCTTGACCTAAACTCAGTTAACGAAGCTGCCGGCTCTTGCGGCGTTTATGTTGAACAACCCAATCCATTAGGAATCCTCGATGGTGGTTTAACCCAAGTCAAGGAGATAATCGGCGAAAACACTGCACTGATAGTTGGAGTTCAACCAGTATCTCTAGGGCTTGTTGAAGCTCCTGGTAATTACGGTGCAGACATTGTAGTCGGTGAGGGTCAACCGTTTGGTAGCCCTCCAACTGGAGGCGGGCCGATCTACGGAATATTTGCCTGTAGTAAACCATATCTTAGATTAATGCCTGGTAGAATAGTTGGCCGGAGTATCGATGTCGATGAAAAAGAAGCATACTGTTTGACACTATCCACTCGTGAGCAGCATATCAGAAGGCACCGCGCCACCTCGAATATTTGTACAAACGAGACGTTAATTGCCCTAATGGGTGCTATGCACATGTCTTTACTTGGTCCAGAGGGTCTTGAACACCTTGCTACTAGGAATATGTCTGCATGCGTACTGGCAAAGCAAAAACTTTCAGAAATCGATGGTGTTACACTCCCCCACTTTACTGCATCCCACTTCAATGAATTCGTCGTCGAACTGCCAAAAAGTGCTGCTAACTGTCTAAACTATCTTGACAGCGTTGGCATCATTGGGGGTTTTGATCTTTCTCGATGGTATCCAACACAAGGAAACTGGTTGTTAGTATCCGTTACCGATCAGACAAAAGCAGCAGAAATCGAGTTACTCGCCGCACACCTTGCAGTTTGGAGCGCGGTAAAGGAGGTCGTCGCATGAGTCGATTATTCGATTTTGCTGGCAGTGCCGGAATGGGTTATTCTCAGCCAGAGCCACTGCTACCCAAGACCAGCATTGCGCTACCTCCATCGCTTTCAAGAAAAGATTTGCCAAGATGGCCGAGGCTATCAGAACCAGAAATGGTTCGGCATTATACATGGTTATCTAGGAGGAATTTTGGTATCGACACAGGTTTTTATCCGCTGGGATCATGCACGATGAAGCATAACCCTCGGGTGAATGAAGTCATCGCACAATTGCCAGGTATCGCTGATATCCACCCGCATCAACCTGAGCACCATCTCCAAGGTTTACTCTCAATCTTCCATGAAATGCAGCACATGCTTGCAATCTGTTCGGGAATGGATGCAGTAACCCTGCAACCGGTTGCAGGAGCACAGGGAGAATTTACCGCCGTGCGCTGTGTTCAAGAATATTTTAGAAACCGTGGGGAAACTCAGCGAACAAAAGTAATCGTTCCAGATTCTGCACATGGCACCAATCCAGCAAGTGCAGCTATGGCAGGGTATGACATAGTCGAAATACCAAGTTTAGAAAATGGTAGAATAGACTTGGATGCGCTCAAAGCAGTAGTCGATGATACTGTTGCACTGATGATGATTACAAATCCAAATACTTTGGGTCTATTTGAAACAGATGTTCCAGAGGCTGCGGAAATAGTTCACGCAGCCGGTGGACAAATGTATTATGATGGAGCCAATTTCAATGCCATTTTAGGTCGCACCTCACCTGGGATGATGGGCTTTGATGCAGTGCACTTTAATCTCCACAAGACCTTCAGTCAACCGCACGGCGGTGGTGGACCGGGCTCTGGCCCAATTGGTGTAAAATCTCATCTTGCCGAATTTTTACCTAGCCCGATTGTAAAAAAGCGCCCGATATTGACTGGAGAAGAACA
>JAYXVG010000026.1:0-12868 GCA_036021875.1 Thermoplasmatota archaeon | reverse complement strand
CCTCCGACAATCCAAACTCCGCCACCGCTGCTGGATATTTTGTCCAGAACTTCTGAAATCTCTGGTGATAGACTGTTGACAAAATTGATCATATTTTCGGTCAAGGGTAGGCCATTGATGTCAGCCTCATTACCTAATATGTGCCCTCTCAACTTAATCGCCAAGCCCTACGGTCACTGCCAAAGTATTATCCTTGAAATACTGTTCCCACTTTTTATGTGGACAGAAGAGGATGTGACATTAGTTGAGGTCACATGGCTAAAACCACACGAAGAAATTAAACTGAAGGCCAGAGATAAGTTACTTGATATGACTATTCGATGGGGTGGGTTTACCAAGCCTGTGTTGGTTGATAGTGTAACAGGTTCCTTACTTGACGGACATCACCGATTGTCAGTAGCTCAAGAATTGGAGTTGTCTAGAATACCAGCAATTTGTATTGATTACATCGCTTCAGATGACATTAAGTTAGATTTGTGGCCGGGTGCTGCGTTGGACGAAATTTCAAAATCGATGGTTATCGAAATGTGTGAGTCAGAAAATCTTTTTCCACCAAAAACAACAAAACATGACACATTATTTGATTTGCCGCCAATACTCGTAACACTGGAACAACTCAAGTAGTTCTGGTTTCAATATAACGTTGCCATCTAATATTGCCTTTGCCTGAGAGTTTATTTTCAAGCTCTGGTTGATTTGTTAAATCAACAACCTTTGATTTAACAACCCCTTCGTGAGTGTAGCATAACTCGACATTGGAGGGGTTTAATTTTGATAGTAGTTTTTTCAATGATGCAATAGAGTTAATCCTAATACAATTTAGTGAGATTATCTCATCGCCAGGCATAATGATGTTTCTTAATGTCGAGCCTCCTTGGTGACTACTCACGATAACTTTCCCTCCATTGTCGGCTAGATTTAGTCCTAACCACGCCTTAGAAAGCGATTTTTCCTTTTCAATCTGAGCAACTAAATTCAATCCGTAGTATGCTAAGGCGTCTTTGACATTGGGTACTGTTCTGTCGTATACCATACGATCAAGATAGACTCCTAAGTTTCTACCACCTTTCATATTGACTAATTCCTTCCTGATATCTTTATACTCAACGCCTAGTTTTACGATATTTGGATATCCAAGTGCGTATTTTTCACATAACTTAGCCATCAAGTCGCATATTCCATGCTCACCTCTGGAACGTTTCTTCAATTCAACATCTAGACAGAATATCGCTAATTCGGCTTCTAGGTAGTATGATATTTGCGTCTCTCTAGAGAAGGCATTGCTTCTATAGAGGTGAATCCAAGCATCATGACTTGCTTCTGCTAGTGATTCATGCTCCGAGCCATGCCTAGTTTTGTGTCTATTAAGTTTCCTTTCCATGTCTTTACGCCAATCAGACTCTGACCATGCTCCTGACCTAACACATAGCATATCACCGAGCCAAGACGTACATCCTTCAAACCACCACAATAGTTCAGTGTGGACCTCCTGTTGCAAATCATATTCGATAAAATTACTCGGTCTCAACCTTTTTACATTCCATTGGTGCAGATATTCATGACTGAATAGACTAATCAAATCTCTATATTCATCTTCATAACCGTCTATCAAGCAAGTTCGTGGTAGCATAGATGTTTGAGAGTTTAAGTGTTCCAATCCACCTCGTGATTTCTCAGTTAAATGAATTATTGTAATGTAATCTCCCCACTTTGGTATTCCAAAAAGAGCGTGATGTTCCTTGATTATTTTCTCCATATCAGCAATGAACCTTTCAATCATCTCTTCGTCTACCTCATTTCCGCCACTATCCCACAGCTTGAGAATATGCTTTCTACCATCAACGATATGACTCAAATTGGGGTTTGCGTTAGATTCAATTATTCCATCCAATAGTTCGTCCCTGTTTGGAGCCATAAAATCAAACTGATTGGCTGTGTTACCAACCATTGACTCAATATTTGTTCGATTTTTAATCGGAGTTAATTGAGTGGCAGGTATCCAATCACTGGGGGAAAACAGCGTGATTTTATGGCTCAACTCCATCCTAGATTTTTCAATTCCTGATGTTGGCAATAAAAAAGTGAATGGTGGCATCATATGCAAGTGGCTTTCATCTATATGCGTTGATCTAACGGATAATTCAATACCAAGGATTCTGTAATCGATGGTTACCTCGGAATCTAAATCAGACAATTTGACTTCTACTGAATCAACGGCCTTCCGCTTAAAGTGAATGCTGTTACCTTGCTGGCGGCAATTTAAACCAGTCAAATACTGCATAGGTTCTCGTATGAAGTAAGACCCAGGAACCCACCTAGGAAATTTCAAAATTAATTTCTTGTCGGTAAATGGCGGAGCGATTGATATCCTGACGTGAAGATACCTTGATGAGCACTCTGTCGCATCAATCCTAAATTGCACCCCAGAACTGTTGTTCATATTCACACCCTATCATTGGCAGTTGAAAGGTTATGCGCTGTAACTCTAATCAACTCACTTACTGAATTCTTTGCTATTTCACTGGCTTTCGATATTATATCATCTTCGTTACAACGTGAGAAAAGACGTTCCAAGAAACGCGACCTTTCAATTTCATCAATTTCTTCATTACAGATAATTCTCCATCTTAGCGCATCTTCATCAGGCCCTTTTTTTCCTTGTAACCAACGTCCAACGATCACCTGATGTTTGCTGTTAATGAGAGTTTTTAGAGGTTCATCATCCAAATTGTTACATCTTTTCCTAAGTAATTCAACTAACACCTTGGTATCGTGATTATCCATCTTATCAACAAATTCAACAAGTTTATTCGGGTTATTTTCAATTAGCTGAGGCATTAGAAGGCTGCTATTGATTCCACGATTTATCAAGATGTCAAGTGTTTTATCCTCCAATTCATAACCAGATTGATTGAGAGAGTCAAGGCAAAATTCGACTACTTTCAAGGACTCATCATCAAGAAATTGTGTCATAATCTCCTTATCAGTATACTTGCTTTCAAGGGCAATAATTCTTATTCTTGGATCATTATCTTTTAGTAATTCTGAGAAAAATGAACCTTCTCCATCACTTTTCAAAATAAATTCTGCAGATCTTAACTTACAGATTATGTCTGGTTTTAAAAACAAATTCTTGACAATATCGCTGTCACAGGGCTTGAATTTTTCGAGAAGATTAGCTGCAACTCTGTTGAATTCAATGTTGTGGATGACAATCAATGGTTCCAATGAGGAGACCTCCTGTCTGGGTGACCACATTCTAAATGCATCGACTGCTTTACTACGATACCACATGTCTTTGTCGTTAAGCAATGGAACGAATGCTGAAAGGTGCTTTTCGTCGTCAATCTCAAACAATTCCCTAATTGCTCGACGTCTTTTCCTGTCGTCTTTACTTTTGAGGTTACTCAAAGCAGAGGTAAATCTTGTGGACACATTACTCACCAGAATGTATCTTCCTCGTCATTAAATTGATTCCAATTGTTAAATTCAAAATTTGAAATCATTGGATGTAACATTACTTGTATTATGGGCCATAGTCGCAAAAATGATGGCGAGTAATGCCACAATAATTTCACCATAGGGTGTTCAGAGATTGGTATACCTCCCTCGCCAATTGGTGGTGTGTCATCCGGTAGGTTGTTTAATTTAGCAACTAAATCCTGTAAGCTGTTCAATTCATCTTGATTGATAATCTCTAATTCTTCACAAGTCTCGATTGATAGTTCGATTAAGTCTGCGAGTTCTGTGGGGTGAAGGTGGTGTTTACTTGTAGAATCAACATCAATGGGCCCGAAGCAAACATTTCCTAAGTCTGTCTCAAATGCTTGGTCGTCTTGATATTCGATTTTCATTAAGTGCTGTGAGTCTATATTTCCAATCGGCGCAATGATAAAACCACCATCCACTATTCGTGATTTAACCCAGTTCGGGATGCTATCGATCTGCCCAGTCATTATTACCCGATTGAATTCGCCTGGAAAAGCGATAGGTGCAATTTCAAGGTCGTCTAGTGTTCTTATCTCAACAGTAGGCCAGTGAGATAACCTGTCTTTTGCATAGTTTACCACCTCTTTTGATGGATCTAAGACATTTACTCGACCATTGTCGCCAACTATAGTTGCAATTAATGCAGCAAGGTAACCTCCTTTACAGCCGATTACGATTACCTCCTGATCGGCAGATAACTCCATGTGGTGTAGGAGAGTAATAATCATGTGAGGTGCTGAAATGGTTTTGACATTGCCAGAATTTGTTTCTATATATGGAACAGGTCTATCAGCATAGAATGGTGCCACATCGTAGTCAGTGAAATCTTCCAAATCGACCTTCAGCATTGCCTTTTTGACCTGCTGAGGAACTAAAACACCCTCCTTGGACAGGCGCTTTAGTAAGTCGGCCGTCCGGGTCATATAGTATCTATTCCTTCGTATCTTGTAAATAATAGCATCAAATAGATGAAGATTTGAACTTTTCTTCGACTATATCATCTATAAAACTGATATTTTCTTCATGCTCCTTTACCGCCATTTCGATAAGTTCGTCGTCGGTTATCTGGTCGAAATCTTCATGTTTTATTTCTGTAATCTGTGAGCTTATTGAACTCTTTATTTCAGATAATATTTGAAGCATGTTAGCAACCTGATTCAAGTCATCGCTTTCTACTTCCATAGTTATCGTTTCAATTAGTGATTTGACCAATTTTGGGTCGGTGTATGACTCATCATATGAGGAGAACATGTCGTCCATTAGAATAGACTCGATACGGGCTAAATGTTCAGATATAGTTGCTCTGGCTAAACCTATTTCACTAGCGATATCAGAGATTCTTGTCCGTTTTGGGATGTCAAAAAATCCGCGGTCGTATGCGAATTTAGCTAGTTTCAACTGCTTTGTCGATAAGGCTGAATGATCGAGAGAAGAATTGAAATCTAAACTTCTCGCACTAATTCTATCTGGTTGAGAAATCAGCCGGGCCAAAGTCGATACAATTCTCAGTTTCATTGGTGGTCCCTGAATTATGTAGGTTAATCCCTCTCCGTCCAATCTGCTGCCTGGGACAGTACTAGTTCCATTTGTTCGAGCATTGAGATTGGACACAGAGTGGTTTAATTTAACCAAAATAAGAAAGCTGTCATTGTTGTCTTTTGGCTCTAATATGATGTCGAGCAATTCAATAAAACGCAGTCCAACGAGGTCTTCCGGCGACTTCCCTTGACAAAAATTTACCTTCAAGATAACTCTGATATCCTTGGGAATTCTTTTGACGTATGATATAAACTCTGCTTGCTTGAATATATCTGTTAACTCACCGATATCAAGTTGCTCAACTCGAGACCGTTTCCAAAACAGAGTGACCTCTCGCATGAACGCCGCTGATATTGACACATGATAATATATTTCACTGCTTGAGTTATTAATTTCTCATCTCTAACCACGCCAAGAAAGAAACTATCGGTAGTAAAATTAGAAGGATGCGGTTTAACCTGTTCTGATACTCGTTATATTCGCTAGATTTGATAGGATTAACTTCAATCGATTTCGCTTTGCGTGTCCTACGTAAAACTCCTACCTTGTCTTCCACTCTTTTTAGCACGCGATTTCTTAATTCCGGCGATGCACTTTTGGCACTCCCTCTGCCAACAACGAATTTTACCGTAGTGCGTTCAGCGATTTCCAGTGCAGCATCAACAACTCCCTCGATGTTATCGAGGTTGTGCATATCTATCCTCAAATTTACACCGTCGCTTGAAACATGACTCAGTACTCGCCATTTACCTTGTCCTTCATTGTAGTTTGCTAGTATTTCCCTAGCTTCAATCAGCGGCTCTTTGGTCAAAATTACCGGTTTCTTCCGTCTAGCAAGAAATGGTCCCAAAATAAGTGAGAACAGAAACGGTGGAATGCACATCAGTGAAACAGTCCTTTGGATATTTTCTGCATCAGTCAATACAGAAATAGTGGCTAGAGAAAAACCGAGATAAAGGCCAATTAACCCACCGGCTTGAAAGCCCATACCAAGGCCAACGGGCTCGCCACCTGCACCCTCCATGGTGGCTGGAGTAATTGGGTATAGATGAACACTTTGACATTAAATTTTTTTACCTGTCATTTACACTTCGAATCGTGATGAAAAACGGCCTAGAGTCCAGGTCCCGAGAACAAAAAGTTGGTAGTTGGGTTTTTTACATCTCTAGTTTTTTCCTAATTTCCTTCTTTGTTGCTCCGATGTTGCTTGAGCCAGGTGAGATTCCTGAACTTAATGACGGGAGAGCAAACGCGTTTGATTTTGCAACCAGTGATGGTTTGTGGTCATCAGGTAATGCTAATTCTAATGAGTCTTTTGCTTGGACAGAATTGGATCCCTATACAGGATTCATTTATGCGTTTGGCGACTTAAACTGCCACAATAAACCTGAGCGTTCAATTAAAATTAACGATAACCAAATGCCAGTGTGCACAAGAGACGTCGGGATATTTTTCGGCCTTGCAGTCGGTGGTTTTTGGTTCTCAAGGAAGGGATACAACAGATGGACAGTAAAAGATACCTGTCTATCATTATTGCCTGACGCTTGGTTGCTTGGCACCTATCAGTCAAATCGTAGGACATTGGTTTGGTTGGCTTGTGGTTTACTCTTGTGTTTACCTTTAATTGTCGATGGCTTCACTCAACTATTGACTGATTACGAGTCGAATAATATCACTCGACCAGTAACCGGAGCAGGCTTTGGTATTGGTTTAGGAGTGCTAATTAGTGCTGCATATTCTGCAAGAGCTAAATTTTTCAAATCAGCAGCGCAAGTAGCGTTGCCAGGTGGCATGAAATTCCGACTTGTTGAAGAAGAGTGATTATGGGGGCGGGGTCTTCCACCAAATTATGAGTTCTTGCTTTGTTTTTGGAATGGGACATTTATCGTGGCCACTAGTTAGTATAGCCAACCTAGCAAAAACATCGCTCATTGATTTTTTCATTTGATAACCCGGAATTTTACTATTTGAGATAATTTCTTCAAGCGCAGATTCCCATTTAGATTCAGGGTTCGCCCTTCGCCATGATGAAATCATACTCCTCAAAGGCCACAAAGCTAGAGCTAGCCTGCCGAAACCTAATCTATCTTGTTTGAGTTTGAATACCTTGGCGTCAGAAAACGGGATGTGATTGAACTGTTTGTTTATCCACTTCTCTTCTTCGAGCCATTTCACAAGCCTTTGAGTGTGACGCTTTGTCATCATTCTGTGCGGCCCCAATAGTTTGTGAAGTTTCGGTACTTCTGTCGACCCACCAATTAGTGAAAGAGTTCCTAAAATCGACCATGCAGAGAAAGAAAATGGGTTAGTCGGAACATCGAATTCTTTGGCAGATTCTTTTGGCCAATTTTGCTCAACAAAATCCATCCACTCCGACGGACTTCTACCACTTAACCAACCTTCATGGATTGCGCTTAGGTTTACAGGTGCACCCGGCAATCTTGTTTGTGTTTCTAAATTGCTAATCAGCCTGCTTAGTAAGTATCTGTCTACTTTGTCAAAATCGACATTCAACGGGGTGGGCTTTTTGTTAAAAAAAGCTCTCAGAGTTTCAGCAAGTTTCTGCCTTAAATCATCAAGTCCTGATTCATTGAGTATCGGTCCGACTACCACACATTTGTCAAACGGCTCTGGGACTGTTATATTTCCAGACAATAAATCACTAAATCCATTTCTGATCTTCTTTTGAATTTCAGTTGTTTCGAAATATTCCTGCTTATTGCTCGTCATTCTTAGCGTGCCAGACCGAATCCTTTTCATTGCTTTTTCTGGGTCACAATCAATCCAAATAACAAGGTCAGGAACCATCGCAGCAGAGTTCATTTTTACGACATCGGTAATACCTAAATCCCCCACAATCCCTTGGTATATCAGAGAAGAGTGGATGTTCCTGTCAGATATTACAACGTGGCCTTTGTCAAGTAGCGGCTTAATGAATGTATGAGAGTGATCTAACCTATCTGCAGCAAACAATCCTGCTTCTTCGAGTGGGGTTTTGTCACCTTTCATAACCGAAGCAAGTGCTAATTTACCCAATTCACTGTGACGTCTAGGTTCATGTGTTGAGTGGATTTTGGGGAATGGAAAAGCAGTTAATAATTCGTTTATAATTCGGACTGCTTCGCCTTTTCCAGAGCCATCTCCGCCCTCAACTGAGATTAGATACATGTTCAGTCCTCAGTGTAATCCTCATACTGATCTTTGACAAGACTATTGAGTGCCATTCCGGCAAGAATCAAAATTGGCCCTATCCATATCAAACCCCTGCTGAATAAACCGACTCCGGCTAGATATTGTGTTCTTCGGTATTTGTTACCGCGCCTTGCCTCGACCGAAGCTTGTATTCCAACAAAACCGGTGATAATTGTTAGAACACCCAAAAATGTCGACAATGCCACTGCAGCTTCTAAAGACCACCCGCCTTTGTTGCCTACATACGGTTCCTGATTTATGGTAGAACTATCTCCCTCTTCCATAGTAAATGGCTTCACTAGGCCATTCTCGGCTAAAAATATCCGTTCTACGCTAACATAGCCATCGATTACTACCATGATCTTCATAACTTCCGGCTTGACATTGTTGAACTGGAAGTATCCGTTTTCATCTGATACAGTTGATTGCGATACTCTGATGCTATCCTCCTCAAACAATTCTACACTGGCATTTTGTAGAGTTACCCCGTCGACAGTTAATATTTGACCGGTCAAATCAACGGTTTCTACTTCATTAAACAGAGATGAATTGAGCAGTTCATCAGGATTGCCTTGAAGTAAAATTCCACCACTAATTATCCCCAGAATACTACCGATGAGGATTAAAATAGCTACAACCATTCGAAGCCTTTCTCTATCATCGTAGTCCAAATCAATCATTGGTTTAACAACGATTTCGTTCTCTAATTCAGAGTTTCTGCCATCGTCGCTGGTGTTTGTCTCAGCCGGTTCCTTACCTTCGAGTTGATCTTTGACACGCTCCCTGAGGGCTGCCCTTCGTTCCTCGAAACTCTTGTCTGACATATTTATGTCTCCCAGTCAGTATGTCCTCGGTGTGCGCGGATAATACCTCTTCCCTTAGTTGTCCGCGCATTGTTTTACAGTTTAAGACTAATGTCCGCCATCAAAATTAGAATAAGTATCAACGCCACTGTAACAATCGCTAGATAGCCTACTAATCGGCTTTTCTCTACAGTATGACTACGAATATCGTCTTCCTCAAGGGTTACATCTCTGTAAGTAAGCGAATCAAAAATTGGCAAGCCATAGTTCCCATTACAATCAACATGTGTTTCCATCATTCCTAAGGCGGCAGTAATTGGGATAACTGTCTGCCATAGTTCATCTGAGGTTTTCTTGAGTTTTGTAAAATCTAAAAACTCGTCACCAATCATGTCTATTACAATGTATGCTGAAATATTAGTCTTGTAATCTTCTGTCAAATTATCAACCCAAGCTGTGGCACCATATGACCATGTATTCCCATATCCTCTAGTTCCTTGGTCCTCAGCATCGCTGAAGAATAGCGTTACATCGTGATTCAGATTAAGACTAGGAATGATTTTGCCTAATTCAATTAACACTGCGACTCCGCTTGCTCCATCATTTGCACCATCTATTGGCAACTCTCGCATAGACTCATTCGCGTCACGCTCTGCGACATGTCTTGAATCATAATGAGCAACAAATACCACATTTTGTCCTGTTGAATTGTTGGGGGTGAAGGTCCCAACCAGGTTTGTTAATGTGAAATCTTCTCGATTATGACTTGATTCAGCGAATGACCAATCTGTTGATAAATTTTCGACAATTGATACTCTAAGTTGCTCTGATGCGTTAGATCCTGGCAACCGAGGTCCCAAGTCAGTCTGCCATGTAATCGACGCATTTGCTGCCGTCGAATTAAATGATAAGTCATCAATGTAATCACATGGGCTTGAGCCTTGATACTGAATATCGCTAGATTCGGATTTTCCAACTCCTGTAACGCACAATAGAAGCAGTGATATAATGAATAAGGCCGCAACTGAACGGCAATTCGATGACTGAACTCTAGTGAGCATTATAGAATCCTAATAGACTGACACTTAAATACTTCTTTTTTGCTGCTTAATTTGAGTGCAATAATGCGTTTAGTGGGATAAATACGATGTCGGAAAAACGTTCTACAAAATCCTTGTTTCTCATCGGTATTATGATGATTGCATTGTCAAGTCCATTATTGTCTTCGCAAGCCGGTGCAGAATCGCCATCTCAAGATGAAGAATCGTATGTGTCAGAGGGAGTAATTATTGGTGATTTAGCGAATTTTGATGTCGCAAGTGGTAGAGAATATCTGCTTATTGACGAAGAAACTCCTGTAGTTTCAGCCTATGGTTTCATGAAACAAGCTTGGATTGATGCCGGAAGACCCGGTGTCGATGAAATGCAATATCAACCTTCTAGTCAGGCGAGAACAAGCGGTAGAGCCTGTAATCCACATCTTGTAGGCGATTCTCTAACAGTTCCTATCTCCGGAGGATCACTAGATGCCTACGTTGCTAAAACAACCAGCACTGTCGCATTTATTGTTCAAAATGGTAGGACCCTTTCTTCAACGGTTTTGAACAACCTTGCGTCCTCATGGGATTCAACCATTTATCCAACTATGACAACATACTACGGGAAGGACTATCAAGATGGAAGGGGACTTGCAGCACCAGACATTGACAATAACTGCCAGGTTCAAATTGTAATATATGATATTGATGGAGCGTTCAACACTGGTGGCTATTTTGCTCCATCATTCGCTCGCACTAGGGAGGCCGTTTTCATCGATTATGCCGACATAACACTTTCTTGGGGCAAATCAATAATCGCTCACGAATTACAGCACTTGCTGCACAACGCACAGGACCCTTACGAAAATTTGTGGATTGATGAAGGAAACGCTGATGTTGCAATCTATCTCTGTTTTGGCTCAGATTCAACCCTAGTAAGTCATTTAAATCAGTGGACTGAGGCTCCAGAGTTATCCATCAGGTGGTGGAATCAAAGGTTTGCTGATTATGGAGCAGGGTTCATTTTCACTATGTATCTTGCAGATCACTTGGGCGGTGGACCAGCCGTTCGCCAGTTAGTACAAGACTCTGCTACAGGGGGAGTTTCAGTCCAAAATCTCGCATTATCGCCACCGTCTGGACAACCTGGAATGATTGGGCGCACCATGAGCGAAATCTTTGCAAACTTTTCTGTCGCAGCATTCTTGGATTCAGAGCAGGGGATTTACGGATTCTCAAACCTTGACTTAACTCCGACTTGCTCATCTGGTTCATTTTGTCGTGCTCAACCAACAGATGTTAACAGCGATTGGAGCACACCCTACTCCTCAACCGGTCATACTGTCGAAGGTTGGGGGCTGAGGGCGTTCAAGTTTACTCCAGGGGCATCATCGCCTGCTCCGCTAACCATCAGATTGACTGCAGATGTTAGTCAGTTTGATGGAGTAGTTGTCAGTAAATCTATGGTTGACGGATTGCTATCCGTTACGGACTTAGATTTCCAAAGTAATGTTGCTACTGCATTGATACCTGGATTTGGAAACTTGACTGATGAGGTATGGGCAATAACATGGTATGGCAGCACAGTTGCAGACTGCGATTATACATCTTGTGGCCCATCATATCCTCAAGGAACAGTCGATATTGAAGCAGCTAGAATAACCGCTCCAGCCTCATTGACCATCAATAACACTGAACTGACCGATAGGGACGGTGACGGTGATGATGATACCGTTCAGGTTAATTTTGACGTATTTTCGAACGCATTCTTTGAGGACTTAGATATAGAGACCAGAATTGTAGATTCACAAGGCGTTGTTGTAGATGAAATAACCTCGAGAATCTCTGCCGGTGGCGGAGTTAATTCAAATAGCAATATTTGGTTCACAGCACCTTTTGATGACCAATACACTGTTGAGTTTGATATGTATGACATGATTGGTGTTTTGGTAGACAGTGTTGAAACTCAACCATGGGACCTATCAAATATGAGGCCAGTTGCTAATGGTTCAGTTTCTAGCAATGCCACACAAACATGGGAGAATATACAATTCTCTGGCGGTGGATTTGATGCTTGGGGTCTGTCGCTAGACAACAATACTCTGCCATACCTAGATCCGCCGGTCGCTTACGCATGGGACTTTGGAGACGGCGTAACTTCCAATCTAAAATCTCCAACGAGGTCATACCAAGACATTGGTTTTTACAACGCTACACTAAGAATTATGGATCAAGGTAACACATGGTCAGAAACTGACATTATCGGTATTAATGTAACTGACGATACAGTCCCTGTGCCGATAATCACTGTAAATAATCTAGTGATTTCAGACAATATTAGCATATTGACTAACCAGATGATACAATTTTCTGCATCAAGAACCGTAGATAATGTCCCAATTCAAAATCTTAGCTTCCAATGGGAGTGGGGCGATGGTGAGTTTGACGATGGATTCGGTCTATATCTAGCTCAACATCAATGGGGCGCAATTGAAAGCGAAGTCGAGGCTTATGAATTGAAACTATCAGTATTTGATGGTTTCAACACGGGGACAAAAAACATTACCGTCTTTGTCAATAATCGAGTGCCATACCAAATTTTCGCTGAAAATCTAACGACTTATACCTATACATCCATTACCATGCCAGATGTCTTTATTGACGACGATGGAGAGATTATTTCATATGAGTGGAATTTCCCTAACGGAGTGAATCTTGATGGCGGAAGTGGTAATGTTCGCATTTACTCCATGAACTCAACTAGATTTTCTGGTAGTGTGACTCTGAAATCGGGTGATGTGAGTGGTT
>JAYXVG010000025.1:0-12997 GCA_036021875.1 Thermoplasmatota archaeon | reverse complement strand
AAATAACTTAAATCCACTCATTATAGTTGGGGAATCTGGCACTGGTAAGTCCCATTTACTCAACGCCATCGGTCAGGCTGCAATGGTCAGCAATGAGCACTCAACATATTTTGTTCGAGCAAATGAATTACCGTTCGCCATATCTGAAAATCATAATTGGACAGATATTCTCTCTCAAGCGTCTATGTTAATAATTGATGACATAGACCATTCCCTGGAAAACGATGAGGTCGCCAATACTTGGGGTAATATCATAGATTTAGCACTGAATATGAATGTTCACGTTATCGTTAGTTCAACCACCATGCCACAAGGGTGGCCAGCTACAAAGTTGTGGGATTTGTTACGGACTGGTGTGAAAACAATTCTGGGTGCTGTTGGCATCGGAAGCTTGATGCTTTACTCAAGGAACCTAACGTTACAAAGAAGTATGGTGTTGAATGATGAACAATTAGCCTTAGTGGTAAGATATGGTAGTGTTGGATGGCGAGCTACCAGAAACGCAATCGACAAACTAGAGGCTGCAGTCAGGAATGGTGTTCCTCTTAGTGAGGAAAGTGACGTTTACAATATACTAAATGACATTGAAACAAATGTTCAGAAAATTGTTAATGAAGATGCCAAAGATGACATCGAATCATTAGCCAGCCGAATGATTAAATCTGTAACAGATGTAGTGTATAGTGAACAAGAGTTCGGCGGAATAGAATTAAATTCTGAATTGCCCAACTTATCAGATGACTATGAACCGCCGGAATTAGAACAATTATTACAAGACAGCCAAGGACTGAACCATCTTAGTCATCAACTAAACTCTTCATTAGAATCCTTGACACCTGAGGCGCCTTCGGTCATTGACATGGATGATAGGGATAAACATCTAGTTGCGGAAATGAACAGGATCATCGAGCGAGATCATTCAATTGCTGCTGACATATTAACAGATATAGACATGAGTATCGATGAGAAAATGAATCAGTCTGACTACCAAGTTCACTCAGAAGCGGATATATTGGCCAATCTAGAATCCAGATTACTGAACCTTGCCAGTCGTACATCAGAGGCATCTATTGAAGGTTTAATCGATATAGCAGATGAATTAAGAGGATTGGAGCATGAGTTATTATCAGTTGGAACCAGCGACGGAGTAGTAACCCAGTCCAATAGACAAGAATTAGCTTCGGTGTTAGATTCATATGTTCCAGAGACTGAATGGAATGTTGATGAGTCTGATGTCTCTATTGGTGATTTAACTGATGATGAATCAGTTATGATTCCCATAGAGGGTTTACTCCGACCACATCCAGAAGGTGCCGTTAGAACTGCAAAACTTACACCTGTGGGCAATATCCTAAGCGGTGAAGAAGAATGAGAAGGCCATGGTGGATGAGCGGAGTCAAATTTTCCTGCCAGTCTGGTTGTGGAAAATGTTGCGATGAACCTGGAGGAATTGTTTATCTCTCAAAACATGATGCTCAAAGAATATCTGCTGGCCTGAATTTATCAGTCACGGATTGGCTTGAGAGAGATTGCCAACAAACATTAGACGGAAGATATATTCTAAAAAGTCGAGAATCTGATGGAATCTGTATCTATTTGAGCGATGATAAATCATGTAATATCTATCAAACTAGGCCACAGCAGTGTGCTGCATATCCATGGTGGGCTGAAAACTTGGCAACCGAACGCTCTTGGCAGCAGGCAAAATTAGAGTGTCCAGGATTGACTGCAGAAGATGCAATACTAATTGATGGTAATACCATCAAGATTCATGTTTTAGCAGACCGACAATCTACCAAGGGATTCAGGAAATGGTGAAATCAATCTTCTGCCGATATCTGTGAAATTATACAGCAAATAGGCCGTCTTTATACCATAGTTATAACTCGGGTATTCAGGTGGGGTTCTTGGATAACGAAGAAGTGCTTTGTGAGGTGACAGAAAATCACCTCAATACAGGCCTGCGTGGGATTCCTGTAGGAACATGTCGTACTTCATTTGTTACCCCCGATGAGGGCGTTCATTACTGCGGCTACCCGATTAGAGAATTAGTAGAATTTTCTCCGGAAGAGGTAATCTATTTACTATTCAACAAGGAGCTCCCCAATGCGACCCAGAAAGCAGAATTTCACGCTGACTTGTCGGCAAGAGCGACGGTTCCGAAGGGTGTTGAAGAAGTGCTGAAAAGCTTGCCAAAACATGGACATCCGATGGACTGGCTGTCAATAGGTATTCACACATTGGGAATGTTCGATACAACTGAACATTGGCGCAATGATGCACTAAATTTGGTGGCTAGAATGCCCAGACTTATGGGATTAATCTTCAGATACCGAGAGGGTAGGGAAAGTGACATACCAGAGGATGATGTTACAAAATCATTGGTCGCCAGATTTGTAGACACGCTTGATATAAATGGTGTAGATAAAGAAAAGATGACAAAAGTTGTATCCACCTATTTGGTATTACACATGGACCACGGCGGCGGCAACCTATCCACCTTCACAGGCAAGTCAATAGCCTCTGGTAAGGCGACGGTATATTCTGCGATTGCTGGAGCAATGAACGCTTTGTCGGGACCTCTACATGGGAGAGCTAATCAATCATGCTTAGAATTCGTGCTCAAAGTTGGCACTAGCGATGAAGACGAAGTAGAGAGATTTGTTAGGAAAGAGCTTGCTGAGGGCCGACCTGTTTTTGGCTTTGGTCATGCAGTTCTAAGTGTCGAAGATCCAAGAGCAACAGCTCAATTTGAATTAGGACAGAAAATCTGTCCAGATGACGAGAATTTCAAAATAATTAGAGCACTAAGGAAGGTAGCACCAAAAGTCCTATCTGAAAATAAGAAAATTAGGAACCCTAATGCGAATGTCGATATCGCAAGCGGAGCATTACTTCATCATGTTGGTCTGAGAGATCCAACTTATTACACAACTTTCTTTGGTTGGGCTAGGGTTGCAGGTATTGGAGCACAGATAGTCGATGAAAGGATGATAATGAGGTCAGGAAGGGGCGTTCCTATATACCGGCCAAAATACTTCCCAGAGAATCAAGAATTGCGCCATGTCGAGTAAATTTATTTGATTACTGGTCTAGATGTTTTGCCGGAACCACGATGTCCGATAAGTCTCACAGCCTGCCACGGTGGAGCGGATTCACTAGCTTTAGTCGTTGAAAGAGAATCATTCCAGTTCCACTTACTATACCACATTTTGGTTATTTCATTTCTTCTGGCGTAATCTGCCTCTGACCAGGTTGGCACATTGAGCGAAAATTCTTTCAGCAAATCCTTGTGATTTTCAAACCCGATGTTAGCCATTTCATTGAGTTGTTCACTATCTAGTGGCTGTGTTGCAGGAAATCGCCACCTAGGATGCCCGTCATCATACCAAGTGAAATTTGGGTCTAAGTTATCCGTGAGTCCGGTTATTCCAGAGTTAAGCAAACGGAATTCATACCTCTCCTTAGCAGGCCAGACATAAACAGGCATACCTGTTTGACATTTCTTGAAATATTCTAACCTCCGACCGCTTAATCCAACACTTTTGCCAATCAGCAAACGGTTGTAGAATGGTTGGAAATACTCAATTGCGCACGGGACCATAGCAGCACCCCTTGATTTGTGCTTATTGATCAATCTCGCAAAGGGGGTTACCAGATATTGTGGATATGCCATCATCCGCTTCATTTTTCCAGGCCCAAATCTTGGCACTACGGGTAATAACTCTGCCCAATGGTATTGACATTGAGAATCCTTGACCGATTTATGCATTCCATTGTGAAATGCGTAAAAAACAGTATTGGACTTAGGTATTTCATACTCGTCAAGTAGGACAGATGCCTCCTCAATCATCTGTGATAGTAATTTGGTGATTCCTTTGCTGTTAAAATAACCACCGCCAAGAGGTGAATTCGGGTGTGGGCGTTTCAATTCCAGACAGACCATTTTTCCATGGTTCTGCCACTGATCAATTACACGCTTGTCCTCGAACAGACCCCTCAGTGAACTGAAACCAAATTCTTCTAATTCGGCCAAATCCCATGATTCAATGTATGGATTTCTGTTCGTAATCAAGTCTTTTTTTATGGATATTTTAGCGTCGTGATGTATTACTAACTCGCCATCAGCAGTCATACGCAGATCTAACTCTATACCATCAGAACTGTTTATGCCATGTGCCAGACTGTCAAGTGTGTTTTCCGCAGGCTGCTCCCAGTCAGACACAATAGGGCGTAGGTTAAATCATTCAAAACTTAACCAGTCGCGATTTGTCAATAGGCCAATAAAAGGCGACCATCTTGGTCCCAGGGTGAAAAAAGATATATCCACATTGGTCTCGTCAAGTCCATGAGTCCATATACAATCATGATGATACTGGTAGTATTATTCACTCCGGTTGTGTGTTGGCTATTTTCGATTACCCAAAAGGAACACAGAGTGCCACTGTCTATGTGGGCCAAAGAATTTCACGAAAAAAGATACTATCTTCATGCCTTTGGTTACTTAGTAATTGTAAAGTGGAAGGCGATTACAGATTTACTGAATGAGCCAATCAAGTCTGAGGTTGGTCATTGGACCGATTTGATATATGCCATCGAGGGAGAATTTGTTAAGCACATTCAAGATTTCTTCATCAATGATACGTTGACGGCAATATTGAACTTCCATTATCTGTTCATTTACCTATTTTTGATCTATGTTACTACGGTATATTTTGCTTATACCGGTGACCGGGACATGACTGACAAAGTAGCGCTAAATTATCTGCTAATTTACGCACTAGCAGTACCGTATTACCTCTTTTTCAATGTCGAGGTAACATCTTCCTGGATACCTGGAATGGAAGCACTACTCTATCACGACGGTGCATATACAGTATTCTATGCTACTCACGACCCCTTAGATAATGCAGTTCCATCACTTCATGTGGCGATTCCGTTTGGAATATTAATGCTGAACTATCTTCACGTTAAGGAAAGTGGTGGAAGAATGAAAGATTGGCGACACTACAATTATTTTCTGTTTGTCCTCATCAACACAATACTGTTCATTTTCTCGATACTATACCTAGGTATACATTGGTTTACTGATATTCCACTTGGTATAATAATCGGCGGAGTAGGAGCATTATTTATCCATCATCTACAACCAAGATTACGTAATGACTATGGTTCTTTCTTCAAGGGATTTGATAAACTAAAAGTGAGAAAGCATGTTATTGTCGAGGGTGCAATCGCTCTTGTTATGTTTACATTGATTCTAATGGCGGTTAATGTGCAAGTAGAAAATTCAGAAGACCGAGTATCATTCAGACTAGGCCCGCAAGATTCAACTTATGAGATAATTCAAGAGTTGAAATATGGGGAAACTGTCGAATCAACAATCAAGAACCTCGACCCATCTCTAACCCTTGAGGTAGTTTATATCCCAGTTGAAGAGAGTGTAAAAGCGATGGAAAATGGGTCAATAGATTGGCTATATCTAGTCAGTATTGGTGAGCATTACATAGTTGATGCGGGTGATGAAATTCTTGTAAAAACTGACACTTATTTGATATACAACTTCATTGTTATGCATAATCCAAGCACGACTCAAGGGGACGTCATCGAGGTAAGTGTTGATAATGAGTATAGTGAAGATAGAATGTTTCGAGCCATTATCCTATCGATTCCCTCACTCTGGATGACTGCTTTTGTGCTATACCGATTACAGCGTTTGAAAGCCAATCGGAGATCTATACTTGATTCATCTCCTTCACATTTGTGGTCTGAGGAAGAATAGTGCTAATTATGACTAACCTAGTCATCGGAGTGTCATGGCTGATGGAGGTAGTTTGGAGCATTCCATGAAAAATCTCCTAGCCTCACCAGGCGGTCAGATGGTTAATGATGCATCGAGCTTCTTGCGTAGGCAAGCAAAATTACTGATATTTCTATTCTTACTTAGCGTGATTATTGGATTTTCATTAACTAAATCTGTGGTTACATGGCTGATTGCCGATGAGCGCTTGCCCAATGATGTCAACATAATTGTGACATCACCGATTGAGTTCATTCTACTGCAATTTCAAATTGCAGTGAGTTTCGGCCTAGTCATAATTTCAGCTTATCTAATTCTCGCTTTGATAATCAGTGGTAGAAACAACTCTGCCGTGGCTGCTCGATTGGCGGAATTAAAGTTAAGGCCGCCTAATTTCAGTCTAGCAATAATCACGAGTTTCTTTGCGATATTATGTTTGGCCGCAACAGGACTGGTATACTCCTGGGAATTCCTTACCCCAATGATATTGCAATATTTGACCGATGATGCTCAGAACGCCGGATTGTCTACTGAATGGCGGTTGTCTGGATATGTTGGATTTATTGTTAATCTAGCGTTAGCATGCGTAATCGGTTTTCAAGCGCCAGTAGTGACAATAGTATGCTTAAGAATGGGTATTGCATCTCGAAATCAGATAGTTCAATATCGTAGACACATATGGTTTACCGCATTTATTCTCGGCGCATTTTTATCGCCTCCAGATCCGCTATCGTTATTCTTAGTTGCTATGCCGGTTGTAATTCTGTTCGAGATTGCGATATTACTCGATAGAATAATCAAATTTTCAAACGCATAAATCCATTATTGGTACTGGCATTCTGCCGGGCGTTTGTCCATAACTTTGGCCGTGAAAATCAGATCCACAACTTACCTTTAATTCGAACTTTTTGGAAGCCTCCCACAACTCAAATCTGTATCTATCAGAGTGGCTACGGTGGAATGCTTCTATTGAGTCAATACCCACCTCACTACAGAATTCAGCAAGTTGAGTCGGTGGAATCCCGTAATATAGTGGATGAGCTAGAGATGTAACTCCGCCGCACTGCTTGACCATTGCAACAGCTTCAGCAATACTTGGTTTAGGTTGGGCCACATGGGCTGGCAAGCCGTCACCAATCCATTTTTCAAAAGCCTCAACTTTAGACTCAACATAGCCCTTTTCCACCATGACTTCTGCTAGATGTGGTCGTCCGATTGAGCCTCCCGCTTTGCTCGCAACATCACTAAAATCAAGTGGCATGTCTAATTTTCGTAGATTATCAATCATCTTCTTCATTCTTGGTATTCGACTATCTTGCAAAGGTGAAAGCCATTCTGCAAAGTCGAGAGCCTGCTTATCATCATGTTTGAGGTTGGGAAAATAAGCCAACAGATGCCAGGATTTTGAGGCTCTTTCACGTAGGTTTCGAGTTAGTTCGCCATTGTTGGGGGGCAGACCACGTTCGCAGGTTATTTCGACACCTGGAATGAAGTTTATTCCGAGAGATTCTGCACATTTCTGAGCATCTTTCCATCCAGATATGGTGTCGTGGTCTGTTAGAGACCAGTCATTGACGCCATTGTGCTTCATTAGATTACCAACAAGTTCCACACTATGTTCGCCATCGCTATTAGTCGAGTGGCTGTGAAGGTCATATTGTTCTGTCCACACATATCTAGGCAAGGCGTTAACCTGTATTAACTTATGATTAAAATAAATCATCTAAGTCTGGTAGCTCTGGGGTGTCAAAATCTTGTGTTGTTCCATCATTTTTTGGTAGTTCTGCTGGAGTAGTTTCATCAAAGAACAAATCACTCACATCGGGGAGTTCACCATGCGTTCCGATTTTTGCTTGTTCAACAACCGAAGAGTCGTTCTGTGAGGTATTTATCGAAGACTCATCATCAACAATGCTCTTTTCTGTATTAATTGAGGTCGGCAAGGGAATATTTACCTCGCTCGGACTTGCCTCAGAACTCGAATTTTTCACCCGAGGTTTAGCAATATCAGATGCGTGACGATGAGGGGCAGGTAATTGCTGTGCAATTGACTTTGCGTTATCTCCGAAATCACCGCTACTGAGTGTCCCTATTGCTTGACCAATTGTAGTTTCATCAACCAACGCTTGTTCACCGATTATTGAATTGATTATCGATTTAGTGTGATTACTTTGAATCTCGGGGTTTGTTGGAGAATTACCAGATTTTGTGGGTGTGGTTTCGAGCATCTCAAACTGCTCTTGTAATGATAAATTATTATTCAATCCCACCACTTTTCTCTCACGCCCGGCAAAGAATGCAGTAATGTAGCAGACTAACCCAAAACCAAAGCCAAGGAATTCTTCTAGCGAAATTCCATCACTATCGAATAAATTTAATTTCACATTAAGAATAGAGGCAAGGATTGAGAGTGTACCAACAATCTTTGCTGCACTCGCTAGTCTAGGTGCCCTCTGCTCCATCAACCTTCACATTAACAAACAAGATATGAGGATTACCATCAAATTGTATTCTCTGCCGCAATGACAGTGTTTTCCATAAGCATCGCTACTGTCATAGGTCCGACACCTCCCGGCACCGGTGTCATCCAGCCCGCTCGCTGACTGGCTGATTTTTCTACATCACCAACCAGGACATACCCTCGTGGATCTTTATCATCGTCGACACGATTAATCCCGATATCCACGACAATTGCACCAGGTTTTATCCAAGTATCTTTTACCATATTTGGTCGGCCTACGGCAGCAATAATAATGTCAGCTTGTTGACATTGTTGCTCCATATCCTCGGTTTTGGAATGAGCAACTGTAACAGTTGCATCGACACCACGCGATGCTAACAGAATTGCCTGTGGCATGCCAACATTGCGAGAACGTCCAATAACCAAGGCAGTCTTACCTGTAGTTTCTATATCAGCCCAATCTAGTAATCTCATAACACCGTTAGGTGTACAGGGTATAAGACAATCATCTCTCGACTGAACTAAACGGCCTAAGTTTACCGGATGAAATCCGTCAACATCTTTTTCCGGATTAATTAGGTCGGTCAATGATTCCTCGTTCATGTGAATTGGTAAGGGAGATTGAATCAGTATACCGTGAATCGTAGAGTCGTCATTCAGGTGGCGAATTTTTTCTATTAACTCTGACTCTTGAGTAGAGGATGGTAATTCAACATGCGAAGATTTGATTCCTAATCTTTTGCAAGCCTTGATTTTAGCGTTAACATAAACATGGCTTGCTGGATCATCGCCGACGATGATTACGGCTAGATGTGGTACAACTCCATTTTTTAAGCAGTTGTCAATACGAGGTTTTAGCGCTTCTTCGACTGTTGCAGCACATGCTCTACCATCTAGGATAGATGCCACCATGTTTCACCCACCAAACATAGTCTATTGAGGATTTGGTTCGGCTATTTTGCCGCCACCAATTGCGGTTTGTTGACCGTCAACGGTGGCAAATAATCGCAAATCATCACTAAATGATTTAAATTCTAGGGAATTTCCTGACGGATCATCAATGAACATAGTTGCTTGTTCACCGATTTTGCCGGGATACCTGATATGTGGTTTTATCCTAAATGGCATATTTACTGCCTCTAAGTGTTCTTTGAACTTATGCCACTGCTCCCATTCCATAACCAAACCATAGTGAAATGGTGGGACCTGCTTGCCATCAACTTTGCCGGCGTCGGTAAAGTCAGGCATATTTGATACCAAATGTGCAACTATCTGGTGTCCAAAAAAGTTGAAATTAATTGAGGTAGGTGTTCTCCTACCTATCTTACAGCGTAGTATTTCTACATAGAATCTTTCCGTTTTGGCTAAGTCATTTACCGGGAATGCCATGTGGAATGGGCGCATATGTCTAACGATGGCCACTCAGTTAACTGTTTTTTTGGAGCCAACGGAGGGACTCGAACCCCCGACCGTCGGATTACAAATCCGACGCACTACCAGCTGTGCTACGTTGGCGCTAGACAATCCAGTCAGCAATCATTCATCAATCAAACGGATGATTTTTCTTTACTAGATAAAAATTCAATGGGCAAATCAAAGAACATGGTTAGTTTGGATAATCTATGGCCGGGGATACTGCAAACAGTTTTCTCAATGATTTTGCTAGAACTAAACAAGGCAACGACACTATTTTTTCCTGCTGGGCACGATATCAACAGGCTGTCGCTGAAGGCCATGATGCCGTTAATGGGACGATTGGTGCTTTGTTAGAAAACGATGGTAGTTTAGCAATCAATCAAACGGTGGACAAATTTGTTCGTAGTTCTCCACCAATCGAAATTGCTGCATATGCTCCACTCAAAGGGCTTCCAGAATTCTTAGATCTAGCTGTTACTTTAGCTCTAGGTGAGGCTAGAGGAGAATTAGAAAGCATCGGTGTCCACCACACAGCTACTGCAAGCCCAGGCGGCTCTGGCGCATTGTTTCTAGCTGCAGCAAATTATGCAGATCGTGGAAGTAAGGTTTTGTTGCGAGATCGACATTGGGGTCCTTATGATGGATTCCTTGCTGGTTGTGGACTTGGTATCGCCACATACCCTCTATTGAATGAGGCACAGTGTCTAGATTTGCCTGGGTTAAAAGATAGTTTGACGAATCTTGCTAAATCGCAATCGAAAGTGATGTCATGGCTCAATGACCCGGCACATAATCCAACCGGCTTATCCTTGACGGAAAGCGAACGGATGGGAGTGTTGCGCGCCTTCGCTAATGTCGCAATGGAGTATGAAGATGTCGGTTTCACTCTGTTAATCGATGCAGCATACCATGTTTATGCTAAGGAACCGCACGGATGGGCGGAAACTCTCACAGATGCACTACATGATGGCATGGAATGGCCTGCAAATTTGCTCTTGACCTTCGCTATTTCATTATCCAAATCCCACACAGTATACGGATTACGAGGTGGGGCTTTGGTTAGTATTCACCCAGATGAATCGGTAGTCGAACGGATTACTACGGTAATGGGAGTGACTGGTCGTCAAACATGGTCGGCAAGTTCACGGCTGGCGCAATATTCTATCGCAAAAATACATTCTAACAGCGAATCTGGTGCAGCATGGTCAGATGAAAAGTTGCGACTGACAAAGATACTACAGGAGAGACGAGATTTATTTATCGCAACATGTGAGAAACTTGAGGTTCCAATTAATCCCACACATGATGGATTTTTCGCTTGGCTCGAGCACGATAATCCAGCCAAGATTGTCGAATCTTGTGCGCAAGAGCAAGTATATCTCGTTCCCTTGAACGGTGGCATCCGTATTGGCTTGTGCGCAATACCGACAGATAAAATCGAAAGGGTTGCTATTTCCCTAAGCAATGCTTTGAAAGAGTGATGTAGATGTCACTCAATCCGAGAGAGAATCTTATTCTTGGTGGGTTTATCTGTATAACATTTGGTGCATTTTTTACCATATCTGGGGTCTTCACCTTAGCTTCTACGGTAGGTGTATTGGGGATTGTCTTATTTATTCTAGGCATGAGTATACGTAGCAATCTTGGAATGTCAGATGAAGCAGTCCGTAACTGGCGTCCTGCGGAAGGTCAATTACCAGATGCGGGGAGAGTTATGTACCGCATAGATGTGACAATAGATGAGCCAATTGAGTCAACTATCGTCTGTGGACCGTGCGGTAAAGTAACAGTTATTCCCGGTTCCAAGCCTAGCAAGTTTACCTGCGATTATTGTCATACCGAGCTGTGGAATGATGAGGAAGAGTAGAATACACACATGGTGGGAAAATTTAGCATAGATTTGATAGGACAATTAGGGTTGGTGCGTTCATGGTGGCCAAGACACTCCTCAATACTGAGCGTAGAATGCTCAAGGCCATGTTGAACAATCCGAGCCATATCTGGTCATTGTCTGAGATTTTGAACAGTTGTGATTGGCAAGATCAGGCTATTGCAGTTGGTGCAGGTTTTGGTCTAGTGGATAAGGGCTTAGTCGAGGTTTCCGAGTTGGTAACCACGGGTGTTAGGCTGGCAACAAATGGTCAAGTTGCTCTCAGAGACGGACTTTTGGAGGCCAGATTATGGGATTGGTTCAAATCTTCTGATAACCCAACCATGAGAAGCCTACAGGAATCTTTTGAGAAACATGAAGCTGGCCCGGGTGTTGGTCTTTTGAAAAAATTAGGCCTAGTTCTCGATGCGGGAATATTTACTTGTAACGATGAGTCAAAAATCTCTGAAACAATAGTGTCTCGACAGGAATTCCTTGATAATTTGCCGGCAAATGCTGACGATTTGGATTTAGATTTACTGAATCACTTCCAGAACCGAAGAGATTTTGTTGAATTGACCGATATTACCGTGCGTAGTTGGAGTTTGACTGCCGCTGGTAGTGAAATTCTAGCAGAAACTCTGGTTGAAACCACCTCAGTGAATGAAATAACCCCCGAACTTTTACAGAGTGAATCTTGGCGAAACGCAGAATTTAGACCGTTTGACGTTACTCTAGAGTCGGCCACACCTCGGACCGGTCGGAGCCACCCTATGCAATCATTGATTGATAGGATTCGGCACATATTTCTAGAAATGGGGTTCTCCGAGTTAGTTGAAGATTATGTTCAAACTGCCGGCTGGAACATGGATGCGTTGTTCATCCCGCAGGATCACCCTGCTAGAGAAATGCAAGATACATTTTACTTAGATAATCCAAAATCAATACCATTGTCAGAAGATATGATGGCAACTTGGTCAGAGATTCATTTAACCGGCGGGCAAACAGATTCTACTGGTTGGGGAGGAGAATTTTCTAAAGAGACTTCACAAAAGGGCCTATTACGGACTCATACAACGGTCAATACAATTCAATATTTAGCCAACAACCCCGAAAAACCATGCAGGATGTTTACTGTTGATCGAGTATTCAGAAAAGAGGCTATTGATCGAACTCACCTTCCCGAATTTCACCAAATTGAAGGGATAATAATGGAAGAAGGTGCTAACTTGCAAATGCTAGTTACTACTTTGAAAACATTCTACGCAAAAATGGGGTATCCAGAAGTAAGAGTAAGACCAGCATACTTTCCGTATACTGAACCTAGTTTAGAGATTGAAGTTAAGTGGCGAGGTAAGTGGTTAGAACTGGGTGGAGCTGGCATTTTCCGCCCTGAAGTAACCGAACCATTGGGAATCAAACACCCAGTATTAGCATGGGGTATGGGACT
>JAYXVG010000024.1:0-13349 GCA_036021875.1 Thermoplasmatota archaeon | reverse complement strand
AAATGAGCATCGTCCTGTGTGAAACCTCGGACACGAGTCATGCCAGAAATTTCACCCGATTGTTCCCAGCGATATACAGTACCGAATTCTGCTAACCTCAGCGGCAGGTCTCGGTAAGACCTCGCTTGTGAAGCATAAATCTTGACGTGATAAGGGCAGTTCATTGGTTTGAGCATGTAGCCGTCGATATCGCCAGTTTTCATCATATTGGATAATTCTGAGCACGAACACCCTTCATCTGATAACTTCTTCATCAAATCTTTTTCTACTAATGGGGGGTATTGAGAATCTTGGTAATATGGGAAGTGGCCTGACCTTCTGTAGAGGTCTAATTTGCCAATGTGGGGAGTGAAAACTTGTGAATAGCCCTGTCTGGTTAGGTGCTCGCCAATGAAATTCTGTAATTCTTGACGAATTATTGCTCCTCTTGGGGTCCAGAGTATCAGCCCCTGGCCGACTTCTTCGTCAATGTGGAAAAGCTGTAAATCACGCCCAAGTTTGCGATGGTCGCGCTTTTTTGCTTCTTCCATTCTGTGCAGTGTCTGCTTCAAGGCTTCTTTTGTTGGTTCAACAATGCCATAAATTCGCACTAATTGTTCCCTACTTTGATCACCTCGCCAGTAAGCCGACGAAACACTTGTTAACTTACAAAACATCAACTTTGCAGTGCTTGCAACATGCGGACCCAAGCATAAATCATACCAATCGCCTTGTTTGTAGATGGTTGAACCGATGCCCTCACCGATTTTGTCGTTAATTATTTCAATCTTGTATGGATTTGAGGCGAAGTGTTCTCTTAATTCACCGTCACTTAATTCGATTCTTTCTACCGGTAAGTTTCTACGAGCAATCTCTTGCATTTTTTTGTGAATTGGCTTCAAATCAGATTCAGTGATTGGATCCATAGCGAAGTCGTAGTAGAATCCTCTGTCAATCGCTGGCCCTATGGTTGGTTTTGCCTCAGGATATAACTCCATCACAGCCTGTGCTAGTAAATGAGCAGTGCTGTGTCTGAGGATATGCATACCTGCTTCAGATTCAGCCTTGATACCTTCAACATTACACGATTGCTCGATTTGGTGCGACATATCTTTTTGTTGTCCGTCGACCAGTGCAGCCAAGCAGCCATTTTTCTTGCCCAGTGCATCGGTGATGACCTCCCCACAGGTGATTCCTGCGGCATATTCGTTGACGGTACCATCGGGCAACGTTACATGAATAAGCGCCAAATCAAAACCTCCTATGGCGAATGCAAAGCACAGACCTTCATCAACTTCGCGCTGGAAAAATTATCCTCACAGAGGAATTATTGCTTCAATCGTCGATAAATTTTGATTCATAATATGCTATATTGTTAAGCAAAATTCCACAAGTATTGAAGAGTAGTGGGTATACATTATGACCATGGCAAAATCACAACGACTAACCGTCTTTGCCCTTCTGGTGTTGATTTCGCCACTGCTTTTTCAATTGGTCTCGGCGGATAATACTCCAGAACACCCTGAAATAACTGCACGCTGGATCGCTGATGAAACTGGCGCTAATGTCCATAGTTACCGAGTCACGTTTGCTGATGACTCATCTTACCAGGTCGAGTTAGATGTCCAACATTTTAGCAATGGCATTAGCAAAGAAGTTGACACTCTCCAATCATGGGACTTAATTGATGGGATAAGAATTCTCGACCTCACTCTAAATACGACATTGTCATGGGGAGATTTTGTCACTTTGGCAGTTACAATTACACATTACGATGGTGAAGAATTAACGACCCCGCTCATGGTAGACAGAGAATTCGAGGTTGGCACTTGGAATCAGCCCATGGATGACCATGAAATCATGCTGGAAACCACTTGGATGCTAGATCAAGTCTACAATACATCTAGTGGCCCACAGGGTTTCCACCTTGACTTTTCAGGGCAAGGTTGGCAACAAAGAGAGGGTCAAACCGTGGAATCATGGGAACTAGGTAACGGCAGTATTGCTTTTTTGGAGTCTTCCGACAATGGTAATAGCAATCTAACACTAGAGTTACAGTCGATTTGGAAGAATGAAACCATAGTCGATGGTTTACTTACCTCGCAGGTTTTCGAGGCAATTGGCACAGGTAACCTGCACATTATTGCCATTGAGGATGATATTGAAACTGCGATTTTAGTTAATGTCACAACAGCTGAACTCAATCGGTCACTTATTGACAATGTCATTACTGAACGACTTAAGTTAGATGCTCAGGGAATGTTGAATATTTCTTCGCTTGAGTCGGATAACTCCTCTACTACAATCAACGGAGAAATCGGCGTGTTTTACTTAGAAACCCTTGACGAAAATGGGGTCAGAGAGTTTTACGACCAGAGATTCGAAGCCATAGCCAACATGATAATTATTGACGATGGTGCTAGATTAGATATTGATGTTGAAGGTCTAAACTCGGGCGAGACATGGGTTAATGGAGTGAGAACCTATCAAATTGAGGAGGTTGTTGGTTCTGGAACTTTTGGTTTTTCAGAGAGCGATAATGAATCCACAGTAAACGTAAATGGCACAATTTACCAATTTCACACCATGTCAGAGCAAGGCATAACAGTGGTTGATGATATCCATATAGATGGGGTAATAACTGGCGACGTGCAAGGAGATTTTGGTGTTTTGAGGGGTATTGAATTAACTGGTTCACAAGCGAACGCAACTGGGGTGGAATTCCCAGTTAATGTGATTCATGAAGAATCTTGGTTCAACCTGACAGGGGTGAATGGTGGCAATTTCTTTGATGGAGCAGGTATAGGAGCAACCCATAATCAGACTTGGGACTACCAAGTGATCTACTCAGATTGGGATAATCGTACGGTTCGTCTGGTGTGGGAAGAGACCGGAGCCGACTCATCGAGTGGCGAAGAATTCCCAGAACGTAGCCCAATTGAAAGGCAGCCTGAACCCCCCGAGGTAGAAGATGCCTTGGGGAACCTAACTGTTAGTAGAGAAACCGGCCTGATGCCGATTCCGATGCATCCGGGTGATCAGATAAGACTTGACGGCCAGGAAGGTTTAGTGTTGATTGTAACCGCAGAATCAGTAGCTAATGACCCACGTGATGGACACAATTTCCATGTTGTCACCTGGTCAGGAATTTATGAAGGTACAGAGTCGGGGACTGCTTCAGGTGCGATAATTGATCAAGGCCCCCTGAAAGGTTTGATTTCGAGTGTTTCTAGGGTTCTTCAAATTCCATTTGGTGACGAAGGTTATACGGCTAATTTCACAGAAACGCAATTGCTTACGAGAGTTATCTCTCCATCAGTGGTAACGGCAGAAGAGAATTCTCCGCCGTCGATTAGCGGCCTCAACCTGCTAGAGGGTATGGTAATTTCAGAAGGTGGTAGTGTGGCTACATTGGTGGCAGAGGTGGCTGATGTTGATTGGAACCTTGAACAGGTTACTGTAGACCTAAGTCCAATCGGTGGAAATGTAGTGACAATGAATGATCGTGGCGTGGATGGGGACAAAGTTATCGGTGACGATAAATATTCAACGAGGATAATTGTTCCGGGCTTGGAGGTCGGAGAATTCGCTTTGAGTGTTCAAGCAGTAGATTCATTTGACTTTGCGGTGACATATTCTAGTAACATAACAGTCGGAAACCAAGCACCGAGGATGACACACGCCGAAGTATCTCCTTCTGGGGGGCCAAGAGGGACCAATATTGTGGTAAATATTCAAGCATACGATGGCCACGGGGTGTCAAATGTTAGTCTTGATCTTAGACCGTTTGGTGGAGATTTATTGGATTTAATCAATGATTCAGGAATGTGGACTACAATCATGACAATTCCCGAGGGGATGGCTCCAGGTAACCAAGAACTTAAGTTCGTGTTAGTTGATAATTTAGGTAAGGTTGGAATAACAAGTGTATGGTTGAATGGAGATAGAGATAGTAATCATCCATATGGGCCACATTACGTTCCAGATGATGAGACTATCCCGGTAATAATAGCAGTTCAAAACTCAGCTCCTTCAATCGTTGTTGACGAGATCACCAGGTATACCAGACAAGATGTATCTGTGACTGTTGTGTTTGAGGCGGAAGTAAGTGATCAAGATGGTGTAGCTAATGTGCGGGCCAACCTCGGAGTATTTACTCCCCTTGATGCCCAAACTGGATGGGTAAACATGAATGATAACGGCATCAATGGAGACCGGATATCTGGTGATGGTATATATTCAGTTGAATTATCACTACGCAGCAGTACTCCGCTTGGTACCCATGAAATACAAATTCAAGCAATCGATTCATTTGATGTCGCAACTTCAGTCACTCCAGTATCGATAATCGTTGAGGAAGAGGTGAGTATCATACCAAGCCTTGATAGTGAGGCGATTTCTACCTCAGTTCTAGTGATTATTCTAGTTGTTTTCACTGTTCTAGCGGGTGGTGCAGTATTATTTTTGATGCGGAGAGGTAATGACAAAGACTACCTTGATGATAGGTTTGGATTTGATTAAAGCACCATCCGATAACGGTTTATACCTCTGTTTGATGGGTTGCATGTCCAGCGAGCGTAGTGTAGTGGTTATCACCGGGCGTTGCCAACGCCTGAACCCGGGTTCGAGTCCCGGCGCTCGCACCAAAGTTGCATTTCTCCATAAGTAACATTTAACCGGTAGACGCTAATAGGCTACTAGGGTTCAGCATGACGGATAGACGAACGATTTTCATCGGCAAGAAACCATTACACGCATACGTAAGAGCAGTCGTTATGGCAATGGAAGCCGGTGACCGGAATATAGAGTTGGTAGCAAGAGGAGCAACAATAGGTAGAGCAGTAGATGTTGCTGAGGTATGCCGTAGACGAAATGGCATAATCGCACAAGGACTTCCTGAGGAGGTAGTCATCGGTGAAATTAGTTGCGAGAGTGAAGTAATACCTTCTGATGATGGCCGTGACAGGACAGTTAGTGTGCTAAAAATAGAACTAGACGGTCATGGTGATCTTCCAGAACGAGAAGAAGAGTGATTATTCAATCGCCAATATTCGCTGCCTGATTTGCTGAGCAGTCTGCTCAAAAACAGATAACGGCTTACCCACGGGGTCTTCAAGCTCCCAGTCATCATCCAACTTGATTGCCGGGCATTCAACCCCACAACCCATTGAGATTACCAAATCAAAGTTTTCTGGACTGAAAAGATCAAGATTTTTAGGTTTCATACCAGTAGTATCTATACCCATATTCTGCAAAACTGTGAGAGCATTTTTTGATACTTCACTTGCCGGGTGGGTGCCTGCGGATGCAGCGTCATGGCCAAGTGATTTAGCAATCCCCTCGGCCATCTGAGAGCGACATGAATTCCCTACACAGACAAACAGAATGCGCATGGTATTACAAACATAAGGTGTTATATTGAATCTTCCTATTTAGAAACAGTCAGGATTATGACTATCCTTCACTTGGTTTGATGTATCTGCATGTTTAGCAAATGGCGCACACTAATCGTGTTTGGTTCAATTTTCGGTGTGTTGTTCCTTCTGCACATTGTCCTCGCAGCAAATAACTACGATACAATGTTTGGATTGGTCGCCACCGGAATAACTGTGATGACCTTTTTTTGCGGCCCGATTTGCATGCTGTTGGAATCTTCGACTCAAAGGTATAAATCAGTTTTTTTTCAGGGTATGCTGGCCTCTATACCACTATCTATTGGTCTAGGGTGGGCTTACAATGACATGTCTGTTGGTTATCAAATTTTTTTGTTCCCTGTCTTTGCTATGATTATTCATTATCTCATATCAAAAAGTCGTCTGGGAGATACCTATGGGTTGAAGTAGGATTGTTATTTGGAATTTTTATGGCCGAATCACCGGTAAGCACTCACAATCCAAAAGCTAGCGAGTCCCCCGATACTCCAACAGCTCAACAGCAAAAACAAATGGAAAGTGCTTACGCCAATATGAGAAGAAAAATGGCAATGCAAGAAATTGGCAAAAAAATCAAACACAAAATTATGGTTTTATCTGGCAAGGGAGGAGTCGGCAAATCAACCGTTTCAACGGGTTTAGCTCTTTCCTTGGCTCAACAAGGTCACACCGTTGGAATACTGGATATTGATATTACAGGTCCTAATGTCCCAAAGATGATGGGTCTAGATGGTAAGCGTTTACACGTTGAACAAGGTAGAATTCACCCAGCACAAGGGCATCTCGGGGTCAAGGTAATTTCCATGGCATTCCTCCTCGAGGATGAGGACACTCCGGTAGTATGGCGAGGTCCAATAAAATTAGGTGCAATTCAGCAGTTTATTGGTGACGTGGAATGGGGACAACTTGACTATTTGGTAATTGATTTCCCACCCGGAACTTCGGATGAACCACTCACTGTGGCGCAGTCACTACCCGATATCGATGGAATGGTAATAGTGACAACACCACAAGACGTGGCGTTGCTTGATAGCCGAAAATCGATAAACTTCTCAGAATCACTAAAAGTCCCTGTTTTGGGCGTTGTCGAGAATATGAGTGGGTATACAATATCCGGGGTTACAACCCCAGATTCTCCAGTAGAGGTTGCGGGACCTGGTGGCAAGAAGCACAAAACGAACTCAGATAAAGACGGTAAATTCAGCGTCACTTTGGATATTTTCAAACAGGGTGGTGGTAAGTCAACTGCTGAAGAATTCGATGTTCCATTTCTGGGAGAGTTGCCATTCGACCCCGGGTTTGTTCGTGGTGGAGATGATGGAGTGCATCGAATAGTTAGTGAGCCGGATGGTGCTTCAGCTGTGGCTTTTGCAAAAGTTGTTGAAGCAATAAAGGCTCAAATTGGTTCATCTGTTGACCAAGGTCTAGAAATCATCTGAGGCACTCAATATGTCTGAAATTCCACAAATGGTACGCCTTGAAAGACAGGATACATGCATGGAACTAACTTATTCCGAGGGCAGTAAATTTTCCGTGACTTACGATGATATACGCTATTTTTGTCCGTGTGCAAAATGCGCTCCGCTAAGAAACGAAGATGATACTGCTAGGTCACTTCGTAGGGAAGTTGAATCAATGGCGGCTGAAAAGCCAAAAATTCGTACAATAGGCAAGTATGCATTGGCCTTTGAGTGGACCAACGGGTGTTCTAGTGGAATCTATCGATTTGAGCGATTGTGGGCATTAGCCAATAAGCAAGACCCAGATGGCGGCAGGCCATATGTCCACGGTGCCTGGTAGGTTGTGAATGGTTGGTTTTCGTCTTAGGCAGGCGAGGGTTTGATGTATAATTGTCTTAACGCCAACTTACGGAGAATTGGTTATGCAAGGTATTTATCTCACTTGGATGATAAGTGCACTTGCTTTGGGAGTGATTTTACTACCAGTTTTCAAACCAAAATGGATGGAATTGAGACTAACAACCTTCGTTGATTTCTTTCGGCGTTATTGGATTCACGTGCTAATCCTGTTTATGATATACAATGCAAAAGACGGTCTAGATGAAGTCGATAGAATACTCATGGCCAGCACTGGATTAGACATGACGCCATGGATATATGCCATTGAAGGCGACCTTGTATTACATGTTCAGAAGTTCTTTGAAGCACAATGGTTGACTGTCACACTAACTCATTTTTATGTCGCAGGTTTCATGTTTATTTGTTATGTTTCAGTATTCTATTTTGCTTACTTTGATGATCGCTGGATGGCTGATAGAGTTACCTTGACAATTGCTTGGGTCTATATTTTAGCAGTCCCATTTTACTTATTTTTCAATGTTAGAGTAACTGGTGCTTACATTCCAGAGATGGAGACTCTAGCCTATTCGTTAAATCCCGAGATTTCAGATTGGTTTCGAAGGATCGACCCATTTACTAACTGTATGCCGTCCTTACACATAGGAATTCCATACGCAGTCTGGTTGTGTATCAAACGGTTTGACCACGACGAAAGATGGGTCCTATATCGAAAAATTGTGTTAGGCTATGTGATTTTAACCATATTTACCATAATATATCTTGGAATTCATTGGATTCTGGACATTGCTGGCGGCATGATTGTGGCCTCTTTCGCAGTTAATTTGGCGGATAAGACATCTAAACCGATTTGGAGTATTTTAGATGAGAGAACCATCAATGCTCGCTTGGTTACTCTACTTACCAGCCCGCGTAAAGCATACAATACGGTTGCAGGCAAATTTATTCGATCTGCAAGAAAGTTCGCCAAACCAACATCTAGGGAGACTGGAATTATTGCAGTTGTAATCTTAGTAGTTGTAGGTTCTGTGATAACTTGGGATCTTACACACCAATCTCTTCCCGCCCAAGGTGTCGAAGCGCCTGAGGGTGCAACTGGTGCTGATGGATGGTTAGCAACAATTGATAACACTACAGATAGTGGCCGGTTACTAAAGTTGTATGATTTATCAGACCTGACTTCAAGTGGAATAGAAGTTAGGCAACCACATCTCTCCTCAGAATCGATATATGAGTTGACTGGGGATAAATTGATGATGGCGAATACAACTGTAATTTATGTTGTTGATATAGATGATCCACAAGTGATTTACTTCGAGAAGCCGATTCAAGATTTGGGGCACGCTGAACTATGTTTTACCGGCGATGAGTATGTGTTGATGACCCTCTCAGGAGGTCAATTATCCGCTGAGAGTTTGAGCGGCGAAATGATAGATTTGGGAATCGAAAATGAAGGTATTGAATTTGTAAGGTGTGAGGGCAATGATTTTGTTTTCTTGACCTCCGATGATCCTGATAAGGTTTTCATAAGTAATCTAGAACTTTCAGGGTCACTATCCTACTCAGTAAATGCGTCTGCTGAAGAGGAAGACGAGCAAACTCTCGCAGATTGGGGTACACCGACAGACATCGACAATTCCACAATAACTGAAGTAGTCTTTGATCGCAACCACATTTTGGTAACAGTCAATGTCTCATCAGTGGATAGGATCGTCCTAATCGACCGTATTTCGGGTGAGCAACGATTACTAGGTGATGGGAAATATTCGTCCTATGATCCGTCGATAAGAGACGGAGTTGTTGCATGGGTAATGAAGGATTTCTTAGACCCAACCAATCCAATTGAGGAATATTATGACGGAGAAATTCTGTACATGTATCTGTCAGACAATTTTACTCACGTTCTAACTGCTGATGAAATCGACCAGTGGGGTCCAATTGTCCTCGAAGACCACCTAATCTATCTTGAAGAGTCGGACAATGGAGTTGTCATCAAAGTTCACTCATGGACTCCAGAACTGAAGTCATATTCCAACACGGTTCTACAGATTGCCTCAGTAGTTGGAATAATTGTTGTATTTATCTACATTAATCAAAAACAATCCGAAGCAAAGTTAGTAGTTAACTATACAGAGGAAGAGTAAATTATTTTTTGATACTTAGCATTCTTTCCAAGGCCATGAGAGAACCTTCCTGAACCGCTTCTGGAACGACGATTTGATTTGGAATCTCACCATCGACTAATTTTTCCAACACGTCCATTAGGTATGCTGGATGAATCATATACATAGTAGAACAAGGACAGATTTTGTCATCGAGACATTCGATGTGTTTGTCGGGGTGTTCATCAGCTAACCGTGCGACCATGTTAATTTCAGTCCCAATCGCTACTTTACTACCGCTCGGCAAATCCTCGACGTAATTCTTGATGAATTGGGTTGAGCCATTCGCATCACTTACCTCGACGGTTTCTTTCGGACATTCTGGATGGACAACAACTTGTCCCTCCGGGAACCTTTCTCGAAAATCTTCAACCTGTTCAACAGTGAAACGCTTATGGACAGAACAGAATCCGTGCCATAGTATTATTTTGGCACCAATTAATGATTTATCGGCGCCAATTCGAGGGATCCAAGTAGGCATTTTACTCTCATCTATGCCCATAGAAAGACCTGTATTGCGGCCTAAGTGCTGGTCGGGGAAGAATAGGACCGCACCCTTCGGCCCTGCCCTATCGAATGCCCAATTTAGAATACCGGTTGCGTTTGACGAGGTACAAACAATACCACCGTGGCGACCAACGAAATCTTTCAAATCTGCACTGCTATTCATGTATGTTACTGGCACTAAGTAGGAATCACCATCTTCGGGTAATTCGCCAGGTGATTCTCTGTTAATTGGGTCACTAAGGCCTGTTTCGGATATTATCTCAGACCATGCAGCCTCGACATCGGGCAGGGTTGCCATGTCAGCCATTGAGCACCCTGCTCTGAGATTTGGTAGAATTACATGTTGATCAACGCTCGTAAGTATGTCTGCAGACTCGGCCATGAAGTGAACCCCGCAGAAAACAATAAATTCAGCATCAGAATTTGCGGCTTTTTGACTCAACATGAATGAATCACCAATAAAGTCGGCGTGCATCACTATACTGTCCCGTTGGTAGTGGTGTCCTAAGACCATCAACCTAGAACCGAGTTGTTGTTTTAATTCTGTAATGCGTTCTGCGATTGCTTGTTCTTCTGGTGACAAGGAATTGTCCATGAAATCAATCGAGCACATCGGCAATGTAATGGTCATATGCTTCATGTCTCCCAAACATTACCCCTTTTCAAGAATTGTTATTCCGTGATGTAGATAAGTAAGTGGTAATAGCGTGTCACATGTTCTTCCACCCTGAGGTCAAGATACACCTTGGTGCTGAGGCAGAGGTATGGTCTGGGACGTGGATGGGAAAGCCAGCAATTAGTAAAACTCGCCGCAATCGAGCCTGGCGGCATCCTGATTTAGAAAAGCGGTTGGGCTATCGTAGGATGATTAGTGAGGCTAGGATTTTACTACGACTCAGAGATGATGGTTTACCCGTGCCGGCATTATGGGACATCGACTTAGAAAACGGTATAATTGTTATGCAAAAGATGAACGGTAGACCATTAATAGATATTCTAAGAGACGAGAAAACCTCAGAAAAAGACCTTCGTGACGCGTTACACAATTCAGGATTTGCGGTCAGATTGCTCCACAGGATGGCTGTCACTCACGGCGATTTATCGACCAATAATATTCTCATCGACGAGCATTGTAATGCTTTTTTGATCGACTTTGGTTTATCTGCTGTAGAATACGAGGTCGAGAGGTTCGGAATCGACCTGCATGTCATGGATGAAATATTAGGAGCATCCCATCCAAATATCAGTGATGGAATCGAGACTTTTTTGGCCGGATACGCAGCATGTGACGAGATTTTAGGGCCGTTAGAAGAGTTGTCAGGGGGGTTACCTCCAGCAGCTAGTGAGGTACTCAAGCGGCTCGAGGATGTCCGCTCAAGAGTGCGATACCACGGTTAGTCTATCCTACTAGCAAGCGCATTTCTTCCACGCTTTTTAGCTCAGAGAGGTAGATTTGTTCGATAGAATCGTATAAATCATCGGTTTGGTCAATCATAGGGAGTAATTCTGCGTATACTTCGGATGCTTTTATCTCGGTTTCAAGTGAGTAATTCAGCATTTCAATATAATCAGTGGTATGAGTTATAGGATGGGTATTCCTCTCTGTGACTGGTATTCCTCCTAACTGAACAATACCTTTTCTTACTATGTCAGCATGTTCTATTGATTCAGTCATCTCTGTGTTAAACATGGGAGATAACTGTAAACGGTGTATTCCAGTAACATTTGCAGCATAGTGAGCATACATGTTAATAGCTCTTAATTCCCAACCTAGGGCAGCATTCATTTTATCAATCAGTGTTGTCATACTATCAACTCTTAGGGCAAACTAAACTTTCACCAGTGATCCCCTTACGGATATAACAAGCAACTTCTTGTTAATAAAGTAATGCAAAACCTAACCTGAGCCGACTTTTGCGCCGATACTCCATCCAAGAAAAGCACCACCGATGCATAAGGTGAATGACAATGTTGCATAGGCTAATGCCAAGGCTATCTCATTATTTTTGACTAAGCTCACAGTTTCGATAGAAAATGTCGACATAGTGGTAAAAGCACCTAACAAACCAGTCCCCAAAAATAGCATTGTGGTTTCAGAAATTAGGCTATTGACTGCCATTACCGAAAGTATCCCCAATGTAACTGAGCCGCAGATATTCACTACGAATGTGGACCAAGGGAAGTCATTAGTTTCCAATGTGAGTCCAAGTGAATATCGTAAAAGTGCACCCAGTGCTCCACCAAGAGCAACCAATGTCGCATGTTGAATCATGATGTTGCCATGATGATTATACTGTTAAATCATGTTGTCAAAGACAGATTTTGTTGCATATTTTTCAATAGGCATGATAACATAGACTACCTGCGGGTAATATGGGTCAGACAATTTGGTTCTTGACAGGGAATGTAGGTAAGTTAGCCGAGGCTAAGGCTCATCTTTCTCCACTTGGTTATCACGTCAAACAACTTGTTGTCGATGAAAACGAGCTGTATGAACCTCAAGCGACCAGTCTAGAGGTGGTTGCTGAGTCAAAAATTAACCAGGCAATGAACCATTTACCAAACGAATTTAGTAGTGGTGACATGATACTTGTTGAGGATGCAGGATTATTCATTTCTGCTTTAGACGGATTCCCCGGGGTCTATTCCTCATATGTTCATTCAACTATCGGAAACGCAGGAATAATAAGGTTACTTCATCATTTAACTACAGAGGATCCAGTATCAAGTGCTAGTCTTCGCGCTGCCAAGTTTATTGCCGTGGCTGCCCTCTGGCGAGACGGGGAAGTAATACTTGGCGAGGGGGTATGCCCGGGTCACATAGCGCTTCAAACCATGGAGGGTAACGGATTTGGATTTGACCCAATATTCATACCATATGATTTAGACGAGAATTTAGAGCCATTATCTCCGGGTAAATATGGAACCCATAGTACTCACGGCAAAACCTTCGGAGCCGTTGAATTCGAAGTAAAACACAAGTTTAGTCACAGAACTAAAGCATTGCAAAACTTGTTCAACCAATTGCCATCAGCATGATAAATCAGAAGTAACTGGGCGATAGTGAGGGACATGGGGTTTTTCCGAACGGTTTGTGCACTCGTCGCAGTCAGTGCAGGAGTTTTCTATCTAACCTCAGCCTCAAATCTCTCCGATAACGGCAGTTGGTCCCTGATTGGGATTACCTTTGTGTCGTCATTATTTTGGGTTCTACTTGGTGGCAGGGCCACAAAACCCGACCGAAAAAATGTCGCCAAATTAGTAACAGATGACGTTGATGACGACGTTGTTGAATCTGAGTTAGAATCAGATGAAGAAGTTGAAATGAAATTTGAGGACAATTCACCATTTTCTGCCTTAGCTTTTAAAGTAGCAAACGATCCCTTTGTAGGCTCTTTAACCTTTATAAGAGTTTATTCGGGAACAATTAAATCTGGGACTTCTATATATAA
>JAYXVG010000023.1:0-13994 GCA_036021875.1 Thermoplasmatota archaeon | reverse complement strand
GTCTGAAGAGATGGATTTTCCTACGCCGATGCCGTCTTCAAAGTTACCATATTCTTCGATATGAACACATCCCAAATCTGCACATATCCTAAGCACTTCTTCCATTTTATCAACTGGAGATGCCACAGTAAGTCGAGACATTTCAGCAGTTTCAAACATTGAATAACACCTACAGCGAGGACATGGTTTTCAGTATGTGGTCGACTGCTTTACTGAGATTTTTGTTGGCTGTTGCATTTATGGACTCGACAGATTTTGCACCCTCATTGTGAACTTTTTCTGCAGATTTGGATGCCTCGTCTTTTGCAGCATCGAGGGTAGCTTGTGTATTTGCTATCGAATCGTCAGAGGCCTTTGATACTAATTCAGATGATTTCTTTCGTGCATCTGACACTATTTTCGATGCCTCTTCTTTTGCGTCGGACAACTTGCGTGCCGCCTCTCTTTCGGTCTGTTTGATTTTTCGCAGGACATCAGCCATAGTCAAAGTCATCACCAGTAAAATTATCCAACTAAAGGGGGTTTATGAGTGTAATGATTTTACAGTAATTTCAATTTTACAGCAACTGTAAATTAAAATTCAATTTTGTGGCTTAAAACCCCTGAATCTACTTGCCATACCAAATGGCATTAGCAGCCGCCCTTGCACATTTTCAAAGCCGACTTCTTTCATTAAATTTCGGTAATATCCGTTAGTTCCGTAGTGTGAATATGTCTTTGCAAGTCCTTTCCAAGGGTGATCTTTTTTCTTGGTTACATATCGGGCCATCCACTGAACAACTGTTGACATCCATATCCTTCCAGCTAGACCATGTAGCCAGTTTGCTTTCCCGGCGTCGCAAATAACTAACTGTCCCCCCGGCTTAAGGACTCTCAAAATCTCCTGCAATCCCTTCTTCTTGTCTTGAAAATCCCGAAATGAAAACAGACAGAATACCCGGTCGAATGTGTCGTCAGGCAGAGGGATTGACTCTGCAATGGCAAGAACGTATTTTGCCGGCTCTTCGCCCCTCGATTTACGAGCATTATTAACTCGTACTTTTGCGACTTTCAGCATCTCCTCTGACGGGTCTAAACACGTCAAATCTACACTTTCTATATCTTCAGCAAATGAGCCTGGGCCACAACCGACTTCCAAGACTTTCATGCCCGGACTAGCATGATTTCTAACGTTTTTCCGCCATATTGCGTCTTGGCCGAAGGTCATTAATTTGTTAACTCGATCGTAATTTGGTATAGATTCTTCCAATTGTGATTCGAGAATTTCCCATTCATCTAAATCGATACCTGAGGGGTCGTAACCTCCTGTTGCACTACGACCTGCCATGTTGTGCTGTCAAGCCCGCCCCCTTTGGACATATCGTTTCGACTTTATGCAATACGTTCGACGGTTTCTGGAGTTATTCCTTCTTCTGGCGTAACTCTGAAAACAAGTATCTTGAGATTTTCTGGAGCGTTTCTAAATTTTGAGACCATCATCGAAGTTTCGAAATCGGACCCTATGGTTCTTACCTGGAAAGACAGCACCATGTCTGCGATTGACGCTAACTCCTGTTTGACATTTGGTGATAACCCGTCAGTTGACACAGTTATGAATAGCAGCCCACGGTACATTTGTGCATGAGCTTGTAGCATTCTTACCATGGCCACTACTCTAGCAGGATCGTCTCTCTGCAGGAAGAAATCTAGGCTATCTACGACGGCCCTAAAATACGGTCCGAGAGCCATTACTTCATTGGTTACTTCGGTCAGATAATCCTGATTATTTTCATCAACAAATCTCGTCTGAGCGAGCCTCTGAATATCCTCAAGACGAAAACCTTCCAATCGATATCTACTTGCCAGAAGTTCCCTTTCCAACACGTTTGAATTGTATTCTTCGCCAATTGTTCGGACATTGATGTCAAGTGGCCAATCATACTTTTGAAAAATTCTGACTATCTCTGCTTGGCCTTCGTTAGTCGAAATATAAATTGTATTCTCTGCCTCTTCCGCTGGTGAAACGAACTGCTTGGCAAACAATTCGCTACCAGAACCTGTGTCGGTAAATGCGATCATGGTAAATCCACGAGGGACGCCGCCACGCATCTCATTATCGAATTTTGGAACTCCGAAGGAACCGACTTTGCCAAAAAAATCCTCATCCTCAGGGTCAAATTGGATTTCTTTTGCCATTTAGCCCCCTCCCTATCTAGTGAATTACTACCTGCCCTCTATCGACTAAATCTGTGCAATATAAATCTAAATTAGACAAAACTAAGGGTGGTGTTTGATCTGGAACATTCAGTATTACAGAGAGGACATCCTGCTGCCTAAATGTATTGATAAAGGTATGAAGATATTCTGCAAGCATCCTATCATCATTGTATATCGCAAGTGCGTTCACGCTGTCAACAAAAACGAAATTTCGCTCAGATTGGTTGGTTTGTAAGATGTATAGCGTCCTTAGCAGTATTGATTCCAGCATAATTGGGCTGTCAACAAAATGCACATTGTTGTATGGTATGTTGGTTCCACCAAGAATGCCTGATGATACCAAATCAATAAATTGGATTTGTGACACATCTATGCCCACAGATTCGAAGGCTTGAATCACTTCACCTGCCCCTCTGCTGGCCGAGATATAGACTCCTTTCATCTCAAACATTTGCAGTAAAGGAATTAGCGTACTGGCAGTAACCATGAACGAATTAGAGTTCCCACACCTAACTTGAACAGAGCTGTTTAGGGATACTTCAGTAAGTTGATCGGCAATCCCTTGGTCTAATTCAAACATATCACGACCCCCATCGGTTTACATTATCACTGATTGCGCCCCATTTCAACATCGGAGTTAGCATGACCCCGAGTGGGGTCAATTCGATTGCGTGTTTGGCTCGGCTGTGAGATGTACCACGCATTTTCACAACTTGCAGGAACCTCAGCAGGTGCCCCATTCTCTCAATATCACCCAGAACAATAATTCCATCACAAATTGCTTCTTCCACACCAAAGGATGACCAGTGTGCATTTTCAGTAGCAGAAGTTATCTCGGCGATTAATATTGTAGTGCATCCAAGCGTAGCAAGTTTTTTGCCTAGAGTAAACAGAAAATCTCTAATTAATTGCTCCGATTTAATTTTGTAACATAGAGTTGTAACTGAATCAATCACTAGTCTTGTTACTCCAATTGTATTTACAATGTCAACAATCGATTTGATTAACGAATGGACATCATCCAAATCAAAAGTAGACTTTTCTAGTCCCAACCAAGAATATAATACATCCATATCAAAGACGTTTATCAAGCCTGTATCGACCATCTTCATGTCAAAAAATGCAAATTGTCGGATGTTTTCCAATAATTTTACCGAAGGCTCAGTTGCGGTAAAATGTGCACATGCTTCGCCGGCATTTGCCCCTCTTACCAGGAACTCCATTCCTAACGTCGTTTTACCTGAACCACACGTACCAGCGGCAAGAACCGTTGAGCCATATGGAATTCCGCCCCGTAATATCTCGTCTAGACCGTGAACTCCAGTAACACATCTATCACGGGAATACATACCTACTGGTTGCATGGGGAACATGTTACCTAACCACTAGAGGTTCATGAAGCATCCGATTAGCATACTGGCTAAACTACAGATTAGAGTCAATCCAAAAATCCCGGAGTTGGACTGCTCGATACCTCCCATGAATCTACTGCTGGGGGAAATATATCACTAGTATATTTTAGAGATTGACTGGGAGTCAGGAAGTATCCAGTATCTCCGCCCCAAGCGACCCTCATGACCTCAAATGGTTGAAATTCAGATAATTGTGTATATGAAATAATTAATACTCCACCTCCGTCATCTAAAAGATTTAATTGACCCACACCCAAAAATCCCTCACTGCCTAAATCAATGACATGGTCGGCATTACCAACATTTTGACCGGTTGAGTCCCCTGTGAGTATGCTCACAGAGTTTCCTGAAATCACCCCTTCCCTAAGTAATATGTTAGAATTGTAATTTGGTGAGCTGTGAGATAAACTCCAGCCGTTTAAGTCGATTGCAAAATTGTTTGGATTATACAACTCTATCCACTCAGGAGAGCCTGAAACAGAACGGGGGCTAATTTCTGTAATATGCAAATTATTGGCTTTCCTGCCGCCATTGTGGACTTCCAAGATAATCAAAAACTTTTCATCTCCAACCTGGATTTCTTTGAACGCTGAGGAAGAGGCTTGTGCTGTGCCACGTTCTGTTCCCCCACTGAATAGAATCAAATCATTCCGTTCAATAAGGTCTGATTCAGTAATCTTTATTTCTAAAAATAGGCTATATTTCGCTCCCAATCCTAAGCCCTTTGCCAAATTATCCTCAGTGACATTCCCCAAGGCCCCGATTCTATAGAAATCTAAAGAACCTCTGTCCATAAGTCCAGCCAAGACAATTCCTTGGTTTAAGTCTGCTATCGGTTGTAAGTGCCAATCGGAGGTAGAATTAGAATAATCCAGTGACCCATCATCGAAGACTGGGACAAACCAACCTCCATCAGAGGTCATTCGATCCAATCCTTGTGCAGCGGCTCTGTCAAGTCTATCAACAGATGTATCGTTTGAACCCATTTCTAACTGGGCGAGCGACAGGAATGCTGTTAGAATCATCAAAAAAAGCGTGAATGCAGAAAGAAACTCAATTACTGCGGTCATACCATTCTCGTCTCTTTCCAAAGAAACATGAACGGAGTCCATGACTACGCCATGACCAACTAACTCAAGAGGCTGCCGATGGAACTGGTCATTTGATGCAAAATTTGGCAGATATCGCTAATTCTCGCCGATGAGTCTTTGAATGTCAAATGATACGAAGGAATATGAGTGTGGCGGGTAAGCAAACCAGGAACAACAGTTTTTCCTGTGTTTTCGTTATTCTTATAATGATTTTTTCATCACTCGCAAGTATCGGGTTGGTCAACAACGTAGAGGCGTCTGCCTCAGGAAATATATCAATAAATGGCTCATCACCGGGAGATTCTAGCTACATACCCGCATACGAAGCCACATACTTTACCGCTGAACTTACTAATTTAGACTCTGAGGTTTCCGAACCTAGGTCAATTAGTTGGTATGTCTGCCTGGGCGAACAAGTAACCAACACATGTATATCGCAAAGTCTTGATGATGGGAGTATAGTTATCCCACCTATGGTTGCAGGTGAGACAAGTAATTTCACATCTTTGGATGCATTTTATCCTAACGGATTAAATGAAACCATTACCGTAATTTATCAATTCGATGAATTTGATTTCAATCCTACTAATGATGTTCTGAATTTCAAATTAAACTCATCATTACAATTCACTGATTTTAAAATTGAAACAAGTGAAAACATACTCCAGAGTTTAAGCAATCTAGCAAATTATGATGGTGAAGACCTTCTATCCAAGGATACAGTGTATAACATGACTTTTTCAGCTTTCGCAAATATCTGCGCCGACTGCAGCCTCAATGCCTCATTGGGCTGGCAATTGTGGGATGAAAACTTGTCAAACATGGTAAGCGAAAATTATCAGTTTACAGAAAACTTCCCTAAGCTTTCATTTTACCGGTCATTTCAAGCGTCTTTGCCTCCATTCGAACACAACATGGATGGAGTTTACACGCTAATATACGGACTTTTCGACTCATCAGGTGATCCATATGGAGATTTGTACGATGATAATAACTTGCATCAGACAAGAATTGTAATCAATACAGAATTGGACATCTCGATAGACAATATGTTTCCCAGTCATAACCCATCCGATCCGAATTACTACTTCGGACCGGATATGATCTCAGTTGTTATCAGCAACAATGGCAACTCAACAGCAACTGATTTTGATATAGAACTCTCTATTTCAAAAACTAGTGGCCAACTGGAAACACAATTTTGTGAAATTGCTATTTTAGTACCAAACCAACAAAAGACTTGTGTCTTCGACATGCTCATGCACGGTGACAACGTCAGGTTACAAGCATCTGTACCGTTTGTTATCAATAACAACGCTGACTCATACACCCCAGACAATACAATAATCGAAGAAGGCGCAAATGTCGAGGTAGTTCAACTATCCTCATATGTTACAATAGCTGATCAAAAAGAGTGGTATAATGATAATGAAGACATAGTTGTAACGGCTAATGTAAATCCTTTTTCAGCCAGTCCGTTGAATTTTTCATGGTGGTATTCCGGAGTAATAAATGTTGATTACGGCCAGGAAATCACTATCCAGACCTCAGATTATGGCTTGGGCAGCCACACTTTCAAATTGATTAGCAGCGATTCCCTGGGCAATAGCGAGATTACTTATTTTACGATTCTAGTTTATTCTGAAATTAGTATAGATATGCATCCATATTACACTGCCTCTGCGACATCTCCTTCGAATACTGTCGAGATCGAACACGATTCGATGCTTCCTTTAATCAGACAGAATTACAACATAGGGGGCGGAAAAACACCATTGATGCTGTATCAGTTTGATTTAGTCGACACTGATACAAACAATTCTATTTTCGATGGCCAAAACTGGGTTGATTTTGAGTTAAACCTGTTTAATTCAATTCCTAGTGGTGTTCCATACGACTCAGTAGAATTTAGGAAATTAGATTCTTTCGCTGACCAAAATTGGGAATTCTTTAACCCTCAACACTACGGATATAAAAATCAAACAATAATGTTCGCTAGGCTGTATGAGCCAACTACTATTCTTGTAATTGGTGATATCGGTGAACCAAACATAGACGCACGAAACTTCTCAATTGATCTGATATCTGCTGGTAACTTTGAATTAAATTGGGAACCTTATGGTGACATAAATAGCGATTATATCCTTGGATGGAACATACATCAAAGAGTTGTTCCGGACTTTGGTGGTACAATTTTCCAATCGCCCCAAGACAACTACAATGAGTTGCTATGGGATGATTTACTTACTGATTCATTTAGGGCATTTGTACCACTATCGGAGACCAGTTGGCGAGATTTGCAGACTGTTCCCGCAGGTTATTGCTCATCTTATGCCATAATACCGGTAGATAGAACTGGTGCTACATTCAACAATCTTGCTAATGTTTCAATGGAGAATGGTACCTCCGCATACATTTGTGGAGATTCAACACCCCCCTCAACCTCAGTTGCTAATATGATAGGCAGTTCGACATTTACCAATAGCACAGATTGTTTCAACATTCTCAAAAACTGGAATATGTGCTATGAGGTATCAATTTCATGGAACTGGCCATTGGAAGGTGAAGCAAATGAAACCTGGAATTTGTATCGTACTGAACAAAGACCCAGTGCAATGGATTTATCACTATTACAACCAATTTTATCTGACATGGACTACACTCCTGGAGAAAGTTTTCACTACACAATTAGCGGTATTGATGATGACAGCATAAGACCAATGAAGACGTTTTACTACATACTTACACCCACAGATGCATATGGCAATGAACGCACAATGGCGCTTTATCCATCTGCTAACGTGGTACGGGTCAATATCGTAGACCAATGGTGGCAATACAACCAGCACGTTATTCCCGAACCGGAACCCGAACCGGAACCGCCACTTGGAAGCGAATGGTTAGGAAACTTCAGCGACAGTCTAGAACAAGAGGAGTTCAAGACTGCTGGAATTGTCGCATTGTCTACGTTATGTATAGGATTCATTATGTTAGCATTCATAGCCAAACGGCTCAAGAGGTTGCGCAGAGTTGTTGCAGCAAGAAACCGCAGAATGGCAGCGGAGTCAATGGCTGACGAATTTGATGATTTCTTTGATTAATGGCGCGGCAGGGGAGATTCGAACTCCCGAGGTGAGACACCACCGGATTAGCAATCCGGCGCAATGGCCAGGCTATGCGACTGCCGCAATGAAACCAGCGAAAATAGTTGTAGTCATGAATATGACGGTCAATCACAATAGAATCAATTTTGCGATAACGGTCCAAAGTAACCCAGAGATTCTGGTGGTATAATACAGACCAGAACCAATAGCAAAAACATCCACCCAAGATAATACAGGGACCTAAAGAATGACTTTGCGGCTTTAGGCATGCGGCCATTTTCATCAAATGGTTCCTGAGGGTCTATAGCCCATACTGAGGCAGCATACCAGATTGTTAACCCCCCGGCAATAAATGCCCATAGCAATGGAAGTCCAGATTCTGGCCAAAAGCATGGAACTGATCCAAGCATCAACAAAAGAACACAGTAAATCTTAGACTGAAATATCGTATGCTCAGCACCTTTTACTTCATTCATCATTGGGACATCGGCTTTCGCATATTCTCCAGATCTATACAATGCTAAAGCCCAAAAATGCGGTGGCGTCCACAAAAAAATCAAGGCGAAGAGCATCCATGGAATTGCTGAACCTAAGTCAAAGGGATTCATGCTGTTTGTATAGTCAGCAGCGGCTACAGCCCAGCCGATGAGTGGCGGAGTGGAACCGGCAATTCCGCCGATGACGATATTTTGTGGAGTTCTGCGCTTGAGCCAGATTGTGTAAATAATCACATAGAACAACACTGAAAAGAGCGACCAAAATGCTGCTTTCCAGCTATAAAATAAAAACAGAGCTGAGCCTGAAATCGCTATAATCAAGCCAAATATCAATGCTCCTCCTGCAGAGATGTGACCCAATGGCACCGGTCGATTCTGTGTTCTGCGCATATGCTGGTCTATGTCTGCATCGAACCACATGTTAATTGCATTTGATCCACCAGCGGACAGAGTTCCACCAACTACAGTTATCAATGATGCAGATAGGGTGTCGCCCCAACTTCTATCAATATCGATTAAATCATGCCTAGCCAATAAATCATGAACAAGAATTGCACAAATTGCAGTGATCTGCAATAACACGATTACTCTTAATTTCATTAGCCTAACAAAGACCTTTATCCACCCTGGATGGGGGATTGCGTTTGCATTATTAGCCATGAGATCACTCTTCACTTTCATCTAAGTTACTAGTGCTCAACCTGAACATCATCGGACCACTTGCCGCAACTATGAATGTCGATACGCCCCCGAGAAGGTGTAATAGAGATATCCATTCTGGAAACTCACCAATTTTAGCTTGAACTAAATATGCTGCACCGATCATCAGGTTTGCAAACCATAGAATAGTGGTAAGTAATAATGCGTTGTAGAACGGTTTAGCATTTTGGTATTCTTCCTTTTCATCTTTTAGACGCAGAAGGGACAATATTAACACTAACCCAACCAATAGGGCACCTATTCTATGTATCATTTGAACTAGTATCCCAGAGTTCTCAAGCGTGGGGAAGAACTGCCCGTTACATTGTGGCCATGCGTCTGGAAAGCCAACTGAGCAAGACTGGTTGTATTGACCTCCTGCAGTAGAAGAAACCCACGCTCCAAGAACTAGGAGAATAAGCACTGAAATAGCGACCAAATCAAATTTCTTCTTGTAGAGTTCTTTAAATTTGGAACTTACTTTAAGGAACTTCCAATTCGCTCCTTCCTTAACTCTTGTAAGTTTATACTGCCAAAGTATGGAAGCTGTAAAAATAGAGGCTAGTGATAAATGTAGTGCTACCGACCAATCAGCATTGTCGTAGAACACTGTAACTGCACCTGCGATTGCTTGAATAACAAGCAATATTGCAATGAAAACTGAGGAGTAGAGATTTTGTCTTCCGTAAAAATCAACATTACGTTTCGCTACAATAACATTCAGCAGCACTGGAAGGGCAATAACCCCGACCAGAGCTCTGTGGAACCATTCTAGAAATATCTCAAACACTGTATATCTGTGGTCGGCACCTCTTGAATCAATTTCATCCGGGTTTTCTTCCCAGTATGCTGCTTGCTCTTCTTCAGAAATATCAAACCCATAAGTACCAAAGCACTTAGGCCAATCAGGACAGGATTCGCCTGCATCATGAATACGAATAGCGCCACCAAAAGAGATGATTAAGATGGCAAAGAGAAGTATGAAAAGAGGTAATGTTGAAGGGCGTCGCCACCAAGCCTCCTCCATGAGTAATAGGAGAAGTGTGCCCCTTTTGAACACATGCCTTGTAGATTTAGGCCGCAGTAATTCTAGAATTATTCAATCCATTTGCGCTGTTTTACTAGTTTTGTGCATAATATCCACACCGTCAATGAATGCTCAGAGTAGCGAGACAGACTTATTGAACTCTGAAATGAATAACACTGGTATAGATGTCATGGTAGTGGATCTAAACTGTGCCAATTCGACAGATTGCCAGCCTTACAGACCAAGTCACATAGTCGAATACTATGGTGCTGATTGGTGTGAACCGTGTAAACCACTGGAATTAATTCTAGATTCTATTGACGAACGAGAAGTTGCATTGATTCAACACCACCCTTCGATAACTGACCAAACCTATCTAAATTATTCAAAGCACAGGTTTGAAAATCAATACAGATTATTGTTTATCCCTTCTTTGGTGATAAATGATGTTGGATTATTGACTGGGTCTGGTCAAGGACAGGAGCTAAACCAAGCGCTTGCAGGCATGACAACTAACTTTTCGGGAATAGATGATTTTGCTTATTCTGACGGAATAATTTATTGGAATACATCAACTAATCATAATCTTACTGTTTGGAAAATAGAGCCCACTAAGCATGAATTTGACAACCGAACTTTAGACAATTTGGCTGTCGATATGAAAATAATTAACAACAACCAGAGGTCGGAAAATCTGTCGATGTGGATAACAAGTTCAACAACTCGATTGATAATTATTCTACAGGATGATGGCTTGCGCCAATTACAATCTTTATCATCCAATCCAACCGGAGAAATGGACTTGAGTGAAAGAGAGCCAATGCTTGGTGACTTGCTCTTACATGACGGAAGTTACAACCTCGCAATAATTACCTTCATAGCCCTGCTGATTGCTTTGTTGCCTGCACTTATTTCCTTCCGAAAGTTGCAAAAACAAGACGATGAAGAATCAGAATAATTGGGGTTAGTTTCAAAAACACCTGCTAATAGCGTTGGTTGCGACTGAGTGTCGAAGTGATTACCATGGTTAAACCAATTCGTCTGCATACCCGATTTGAAAGAGCTAGAATTATTGGTGCGAGAGCATTACAAATTGGAATGGGCGCACCGCTATATGCCGGTGAGGAAGTTCTTAGAGAAGCGTTCAAAGATGAACTAATCTCGCTTTATGGGTTCGAAGAAGCATCGGTACGCTACGTTCTAGACCCACTGAAAATTGCTTTGTATGAATATGAGCACGAACTAATTCCTATTGACATCGATCCTCATGAAGAATGAATCAAACCTGTGAACTAAATCCATAATATTCAGGATTTACTACATCTGGGAGCAAGTCCCTCCTGACTAGAATAGTTCTAACTGTCCATAAATCGACAAAAATACGATACTTTAGTGTCGCATCAAGATAATCCACACCACTGGATCCTCCAGTACCCATTCTCCGACCAATCATCCGTTCAACCATTCTGGCATGTGAATTCCTGAATAGTAAAATTGACTCTTCCATTTCGACAAATGAATCTATCAGCACGCGCGGCCAGGATAGTAATGGTAACTCACGATACGATTCAATAAACAACAAACCAACTCGTGATCTATCGACAACACCATCTGGACGGAGAAATTCTTCAGCACTCATCACTGATTTGTCGAGACGCCCTCTAAGTGTCGACTCGTCGCCATGTCCTATTGACTCAAAGTGCGAAATTACCATCTCTGAGTGCTCATTCATAGCCGATAAATGACTATCCACATATGATGATATTATTGCTTCATCTTCGTCGTCTCCAGAAAAGGATCCGTTGATGGGTGTGCGGGATAACCACTTTTTCAATAATTGGTAAAGTGATGGTGATTGTAAAATAACACTAAAATCAGCTAAAATCTGCGATGAGATTTTACCTTCGTTTGCTAATTTGTTCATGTGGTCAAGTGGGTCCATTCCTGCATCTCTTTGCTGATGTTCTAATCCAAGGATAATTTCTATTTGCCTTAATTGCCAAGATTCAAATCCTGATGATGTACCCAGCCTATCTCTAAATGACAAGAAATCTTGAGGAGTTAGGGTTTCCATAACCTTCCATTGTTGCGACATGAGGTCAAAAACAGCAGAAACTCGCTTCAGATGATGGACTATTATCGGCATAGAGTTTTCATCTATTTGCTCACTACTCATCAGTTTGTGCACTTCCTTTAGTTCTGTTAGAACTAACTTAAACCACAATTCGAATGCCTGATGTACGATAATGAAATGTTTTTCATTATTACAAGGCAGAGGGAGATAATTTTCTGGTCCTTCCTGTAAACTAAGCATTTCCTCAAGCCTTAGATAGTTGCCATAAGTAATCCTAGTGGGCTGTTTGTTGGCTTCCATGTCCGAGGGATATTGACACAAGACTTGAACTTTCACTGCCTTTCACAACTTACTGTGAATCTAAAAATAAAGAAATCTAGGTTTTTTATCCCATAATGAGTAATATATCCATAATGCTCATAGAGGGAATACTAAACCACTCAATATGGGCGTGGACAGGGATACACTAGCTTCTTGGCTCGCCGGCTATGATAAAGACAATCTCACAATAGGGGTTGTCGCCTCTCATTCATCTTTACAAATTCTGCATGGGGCTCGAAAAGAAGGCTTCAGAACCTTGGGTATTGCCGTAGGGGAGAACCGTAGAAAAATTTACCAGGCATTTCCAGGTGCTGACCCAGACGAATGGTTAATTCTGGAAGACTACCGAGAGATGCTTGACTATGCTGAATGGTTCAGGCAGCGTAATGTCATCATCATCCCTCACGGCTCATTAGTTGAATACCTTGGCTCTACTAATTTTAAGACTCTTGAAGTGCCTACCTTCGGCAATAGAGGTATTTTGCATTGGGAAAGTAGCCGTCAGCGGCAAAGGGACTGGTTGGAGGCTGGAGGTTGTGAAATGCCCAAAGTTTTGGAAGACCCACACGATATTGACGGTCCGGTAATTGTCAAATATGCCGGCGCAAAAGGCGGCAGAGGATATTTTATTGCCAGGGATTATCGAGATTTCCGGAGAAATGTCGACATTGAAGAGGAATTTACTATTCAAGAATATGTTCTTGGTTGCCGCTATTACTTACATTTCTTCTTCGACCCAATCGCTGAAGATGGCTATCAAGTTCAAGGCAAAGGTAAGTACGCAGGCAAGAATCTCGGAAGACTTGAGTTGTTATCCATGGATCGAAGAGACGAGTCAAATGTCGATGAGTTTTACAAATTAGGATCTTTACGGGACCTTCGAGAAATGAGTCTTGAACCGTCATTTGTAGTGACTGGAAACCAACCCGTAGTTATTAGAGAGTCGTTACTACCTAGAGCTTTTGAAATGGCAGAAGGAACGATTGCTGAATCGTTTGTCTTAGAAGATGAGAGTCGGGGTATGATCGGCCCATTTTGTTTAGAGACTATTGTCACAGATAAATTAGAGTTCAAAGTTTTCGAAATTAGTGCGAGAATCGTTGCGGGTTCGAACCCATTTATTGGTGGTTCACCTTACTCCGATATCAATGAAGAAAGAATGTCTACCGGCAGAAGGATTGCAAGATCCATCAAGAAAGCGAGAGATGAAAATAGGCTCACAGATATCCTATCTTAGTCAATCTTCCGAGTCATCTTCACTTGCTGGTTGACCGTCAGACTGAGTCTTATTGGATGACAAAATTTCCATTTCAGCACGGATTGCATCAATCCTAGATTGTCGTTGCTCTGAAGTTGGAACGTCAAATTGTGCAACTAGTTTAATTGGATCACCATGCGATACTTTTCCATCAAATTCGAGTAGCTCTCCAACATTATTGATTATTACTTTGAATTTAGTTGGATCTTTAGTTCGGCGCTTCTTGTGTTTTTTGTAATGATGAACATATACCTGATATTCTCCTGGTTGAGCAGTATTGTCGTCCCATACTACATTTTCAACAGGTTTTTTGGT
>JAYXVG010000022.1:11265-14138 GCA_036021875.1 Thermoplasmatota archaeon | reverse complement strand
ATCAATACTCTCTAGATATATCGAGATACTCAGATTTGAGGTTCGGGGTGGAGGAGGACTCAGAATTTGTTGTTGACCCAGGAATTCGCACGAATCTTGCTGTAAATATGACCAATCATGGCGAATTTAATGATGACGTGACATTTTCCATTTCTACCAACTCAGCATGGCAGTGGGGCTGGTCAATGGACAATATTATTGGCAATGATGCTGTTGAAACTTTTTCTACCGGACAATTGAAATTCATCAGGATGTGGATTGATACTCCGTTGGTAATTGATTCAAGTCCTTTATTCATGACAGGCCCAAGATTCACGTTAACCGCTACATCAAGCCTTGATTCAGCTGAAGTTTCTTGGAATTTCGATTTACTTATGTCGGAGTTTAGGAATGTGTCTTATCTTGAACAAAATAATAATTTAATAGTCGACCCAGATTCTAGTTCTAGGCTACCGGTAACGATTAGGAACTCTGGCAATGTTGAGAATTTGATGAGCCTTGAGTTGCAAATAATTGATGATTCTGGAGCGGTTAACTCTAATCTCCTAATTGGGGACAGGCTCGAATACAATGGGTGGATAGTAGCAATTTTTGGTGGTTATGAGGATGAATTACTGCAGCCAAGTGAGATTAGGACATTAGAAATCGGATTCCAATCACCAAGCAATAATTTTGGGGAACTTAATGTTCGTTTGAGGATAACACCGAATGGTGCTCAAAGTAGGGCGATTGATGTTGATATAACCGCCGAGATAAATTGGCTCAGGGCGTTTTCAACCGAAGTGATATCAGATGACTGCACATTAATTCCAGGTGAAAAATGTCGACCTGTATTCAGAGTATACAATGAAGGAAATTATCAGGACAGCATTAACATTCAAGCCAAAAATGTGCCATCCTTTGTAAGTATGGAAACCACTCAATACACGCTAGAAATTCCAAAAAATGGATTTGCTGACATAAATAATTTCATTGTCACTGCTAATGAGGGGGTAAATGCATTTCTTAATGAGATGTTAACATTGGAAGTTTTTTTAGATGACACATCAAGTGATATAGAAACCATATCATTTGAAATCGTTATTGCGCCGGTGGTAGAATGGTCTCTTCAAGACCTTGTTGCTGAGGAGGATGCTATTGGCAGATATAATATTGCAATGACTCTGCGTAATGATGGTAATGCAGCAGATGGCATTGTTGTTCAGTTACAGTGTTCCCACTACACTCCTATGAGTCTACTTCCTCCGACTGGTTCTACTTTTGAGGAGGGCGTAGAGTATCCACGCTCTTTTGAGATAAACGACATCGGATTTGGCTCAAACTTCACTGTCCGTGGCTGGGCTGAAATACCCACAGACCAATCAAGCAACGGAACAATGTTTCTCAACATAACTATCCGCTCGAGTTTTGCCCCGGACGAAGCAATATCATTCAGTTCAAGTATTGATTATCTTGGCGTCCGATGGCAAGAAGATGTAAGTGATAATGATGAAGAAGGCTTAGCAGAAATAATAGGCACGTCACTTTCTTTGCTTTATGCTTGGAAATGGATTATACTATCTGCGGTAATATCATTGTTGTTCATTGTTAAAGCACTCAACGATCGAAGATTAAGAGACCAAGATGCAGCTCTTCTTGCAAGCATAAACAATGTAGAATATTCCCAAAAATCCGATGATTGGATGAGCAAATTTGAACGCAAAAAACCAGAGAAACAACAAATTATTGCTCCCGAAATATCCCCAGACCGATTTGAAGCAGGATTTAGGAGTAGATCTTCGGGAGTAAAACCTGTTACTAAACCCGTGGATGAGAAACTACGGGATGCTGCATCGTTAGTCCTGGATAATCACGACAAGGCTGCAGTGATTAGCGATGCAGATAAGTTGCTTGATTCAATCAATTCTGAAGGAATTAATACCCAGCCAAAGGATAACGCAATCCTAAACAAGCAGGAATATGTTTCAAGCATGACACAAAGAAGCGACCCTCAGAATCTATTAGGGGAAACAATAGAAACTGTAGAGTATAGCAAATCTGTTCCTCTACCGGAAGATGATGATTTAGACTTTTGAGATACCATGATGGAAATTGGAGTTGATGAGGCTGGCAGAGGTCCAGTGATTGGGCCTTTAGTGGTATGTAGCGTTGCGATACCAGACAAGGAAATTCAACTTCTTGCAGATATAGGTGTGAAAGATTCGAAGGATCTCACACCAAAAAAGCGGGAAGAAATACGACAGTGGTTCCTAAAAAATTGTGTTGACAGAAAATGGTCCTACTCAATAATCCAATGTGAGCCAAAGCGCATTGATAATTCAGTTTATCATGGTGGTCTAAACAATCTTGAAGCCGAACTATTTGCTGAATCGATAAACGGCCTAGATCTCGGTTCAGATATTGATGTGAATATTACCTGCGATGCATGTGATGTCGATGCTCAGAGGTTTTCTCGAAAAATATCACGGATGTTAGAAAATTGGCCTTGGGGGGATTCCAAAATTAGCAGTTATCACAAGGCTGATGAGAATTATCTTGTCGTTGGCATGGCTAGTATACTGGCTAAACAAGCAAGAGATGATGCAATAAAATCTATACAGAGAAAGTTTGAGTTTCCAATCGGCTCTGGTTATCCTAGCGATAAAGTAACAATCCAAGCTGTCAAGATGATGATAGGTAAAGTACCACATGAAGACTTGCGGTGGTCATGGTCTACTGTAAAGCGTATTTGGCATGAAACCAATAACCACGATATGCCTACTAGGTCACTGGCCAGTGGTGAGCAAAGGAAATTATTCTGACCATCTAATTGATACAGTATCGGGAATAGGAGTGTTTGTTTGACATGAATTGGTCACCCGATGATGAAACCG
>JAYXVG010000022.1:0-11255 GCA_036021875.1 Thermoplasmatota archaeon | reverse complement strand
GCTCGGTTATTGGAAGATTGATGGCTGCACGTGCAGACCTCCGCCCCTACGGCAAAACATTGAGTCCACTAATTGCCCAAAAGGTAGCAAAAGCAAATTCTCTAGCGACTGATAAAGGTCTTGATTATCTTAGAGATATACTAGAACAAGAGGCACCCAGTCTGCTCGAGGAGCGTAAAAAGCAAGCAAGAAGAATCGGATTACCAGAGCTGGTCAATGCAGATAAAGGCAAGGTTGTCTTGAGATTTGCACCCAACCCGAATGGTCCATTATCATTTGGTCACGCCAGAGGAATCATCATCAATGGCGAATACGCAAGAGAGTATGAAGGTGAATTAATTCTGCGTTTTGACGATACCGATACAACCGTCAAACCACCGTTACTGGAAGCATATGAGACAATTAAACAGGAAGCAGAATGGTTGCTTGGTTTTGCTCCACATCGTGTAGTAGTAGCCAGTGAGCGAATTGAGTCCTATTACCAACACGCTGAGATAATGTTGGATAGAGAATTCGGTTACGTCTGTCAGTGTTCCGCTGAAGAATTTAGAGAATACCGCGTTGGGATGGTAAATTGTCCGTGTCGAGAAAATACGGTTACAAAAAACACTCATTTGTGGCAGAAAATGCTTGATGGAACATTTAATCCAGGCGACGCTGTAGTGCGGGTAAAAACTGATATGAGACTGAAAAATCCAGCTTTAAGAGACTGGCCCGCACTTAGAATCCAAGACACCAAAACAAACCCCCATCCACGACCAGGTATAGGGTCAAAATACCGAGTTTGGCCATTGCTGGATTTCCAAAGTGCAGTAGAAGATTATTTACAAGGCGTAACCCATATTATCAGAGGTAAAGATTTGATGGATTCAACAAGAAAACAAAAACTCCTCTACGAACATTTTGGCTGGGTATACCCTGAAACCATGTACTGGGGTAGAGTGAAGGTTCACGAGTGGGGTGGTTTCTCAACATCCCAGATGCGCAAAGATATTGAGAATGGAAAATTCATTGGATGGTCTGACCCTCGTCTACCAACGATTGCAGGATTGAGTGGGACAGGAATCCAAGCAGAAGCCTTGAGGAATTTCTGGATCGAGTTAGGTGTCACACAGAAGGATATTGCTGTGCCACTAGCCAGCCTATACTCACATAACATCAAAATTATCGATGACGATGCTCCGAGAATTGCCTTCATACGTGACCCGGTCGAGCTGAGTTTGGAGAATATTGATGATGACATCATTGAATTGCCAACACACCCCAACAATCCAGAGTTAGGTTCGAGAATTATCAATATAGAAGATAGGAAAGTATACGTTGAACTGACAGATCTGCAAGATAATAAATTGCGACTTAAGGAATTTGGAGATTTTGACATTGATGGTTCTACTGCAACACTAATATCAAAAGAGAGAACTGACAAGAGAAAGATTATTCATTGGGTATCAAAAAATAGTTCATATAATGCACGAATGACTCAAGTTTTAGACGGAGAAATACGACAAATTGATGGAATTATCGAATCACACAGTTTTTCAACAAATACTCCTATTCAACTAGAAAGAATCGGTTATGGTATAATTTCCGATAATAGTGTTATTACATTCACCCATGATTAGGAAGTATCAAATCTGTCAACAACCACCACAGCAACATGGCCAACGATACTGTGACTGTTGCAGATTTGGATTTGAATGATGAACATATTACCGTCGGCATCGACGATACTTTGCAAGAAGCAGCTAGAAGATTGCTTACCGTACCTGGAGGCATATTGGTTGTTCTATCAGACAACTCAAAAACCAAAGGAGTGCTCGGTTACAAACAAATGTTGCAAGCCATCGACAAGGAAATTGATACCAAAACTGCGACATGTGGAGAGTATATGGAAATGGATTTCATGGAAATTAACCTTCAAGATGAGTTGCCAGTTGTATTGAAAAAGATTCGACAACAATCGCCTCAAGCAGTTGTAGCGGTCGATGATAGTGGAGATTTCAAGGGATATTTTTCCCCGAGTGACTATCAAGAAAGTAGAGCAATGGTCAAATCACTGAAAAAGCTAAAACTTTGATTAACCAACTATTTTTATGGTTTTGCCACACCCTGAACAAGCAATCCTTAGTGGCCTTTCATCGCTTGTAACGGGAATCTTAGTCTCACATGATGGGCAATTTACAGTTGGCACATCAATTTGTAATTGGGATCTAGGTTGAGTCTCTGATTTTTGCCTCCTGGGACTTATTAATCCGGTAACTATCCACATCATTGAGGCAACTCCTGAAGCACCAAACACGAAAATTGGAGGATATGAAAATAAATATATCAGCCCAATTATTGGGACAAGAATCAATTCTAGATTGAGGAACCTTCTGTGCTTATTTTTGGTGATCGATAGCGCACTAAATAACCCAAATAAGACCACTATTGTGGTGATTATTGTCAACGGCATCGGGGCAAACAACAAATTATCATTTGGCTGGACAATAATAGTGAAATCCTCATCTAAACTTGTAGACGATGATTCAATTGTTATTACCTCGCCCCAGGGATAACGAGAGTGTGAGAAAGATAAGTAATCAGACTCCAAAATTTCAGAGTTACCAAAGGATGTTAAAACCGATGATTTAGCTTCGACAAAAAGTGAATAATCTTGCCAGATAGGAGTTGTTTGAGTATTGGTGAAACTCCTCAACAACTCTATCTGTTGACCGCTTTGTACCGTTTGTAGTGTTGAAAAAGTAATACTAAGTGGGTGATTAACTACTCTCGTCTCGCCCATTAAGTCAACTGAAATTGAAATTGTGTCAAATTCAGAGGAATCACCAATTAACTCATTACTCAACAATTGCATACCATTTACGCCACTCATGTAGGTTCGGTACCGAGTTTTCATTTCTCGTTCAAACTGCTCTTTTTCGACATTCTCGATATCTCTGCTCTCACGGTTTTCCTCGGCAACTCCGCCAGAACTCCATCCGAATAGAACCGAGGTGGCCGGCAGGTCATTATCTCCAATGTGATCCATTCCCCAACGAATCCAAAATGCCATTTCACCATCAATATCCAGTATCGTAGTTTTTGCCAGTTTTAATTCACCGTCATCGCTTGATAAATCAATCAGTTGCTGTATTGCCAACGGACTTCCTGAACCACTCGTTCTAAGTGGTTCATCATCTGGATAAAATGTTCCAGTTCCACCTCCCGTGTCCGTGACCTGGATAGTAAATTGAGTTGAGCCTTGAATTAATGGACCGTTGTCTTGTAAATTGAGTCTTATCGATACTTGGATGGTATTTGTTCCACTCACAGCACCCATCCAAGTCCATGTAACAACAATCGAATCCCCCCTTTTAGTTTCTATCGGATCACCATCTACTTTCAATCCGTCAACGAACATTTCTATCGAATCCGAATATGCTAGAGCGTCTAATCCGAATGGGGAATCAATTATGGCGGAGAGGTAAATGTCTCCTCCCTCTACCTGCGGCTCGTCGATTGACAACTCCATCAACGGAATCTCAGCAGTCATGCTTGAATCAAACTCTTCAGATCCCCATAAAAACTCAAGTTTGGCATCTCCACCAGGGACGCTAAACACCACTGATCTAGCACTTAATTCTAGTTCAATCTCGCTCGATGCAGATACCGACATTTCATCAACAGGTATGGCAAACTCAATCTGTCCCTCACCTTGGGCAAGTACGGATGAATCAAGGTTAGTTGAATCGGAAAATACCTGTGAGCCAATTCTTACACTTGCAGTGGCATTTATCTGAGCACCCCCAGCATCACTGACCCGATAATTAATCACTAAGTTCCAAGTTGATTCTGGAATTGAACCTGGCCAAACTCGACCGAAACTCCACAGTCCAACAGTTTCTTGGGAGGTTATTGAGTTGGCAATTACTGCATTATTTGCCTCGTCACCAAGTAGTTGAGAAAACGGGGTTAATTCGCCTGTTGAACCACCGATTAGATACAAATCAACTGCGTGGGCATCATCACAACAAACAACTGCAGATTGTGCATCAGCATGATTAATCACACTGGCAGAAAATGGTATTGAAACCATCATAAATATGAGGGCAAAGTGAACCACTCGCTTAGAATTAAAGCCCAACACAGACAAACCCAGTAACTCATGGCTCATAATTTACTCTGTTGGGTGTGAGAGTAATGGGTGTTTTATTGTCTCAAAATTAATTCTCAGAGTGCTTTTTCTAAGAGTGTACCAAGTTCCTTCTCAAACAAGGAGACCAGTGCTTCTCCTACCTCTCCTTGTAGGTCATCAGGTAGCAGCCTCAAGCCCAGGCGGGTTGCGGCTCTGGTTGCTTTTAATTCAGCATAGATTGAGCGGGCTTTGGATTGGAAATAATAAGAAACTGCTTCCTTTATTTCCGCTTTTAATTCGGGATCATCATCGACTTTATTCCGGATGTGGGCTTTTAATTCATCCTTCACTAAATCTCTAAAAGCCTCAATCACTAAATCCTCTGTTGACATCAAATCTTTGATTTGGTCTTTGATGCTGCCCGTCAATAGTCGTTCGATGGCCATATGTCTCCGAAACAGCACTATGGTTTGAACTCATCGTATAGGTTTAGGAAAACAGACCTGTGGAAATCAGGTTATTCAATGTCGATGAGGCATGTGATTTACTGGATTGCATATCGTCTGGCCAGTCTCGTTTACTTGAATATATCAGGCTGTGTAAGTCACTTTTTCCACCACTGACAATTATTCTAAACCACAGTAACTCCTCTAACCTTGGTGTTGATAGCTTAGGATTCGACAATATTGGCAGGGCCAACTCGCTCATAGCTTGACCCCTCTGCTGAAAATCCATTTTTGCCCACTTTTTGGCTAACCTCCTCAGCATTCCATCTGGAAAATCGGGAATCATATCGGTTATTGGCTCTTCGACTTCAGGAATGGGAACTATTCGGATAGAACCTTCATTTTGTAAAAAATCCCTTAATTTACTATAAACTGGATCATATGAATTATCTAATGATTCACGCAACCACTGACCAGAACCTGCTAGGGGCCTTAATCGCCTTACCCTAGGGCCATTGGGAGCAAGTGAGGCAGCAATTGCAGCGCATTGGACCACGACATCAAGAGCACCATTGTGTTGCCTATCTGAATTTGGATGGCTGACTGAAACCGCAAGTGGCAGAATCCTCAACCTTCCTAAATCATCGATTTCCTCCATTGCCCAAGTCTCTTCATATTGCTCAATACTGATTATGGTTGATGAAGTTGAAGAAAAGTTGTATGCCTCTCCCTTTGGCTGAAATTTTGTTGAATGAAATATTTTCCGACTGTATGGAATATTTGCATCCATCATAGCAGACTCAAGAAAGGCTAGTGAAACAATGCTCTCTAGGTCTGCTGTAGCAAATATAGCTACATTGTCTGCAGTTTTTACTTGCTCAACAATCGAAATTATCCTCGTCTTGACGTCAGTAAATAATTCCGTATCGGTAATATCATTCATAGTTAACAAACAACCGTTATTGTGTTGTTTACAAAAGTGATATATCAATCACTCGACCATGAGTCTTAGTTCATCACGCTTATATCGCCAATCGGCTGGTAGTTTGCCTTCTGCGATGTAGTAACTGGCTAGCTTCCTAATTTTTGCTTCAGTTATTTCCAGCGACCGCTTGTTGTGAATATCTTTGTGGTTTCCACTTCCTAAATGCTCAATGATTCTTACTGCTTGTCTCATTAGGTTCATCATGTCTTCGGGATATGTTCCACCAATTTCATGCTCCGCAAGAATTGCTCCAATCCTCTTACCAGTCACTAGCCTTGCATTGGGAACTGCGTGTTGATCTCTTAGAATAGTCCCAATTTCCGCTGTTGTGTGCCCAGATTTTCCAAGTTCAACAATAAGCTTTGTGACTTCATCAGGGTTATTGTTGGACCAGTCTGGAGCCTCTGTGACAAATGGCTTTGATGAGCCACTCTTGCCCTTCCTTGATTTATACATTCGTGCCATGACAACCACTCAAGCAACCTAGCGACTTGCCTCTCATTATTAACCACTCCGCATGCGGATTAATAGAATTAGAATACTACAATCGCTGGTGTGCTTTAGCGACCATTCCCGGAGTTGTTGACCATTCCCAGCCAGATGCAGTAGCCCTTGCAAGGCCAATTGGTAGTGAATTTTGGATGACCAATAAATCGTCTCCAGAAATTATCCCGTCATCAAAGTTTTCGACAATTCCAGTGAACACATCCCCCTTCCACTCTATCTCAGACTTGATGACTATTTCTTTCAAGGATTTATTCTCGGCTAGAATTGGAATAGAAGACTTAGCGAGCGAAAAGCCTCTACGATCATTGGACCACAACGCAATTTGTGTCCCATTGCATTCAAGTCTCCAATAGGGTGGCTTGCCTTTTATTGCTATGTCATTGAGCCAATCATCGTTCTTCATTTTATACCGTGCTACACTCTTAAAATTGTCAGTTAGGATTTTATGATGCTTGCGATTTCTATAATTATGAATTTCTTGAATCGAAGTTACTGCCCTACTTAGGTTTTCAATAGCTTCTTTGGAGGTTGGTTTGTGACCTTTACTAGTATGGAAGTAATCAATTCCTTGTATATCAAATTCCATTGAGGAGTGGTTGATAACTGTGTGGTATTGATTACTTTCAATCAAGGATTTGAGCATCATCTCTGTCCTTAATATTTCGTCCTTGCTCCATCTGCCAGTCACTGGGATATCGTAGTGCGAAGCCGGCCATGTTTCCTCTAAATCCCTGGGAACTAAACCGAGAGGAGATGTGACCATCACCTCGTGGAAAGCAGTATTGCCAATTGCTTGTAGAAATTTCCTGTGGGATTTAGACATACGGTATGGCTTTCTTGCTGAACATGGCAGTAACACGAGCACCTTATCGAGGTCAGCAGGTGGTTGATATTGTTCCATCATGAAATCAACCCAAGCTGTGACAATCGGATTGTTGAGTGATTCATGGGAATTGCAATGTAGGATAGCATTTTTTCCGACATGCGAAATTCCGACGTCGGTTTTATCGCCAGTGAGGTCATCATGATATCTAAGGTGTTCAACCAATTTTGGACTGTTAAGTGATTGTTGTTCTACAAGTGTGCGTAGACTGCCATTGGCTAGGTGTGATTTAATGTCATTTAATGCAAGCTCCCAGTGTAATAACTGTGAATTCATTCCTGCTGATTCATTACTAATCAAATCTCTAGGGCCCGAACCAGTAAGGAGGACATCAACGGCAGCACATTGCCGTGATCGTGAAAGATCGAACAAATCAACCCCAAACCAAGTCAAAACTGCTGCATTATCTGGCCCCCCTAAACCAGGAGTCCAGACCAATGCGCCCGGAAAGCGGTGTTTTATTGTCACCAGTGCGTCGATTAACTTTCTCGGCTGACTAGCCAATTGAACTGCGTCAACTAAAACAATAATACTTGGCTCTTCAGTCAACTCAGTCAAGGACTTATCATGGTTTAATCGCTGCCATGAAATTGGTAGTAAACCACCATTTCCAGCAGGTTCACCAGCATCAGCTTCATCGAGCGAAGGGGGTAAGACATGACCTACCTTAGCGGTAAATAGCGGGGATTTTTCATTAAACTCTGGCGGAGACAGAGGTAAATTTGACTGAATTGTTAGCGTTTGTGGAATTTCCTCGTTAGATAAGGCGGTAAAAGGTGCGACCTGATGAGGCATCTCCACATCATCTGCCAAACGAATCAAACATGGCGTTGTTGCCGCAGGGGACTTTCTATCACCTAGCGACCAACTGCGGGCATAAAGATAACGATGAGTTACAGTTCTACCTAGCACATTCGCCATGATTAGCGCTAACGCTATTCGTACTAGAATAATTCCTTTGAAACCTTAACTTCAAACATAACAATGTAGACGCACTGGCATGCAGGGTAATTCAAGGCATGTCCTGTTCATGCTTGTGATACTACTGATTCCTCTGATGTATCATACCCAAGACATCGATTACCAAATCTCAGAAAAAAATGAGTTAACTGATTCTTTCAACGCCTATCAATCAGAGGAGAGTCTAGACGAGACTTGGGATATTATCGCTGGACATTACTACAGCATCCAAACAAATTGCATCTCCTGCACCTCTACTCTTTCGCTAAATGATGTTCATTTGGATTCAAATAAGCAAAATTACTCAGGTCAGGCTTTAGATACAGGCCTACTCAGACTCAGTATAAATAATCCAAATTTGGAGAGTTTCTTTCCATCCTATCTAATAAGCATAAGCGACAATCATGAAAACACCCGGCCTGCTCCTGGAGCACACTTTTCAACCTACGAACCATATTACTGCGGTGAAGATAATGGTTGTATCGATCAAAATTCGCCGCTGTTAACGACTTCTAGGGAAGATATCATTAGTAACGATGGTAGAATTATCTCAGGCGAAATAACTCCAGAATTACCTGATTACATTGCGTATGACGTATCTCAAGGCGTCACATTTGAGCTTGGTATAGAGCATGCTTCTTCTGAAATTAGAATTGAAGCATACTACCAAAATAATACCTCAGAAGCATTTCTGGGTGAATTGTCAAGTAGCGAAACCATGACTAATTTTCTTGCTGAGCCAAATGTCCAATTCGTGAATTTTGAGCATTCTGGACGGGTGATTTTCAAGTTATCTACCGAATCAATCAACGCCGTATGGTCGTTAGGAATCGTGGTGCATAACGCATCTCCTACCAAAACTATTGACCTAGCAGATACGTCGAAAATCTGTGGCCACAGCCTAACTACAGTAATTTTCGCACTTAATGACACTACATCCTCAATATTTTATTCTACAAGCGGATCTGTGAATTACTCATATCGCTCTTTGGTCAACTCAGAATGGCTGTATGCAGGCGACGGGATCTTCGGTCAATTTGATACTCACCTTTTTCCACTTCCTACAAGTAGTGCACTTAAGTTAACAATTAATGCACCAGTATTTTGTTTAGAAATCAATAGCGAAAATTTTGGCGATGGTAATACATTAAAAGAGGCACCTTCCTTACCTCCGATATTAATGACAACTGATAATTCATCATGGCCTAGAATCGAACTTTTACAACCACTAACGAAAGGTGAGTTTACAAATTCAATCAGAGATACATCTGATGTATACTTAATCGAAATAGACGCCTGGGAGGATTCTGTGCACTTTGTTATGTTTGAGATTATCGGCGATGTAAATCTATTTGAAATCGAATTAATCGAAAAAAATCAAGAAGACTGGTCCGATGCTGAGTCCAAAATCAGAACTGCTGAACTTGGCAGACTATCTGTGGCAATGGAAATACCTAGAGGAACACATTTCTTGCGAGTTTCAATGTTAAATAACACTGTTGACACACCGTGGGGTGAATACAGTCCACCAACACAATATAGCATTCTCACTACATATGAGCTAGTTGATGAAGGCGAGGAACCATGGTTTCCGCCAGATGAAAATGCAAAGAAATGGGGCAATATTGCGCGATGGTTCATGGGTATTCTTTTCCTAGTACCTGCATTGTATCTTGGGATAATTCAAATTCGTAGAAAGAATTTTGCCAGACAGTTGCTAACTAAACAACAACGATTAGCATGGTTAAAATCGAGGTTAGATTCAGGAGTTAGTCCAAAAAAGGGCCGAAAAGACCTAGCAAAATCGCTGGATGCTGTCGCCACACTTGACTGGGAAGAAGCATGCCAAACGTGGGGGAAGCCACACTTATCATATAGGACAGACAATGTTGCCATAGCATGTTGGAACGTGGATTCTAGGATTGCTCAAACCCCGGATGCATGGCCTATCGTTGTCGGAGTTTACATTATAGATGGTAACTGGGAAATTGCCGCATTAAAGTTCGATTCTCCAGAAGGTGAGGCCTGGCACTTGGGCTCTGTCACACCAAGATTCCTCTACAGTGGGTATGAGGTATTCCTTGATTCAATGAATTCCGGAAATAAGACATTCATTTCAGTTGAACTCTTGGGGAATGCAAACTCAGTCGATATTGAACTTAATGGACGGATGAATGGTGAGCCTTTTGCGTGCCGTGCATCAAAATCACTGTCAAAAGATGAAGAAGAATAATCACTGACGGCGGTCTGCTGCATCCTTTCTGATTATATTCTGTAACTCCTCATCTGAGAGTTGTGTCCTCTGACTCTCGAGTTGCTTTTGTTCTGCCTTTGTTACCTTTGTTGGCATTTGTAGTTTAACCAACACAACAACATCACCTCTACCTGAACCTCTAATCCTCGGCAATCCCTTACCCCTGATCTCAATAGTTTCACCTGAATTCGTCATTTTTGGGACCACAACTTTCAGCTCACTTCCGTCGATATGAGGTAACCTAATTGTTGTGCCCAAAACCAGATCAGAATACGGCAATGGCAGGGACATTATTAGATCAGAACCAGAGCGTTCGAACCACTCATGTTGCTCAACTTCAAGTTCAATGAACAAATCACCGTTCTCTCCCCTACCACGCAATGCTGGTTCACCCTTACCACGCATTCTTAGCCTAGTCCCATCTTCAGCCCCTTTTGGGACATTGAATCGGAGTTTTGTCTCCTTAACCTGCTGACCACTCCCGTTACATGTTTTACATTTGGTTTTGATAATTTGTCCCATACCGGAACAATTTGGACAATCCCTAATCACATCTTGAACAAACGGACCGACTTGTTGCCTTGCCCGTATTTTTCCTTGACCACCACAGTTGCTACATGAGATAATATCACCATCTTCTGCTCCTGTTCCATCACATGCCTCACAGGAGGTTGGTAACTCAATTTCAAGTTCTTCACTCGTTCCGTCGTATACCGATTCTAAATTTACACTGAACCGGACTATTACATCATTTCCACGGTTGCGTCCTCTACGTGATCCTCCGCCAAAGAAACTCGAGAAAAAATCACCGCCAAGAATGTCCTCTAAGTTTATGTTAAACGACCCACCACTGAAACCACCAAACGGTGAACCACCGGGGGTATTGTGTCCGAAACGATCATACATTTGCCTTTTTTCCTGATCGGATAATACTGCATACGCTTCCTGAATTTCTTTGAATTTTTCTTCAGCTTTTGAGTCCCCCGGATTTTTATCAGGATGATATTTAACAGCTAATTTTCGATATGCAGATTTTAATTCGTCAGGGCTCGCGCTTTTATTAACGCCTAGGACATCGTAATAGTCTCTTTTAGCCATCAAAT
>JAYXVG010000021.1:0-14467 GCA_036021875.1 Thermoplasmatota archaeon | reverse complement strand
TATGGCCAAGCGGGTTCTCCTAGTGCGAGGGGGCTCGCTTGGTCGCAATACTGGTCTAGGTGCAGCACATCACAACCTTGTGGACTTATTGTTAAGTGGCAAGGTTGCTGGTTGGGAATTGGCCGATGTTTACGAATATCCGTTAGCAAAGACAAATAATCCAATTTCTAGAATTTGGCAAAGATGGTTTGCTCACCCTAAGCGCGTAGCAAAAGAAATCAGAAAATTAGCGCAACAAAATGATTGTGATATCGTTCATATTACCGACCAAGAACAGGCGCACTTAGTCCCCAAAAACAGCCCACTTCCGGTAGTAATAACAGTGCACGACTTATTTCATCTATTTCCAGAGCAGTTGAGATTTACCGATGAGGTAATTGAAGTTGGAGAGGTAAGACCTGGGGCAATAAGACGACGAGACTTAGTCAAGCTCAAGAAAGGTATTGAGCGTGCTACACACCTGCTGTGTAATTCCAATCACACATTTGGGGCAGCTGGTAAACACTTCCCTTCAGTATCTTCTACCGTCTTACCCTTAGGCATAGATTCACAAAAATATCATCCAGAAAATAACCAACCTATCGATTTAGAATTACCAAAAAAGTGTAACTTGTTGGTAGTCGGTAGTAATGATCCTAGAAAGCGAATGGATTTCCTTTGTCGCGTTATGTCTAGTTTACCGGATAATATAAATCGTGGAATACACGTTCACCACGTGGGTAATTCGTCAGCTAATTCCGGGTTACCTGAGATAGCAAAAATGGTCGAGAAACATGGCTTAGATAATTGGACAATACATGGTTCAGCCGTGTCTGATGAGTATCTAATGACTTTAAGACAAATGTGCGAAGCATTATTGTTCCCTTCTGTAAGCGAGGGCTTTGGTTATCCTCCGATTGAATCAATGGCTGCAGGAATGAAGGTCATATGTGCTGATTTACCCTCACACAATGAATTAATGCCAATTGATACTTGCACGCCTGCTGACGATGAAGCAGCATGGGTTGGGGCAATAACCTCACTCTTTGAACAATATAACAATAGAAAGGAATTAGTTAGAGAGCCTGAACTTGCTTTAATTGAACATGCAAAAAAATATGATAATTCAGTATTTTGTCAAAGATTAGGGGAATTTTATTCCTCACTTGTAGAATAAACTCACCATGGATATTTGACGTTCCAGACAATTCCATCCAGAATGATGCACTGTATGGCTAATAACAACGAACCAATTAGCATTACATTAGCACCCTCAAATCCATCCTGATAGGCAGAGTAAGCCAATAATCCTAACATGATGTTACCGATACTGACTAGTGTTAAATTTCCGATAACCAAAAACGGTGTCCAAGAGTAGTCATTATTCATGTGGAAAAGCGTGGTTTCTAGCCACAGCATTGACGGAACTAAAAACAAGAAATAGGCTAGGAAGAGTCGGTTAACTCCAGCACCATCTGAGGTTTCTTGCCACGGCCAGCGCAACTGTTCGACCACAGATAAGTCTGCGCTGTATAGAATTGTCCACCAGTAAATCAACCAACCAAATGCTGCAATAAACATGCATGGGACAATGAATTTAATCCACGATTGTGGTATTCCACCCCAAAGAGCCATTTTGTCTTCGGCTCTAGATAAGCCATAAACGTATGATAGTAATACTAGGATTCCACAGATGATTACGAAAATCCGCAGAAACTGACGAGTTATCTCCATCAAACCAAGTCAAAAGCCGACTACTTAAATGCTTAATTGACTACTCTACAATCATACGCATTGTTCATGAACATCTTGTGATTCGCACCAGTTATGGAACCGATTCAACGAGTAGCAATAGTTGGCGCCGGCAACATGGGTTCAGGCATAGCTCAGAAGTCTGCGCAAGAGGAATTCGATGTACAGATGGTTGACCGTGAGCAACAATGGGTTGACCGAGGCCAAGGAATAATTGCTAACTTCTTATCCGAGGCAGTGGATAGAAGAATCTTCACTGAACAACAGGTTTCAGAAATTAAAGGCAGAATTACTGGAGTTGTTGGTGTTGAGAATACGGCAGAGAATACTGATTTGGTTATCGAGGCAGTATTCGAAGACTTTGATATCAAGACAGCCGTGTTTGAGACTCTAGATGCCGCTTGTGGCGAAAACACCATCCTCGCTTCCAATACCTCCTCACTATCAGTTAATGCGCTAGCAGAGGCAACAGGTAGGCCAGACCGCTTCGTAGGACTGCATTTCTTTTATCATCCGGCAAAAAATCGTTTGGTAGAAGTTATTCCTGCCAAGTCCACCAGTCAACAAACTATCGACAGAGTGGTTCAATATTGTAAGATGCTTGGTAAAGTAGTGATTGTTTGTGGCGATCGTCCGGGATTTGTCGTTAACAGATTCTTTGTTCCGTGGCTAAACGAGGCATGCTTGTTACTAGAAGAAGGACATGGTACTGCTGCACAGATTGATGCTGTCGCACGCAAGGCGTTCAGAATAGGTCTGGGACCTTTCGGATTGATGAACCTCACAGGTCCACCAATCGCTCTCCATTCGACGGATTACCTTGCGGAGCAATTAGCCACGCCGAGATACAATGGAGCAGACAACCTCCGAGAGTTGGTTAATGAGGGTCACATGTGGGCTATCGAGGATGAGGAGTCATACTCCGAGTCTCAATATGAGGCAATATCTCGCCGTTTGTACGGAGTAGTTTTTGGTGTTGCTGCACAAATTGTTGCAGAAGGAGTATGTTCTATGGAAGATGTCGACCGTGGTGCGAAAGTAGGGCTAAGGTGGGCAAGAGGCCCGTTTGAATTAATGAATAAGGTCGGGGTGAAAAATTCTTACGATATGGCTGAAGATTATCTCACATTGTGCAAAGATGAGGCTGGGAATAGTAATTGGAACTTACCAGAATTTTTTGCCACCCAAGCATCTGACAATGCAGACTGGAATTTCTCTTACGTAGACACGCAAATAGAGAACGGGATTGCTACTGTAACCATCAATCGTCCAGAAGCAATGAATGCTCTTAATGAGACAGTAATTCATCAACTAGGTTTGGCTATTGACGCAATTAATGCCAATGATGATGTTCACACAATTGTGCTAGACGGTGCAGGAAAAGCCTTTGTTGCAGGAGCTGATGTCAAGTTTTTCGTCGATAAGATTAGGTCTGACTCAATTGAGGATATTGTCGAATTTACTAGCAATGGACATAAAGTACTGAATGCCATTGAAAACTCGACAAAGACTACAATTGCGTTAACCACTGGTCTAGCACTTGGAGGTGGTCTTGAACTGGCTTTGTGCTGTGATTACCGTATTGGAACCCGTAGAACCCAGTTTAGATTCCCTGAAACTTCAATCGGTATTTATCCGGGCCTAGGGGGGTCTCAAAGACCCGCAAGAATTTCCGGGATTCCGCTGGCAAGATGGGCTGTTTTAGGTGGCAACTTTATGTCCGCTCAAGTGGCCTATGATATCGGATTGCTGACCCACCTGGTTGACATTGCCGATGTTGACGATGTTGCTAACACCTGTTCTGAGAAAGGAAAACCATCTAACAAATATCAGGGTCAACCTAATAATTCAGAGAGTTCAGTTGTCAAATTCGCCACCGATTTTTACAGCGACGCAAACCTACCAGTATTGTTATCAGGCGGTTGTCCTGAAGGTTATGATATCGAGGATAAGACTATCTCACGACAACTCAAGAACCTGAAATATACGGCACCGATTGCTCTTTCAATGGCAAGCGAATTAATCGATATTACTGCTAACACAACGCTCTCAGAAGGGCTCGAATCAGAGTTGTCAAAACTCACTGATATCTTTTCAACTCGGGACGCACTCGAAGGCCTCTCAGCTTTGATTGAAGGGCGCAGAGCGACATATAACAACTCTTGAGGAAAGAATTGCTATGTCTGAAACTAAACTTCCTATTCTGTATAGTTTCAGGCGTTGTCCATATGCAATGCGAGCGAGAATGGCCATAGTTCGAACCAATTTCACTTGCGAGCATCGGGAGGTAATACTGCGAGACAGACCTGAACACATGATGGAAATCTCACCTAAAGGCACAGTTCCGGTTATGTTGCTAAGTGACGGAACCGTTATCGAAGAGAGCCTTGAGATTATGCAACATGTTCTGCAATGGATACTTGACGAAGCAGAAGAGAATTGGACTTATCGCAATGACAATGAATTCAAGTTTCATCTAGATCGGTACAAATATCCCAATCGATATGAGAATGTTGATTCAACCACTCACAGAGATTTAGCAAAAAATTACTTGGACGAACTAGATGTGTTACTTAGTAGTAATATTTCCACTGCGTTGAGTGATGCATTGTTTCCCTTTGTCCGTCAGTTTGCCAATCATGACCGTGAGTGGTTTGATTCACAGACCTGGCAAAATGTCCATGAATGGCTTGAGACAAACCTAAGTAGCGCAGAATTCGCTGTATGTATGAAAAAATATGCTCAATGGCAGCCAGGACACGACTTACTAGAATTCCCACCTACTGAATAATCGGCAGATGCTTGACCGGCGGGGCTATACCAAGATCATCTGGGAAGAACATTGTTGGTTCTGGAATTGGTATTGGGGTAATTTTGTGGCCGACTAGCGCTACTCGACTTGGCTTCGAATCGGAGAGAATTTTTCTGCCGGTTAGCGGAGCGATCTTTGCCGAGAATTCCATTATATCGTCATGACTAGGCATATTTTCTGCACTAAGGTTTTCTCTACTGTGGCCAACATAGACATAGCCCTTATTCTCAATGAAATCAGGGTCTGCTCGGTTGTCAAGAGCGGCAAACTCGCGGATGTTTTTGTCACTCATGTTGATACCTTTCATCAACGTATGCCGGGCTACAATTCGTGTGTCTAAAGATGGTAGTAAGTCAATGGTCTTTTCAAATTGCTCCCATGCACGAGCATTCCATTTTGGCTTACATACCTTATCAAAAATTTCCTTGTTCGGTGCGTCAACTGAGACATATAACTGAGTTGGTAGTGGGTCCAGTCGTTCCAAAACTTTCGGGAAAGTCCCATTAGTAACTAACATAGTTGTCATACCGTGTTTGTGACACAAATCGATATATTCGCCCAATCGACGATATAGAGTTGGCTCTCCATTGAGGGAAATAGCAACGTGTTTTGGGTTCTGAGCATCTAACCATTTTTCTCTTGGAACTTTTGGATTACCACCAAACCCAGATAACAATCGACGCTGAGCTCTGACAGATTCATAGAGCAATTCAAGTGGATCTTGGTCGGTTAATTCTAGCGTGTCCATGTGAGGTTCACGCCAACAGTATGTGCAGGCTAAGTTACATTGGTCTACAACTGGCGAGGTTTGCATGCAGTTGTGGCTCGCGATGCCGTAGAATTTTCCTTTGTAGCACTGGCGGTCTCTGAGTAGCGATTCTTTAGTCCAATGGCAAATTTTTACCCCGCCATGTTCACCCACAATGTGGTATCTTTGCTTTTGTAATTTCGCTTTTAACGCTAAGTCCATGCCCATTGGCTACACACTCCTGAGCCGTCAGCCTCGGTTCCTCACGGTCTTGGGTTAGGCTCGGATAATGGGCGGTTGCATGACATAGTTATCAAGACAACTCTAGTTGACAAAAGGTGAATCGTATTGTGAATACATATCATTTATGCTCGGTTGCACTACGTAAACGATGTTTAAATTTACACCTACTTTTGTTTTTGCATCCTTGTGTTGGCGTTTTTACCACTGCTTAATATACTCTAGGTGCAAAAAGTAAAGTGAGGAGAACACATGGATCGCGAGCTAGAAACCTTCGTTGAACAAGTAATGGATAAACAACAATATCGTAGTGGCATTTTCACCAATTGGTTAGAAAAAATCCTACAGGGAATAACAGATTTTCGAGGTGTGCCGAACAAAAGAGGGTCATACGGATTAAGGGGTGGCAAGTAGATGGATGAATACCTAAATACTTACATTGATCATGTTATGAATCAACAAATATATCGAAGCGGAATTGAATTCTCCCCAAGTTGGGTTAAGCGAATTTTCTCGCGTAATCGGTAATCGAAAAATACTAACCTCCTTAATACTCCGAATCTACGGGGTATCATGGGTAGATGGCTGCCACACCTGATTGGATTGCTAACTCCAATAGCCACTATAGCCGGCGTTTTAGCTGGCGGATGGTGGATGGGGGCTACTATTTACCTAGCATTGGGGTTGTATCCCTTACTAGATTTGATTGCTGGAAAGAGCTCAGAAACCGACCCGCTAGAAGAAGGCAGAGCGTTCAATTACATTCTGCATGCCCATGGAATCTTGGTTCCAGTTGTTGTGATGGTATTGCTCTACACTGCCTTTGTTAACTATACACCCTACATTTGGTTGGGAGCAATATCTGTAGGGCTGTGTAGCGGTGCCTCAGGCATTGTTACTGCCCATGAACTAGGACATAGAAAACCGCGCTCGACTAGTTGGTGGCTCTCTAGACTAGACTTGATGTGTGTATTGTATTTGCATTTTACAGTAGAGCATAACCACACCCATCACAAACATTGGGCAAGGCCTAGAGATCCAACATCCTCGCCCTGGGGTCGGAACGTTTACTTCCATTTCTTGAGAACCATACCACTGCAACTTAAGGGCGCTTACAATGCAAGACCTAAGGATTTCATCTACTCTATGATTGTTCAATTAACACTACTCATTACCCTACTGCTTCTATCACCTGTTGTATTAGGAGTGTTTCTAGTACAAGCCTTCGTTGCAGTATTCCTCCTCGAGTTTGTTAATTATCTCCAACATCACGGTTTAATCAGACAGGATGGCGAGCGAGCAAATGCCAGCCATGCATGGGAAAGTAGGCATCGCTGGTCTAGGTGGACATTACTTGAGTTGCCACTTCATCCATCACACCACCTAAAATCTAGTACCCCATACCAGAAACTTGACTCACATGATGAATCACCTCAACTACCCAGTGGTTACTATGTTATGTTCTGGACTGCACTAATTCCACCTCTGTTCCATTACCGGATGAAAAAAAGCTACGATGCTTTCAGACAACAGGTCGCATAGACATCGGCGAACAGCCTTATAAATACTAGAACCAAATCTATCATGATAATAGTGATAGGTTTATGCTCAAAATTGACAAACTAACCAAGTCATTCGGCTCTGGTGCATCCAAACTACAAGTCCTAAGTGGAATCACTTTAGAAGTCAAACAAGGAGAATTAGTTGCCTTAATGGGTCCGTCTGGGTGTGGTAAATCAACACTTTTGAACATCATTGGAGGATTGTTGTCTGGTGATGGTGGAGAAATAAATCTCAATGGTCGTAAGTATGGGCGCAAAGGCCCGTCAAGTGTAGTAGATGTTAGACGAGAATTAGTTGGTTGGATTTTCCAAGATTTTCACCTGTTGAACAATTTGTCGGCGATTGATAATGTCGCCGTTGCACTCGAACTTTCTGGAGTCAATGCAAAAGATGCGGAGCAGCGCGCCGCTGATGCCCTTGAACGAGTCGGACTTGGCGATAGAATGCATCACATTCCAGACCAATTATCCGGTGGACAACAACAGAGGGTCGCAATTGCCAGAGCAATTGCTGGAAACCGCCCGCTGCTGTTAGCTGATGAGCCGACTGGAAATTTAGACATAGCAAGCGGTAAAGATGTGTTACAATTATTCAAGGATCTGTGCCACGATGACGAAAACCCTATTTCGATATTGATGGTTACTCATGATCCAGAACTAGCATCAAATGCCGATAGAATGTTGTTATTGCGAGATGGCAAAACCGAGGCATCAGACATTAGGTCTGCTTGGGGATTAGAGAAAGAAGAAGGTGGTGAGGAAGAGTGACAGACTCTGACAAAGTTGATCCATTTGCTACATATGTAGTTCCCAAGGTTGGCCGAGTTGAAAAGTGGCGTCGCCGAATAAGAGATGCACCGGATAACATCCGCTTAGCATCACAGAGTGCATGGCGAGGTAGAGAGCGTGGTTTAGCAGTTGTTGCGGGAGTTTTTCTAGCATCGCTAGTTATATCCACGGTTTTTTCTTATGGAATTGGCCTATCACAGATTTTCTTTGATGAATCCCTCGATGGGGAACCAATAGATGCCAAGGTAGAATTCAAGAAAGCTCCTACACCTGAGACATCAGGTTGGACTAATAATACCAGTGTTATGCAGGATGTTTGTCAGGAATTAATGACTGAATATAGCCAAGAGTTGGCAGATTGTACTGTTGTTTTGGGTCGTCAGGGTATCCACAGTTCGGGTTTCTTCAACGAAGATTTTCTCTACGCTCAGCCGCTAGAAATGCGTTCGATTGTTGATAATGAAAATCCGTATTGGGTCAATACCACATTCGAATATCCTGAACTACGAGAAGCAGGCCCGCCGATTTCTACATATCGTTCAATACGTTTTATGGGTCCAGGTGCATTTGATGGGGAGTTCGCTCAACGTTACGGTGCCAGCATAATCCAAGGTCAGGGCGAGTGGCCAAACCCTCAGAACATGTCGGAGCAAAGAGGAGTTATACTGCCTGCAAATATTGCCTCCCAAGCAAAGGCTTCTGTGGGTGACATACTAGAGCAAATCACCTTTGTTTACGTATTAGATAGCGAATTCTTTGACGCAGGTGGTGTTGATTTAGTCGAGACTTGTCCAGGGGAGGCATCCGCCTCGGAAAATGGCAAGATATACTGCCGTATGCCGATGACAATTACCAACATGAAGGTTTTAGGAATCTATCAACCATGGGACTTAGGCAACCCAACGTTGGGACCTAATCCAATATTTACTACCTGGACAGCCCTGTCCGATGACCAGTCAGCAACCCTGATGGAACAAGATCACATATATCTCGGGTTGGCAGTAGACCGCTCACAACTACCAACCTCATCAACAGCAGATGCGAGTGATTGGTTGGATAACCTCAAGGTTTCAATAATGGAGGAAAACTATACTTCTAGCGAGATTGAATTATTCTACACCGATATTGTCGGTGGAACAATAACCTTCCTCGATATTTTTCTTGGATTTATTCAGATTTTTGATTACATCATTATGATTCCAATAGTTGTGATGTCATTAGCCGTTTTGGTTTATGGTCTCATATTGTCATTGGAACAGCGACGTAAAGAGATTAGTATTCATCGGGTGATTGGTGCAGATAGCCGGGGTTTGCAGGGCATGGTCTTGCTGGAACTTGCTGTATTTGCCTCAGTTGCTTGGCTTGCAGGTTACCTGCTAGCCATGTTTGCGGTGCCAATAGTCCTCTCTGCGGTCGGATTTATGCAGTTCAAGTCTGGTAATTACAACATTGATCCAGCATTGAGTTTTGGTGCAACTCTCTTTACAGCAGTGAGCACCTTAGGTCTAGCTCTATTATTTGGCAGAAAGCGAGCAAGAGAGTTCATCGATTTGGAAATTGAAGAAGGAGTGAAAAGCACAGTTGCTAAGGCTGAACCAAAATACTGGTTACACTGGTCGTGCTTTATTTTGGGGTCTATCTCAGTTATCGATACTTGGATGGAAATGAATGGTAGCGAAAGTGGTATTATTGAAAATTTCTTCTTAGAAGGCTTGTTTGGAATTTTCGGCCCATTCCTCCTTTGGATTGGTGGCGCATTAGTTCTTGGAAGATTGGGCGCCAAGGGTCCGCAGATTATGCAGGTGGTATTTGGTAAGACCAAATTACTGAGTGATGTAAAAAGAGGCTTGAAAGGATCTGGCTCTGCTGAATCAGTTAACCGCCTGGCAGTGATTATGTTGCTGACATTATCGATAGTTACATTAGCGGCTGTTCAAGGTTATACTGGATCATTAGTTGATGAAAGAACGGTTGATGTCAGAGTTGGTAGCGACTTACAGGTAACTTTCGAAGAGCCCCATAATGAGTCAATTGCGATTGGAATTCTTCAAGAAATCTATCGCAGCGATGCTGATTTCAAGGCGACAACAATACCATCTTTGGTTCTCAAAGGACCAGATGGAGACTATATCCAGACCTATGTTGTGCTGGATAACTCCGATGAGGTACTAAACTGGAATCAACAGGCAATTCCGGGAAAAAGTGTTGCTCCAGCACTCGACCGCTATGCTGATGGAGGTTTCTCTGCAGGTGAAGACTCTGCATTCACACTAGATTTGGCAGGTTCTTGGTCTAATTCAAAGAGCCTTGATGACATCCTGATAAGTGAAAGTGACGAACGTAGTGTCTCCGTAGTAATGGGTTATGAAACCTTGACGCTAAATTTCTCTTCAGTTGAGAATACTAATTCAAGCGATGAGATAGATATCGATTGGGAAGAGGCTTTGTTTGCCTACTCTATGCTAATGTCAACCGACCTTAGCGAAGTTGATTTTTCTGGTCAGGATTTGAGTGACCGAGATTTTAGCAGAATGGATTTCACCAATGCTAATCTAAGTGGTGCAGACTTGTCAGGAGCTAACCTGAGTGAATCGTTATTCTTCCGTGCTGATCTCTCATCTGCCAAACTTACTGGCGCGAATCTCACCAATGCGGTTATTGTTGAATGGTTTGGCGGTTCTGTCGATAATGCGGATTTCAGTAATGCAACGCTTTCTGGCATGTATGGAACAGTCGATTCGAGTAATGTCATTCTTGACAATACAACATGCGCAAGCGGCAATTTATCAATCAATTCAGTTTGTGATGAGTTTACTACATTCACACCAACGCCGCTTGCAGTACCCATATTGATGACTGAATCCCCAGTGCAGATTGAGAGAAATTCGGTAAATTCCTCAATCAAGTATATGGGACTGCATGAATTCATACCAGGAGTAAATTCTTCGATAATTGCCGATTCTTTGGTCATAGGTGAGTCATCTTGGCGTAGTTTCGTTGGTGATGATGTTGTAAGTAATTATTCTACCAACAATTGGATAATTAGAATTGACGGGGTGAGTGGTGGAGCTCTGAAAGCACTGGGCTCACAATTAGAGGCAGATTCGAGAATCGGTGAAGTGATTGATTGGAAAACCGAACACGAATCTGTCGAACGTAATGGCGGACTAATTTTTGGCACACCAGGATTACTCTCACTACAATTTGTGGTCGCTAGTATAGCTGCTATAGCATCTAGTTTTGTATTCCTCTCACTAGTGCTTAATCAACGTAAGAAAGAGTTAGCTGTGCTACAGGCAATCGGCGCAAGCCCAACACAGATACTTCGTCTAGTTCTCTTCGAGATTTTATCGATCATTGTAGTATCAATGCTGCTCGGTTTGGTATTAGGTATAGGACTAGCATTCTCATTCAACGGTTTCTTTGATGTGTTTGGATTCATATTCCAGTTGTTTGGCGGTGCGTCAACTAATATCAGCAGAGAACTGGTTTACCCCTGGTTTGAGTTGGCATTAGTATCTATATCGGTATTTATCGGCGTCGTCATTGCATTATTGCTAACAACGAGAAGGGCATTAAATTCTGACCTTGCTATGGTCTTGAAGGGGGAGTGAAAATGAGTGATAGCATCTTGAAAGCCTCTTCACTATACCATGTATATCAGTCAAAGGCTGAGGATGGTAACGTCGTGGCGCTGCGTGGCATCCATATCGATATCAAACAAGGAGAAGCAATTGCGGTAGTTGGGCCGTCAGGCTCTGGTAAATCGACACTGATGAAATGCTTAGGTGGATTAATGAAACCAAGTTCTGGCTCGGTAATGCTTGCGGGAAAGAATATGACGCGCCTGAGCGGCAAGGAATTAGTCCATCTGCGGCAAAAAACGGTATCCTTCATCTTCCAAGAGGGCAACCTATTACCTGATATGAATGCAAGAGATAATGTTGCACAACCACTCCGTCATCAAGGAGTATCCTCGCGTAAAGCACTGAAGTTGGCCGACGAAATGCTTGACCGGTTAGGAATTTTACATCGAGCAAGAGCTTTACCCATGAAACTAAGCGGTGGCGAGCAGCAAAGGGTTGCGATTGCCAGAGCATTGATCACAAATCCTCGCTTAATTCTTGCAGATGAGCCTACAGGTGCTCTAGACCCGATAACCAGTAGAGATGTGCTAGGTTTGTTTAAGGAACTTCATGAAAAAGACGGTGTATCATTTTTGATTGTAACCCATTCTAAGGAGGTTGCATCTTTCGCTGACCGTTCGCTAGAACTGCGTGACGGCAGATTTGTTGCTGAGCACGGCGATGGAGTGGACGTTGAAGATCTGTCCAAAGCAAGAGAACTGATAATCGACGAAACCGGAACCGTAACCTTGCCCCCCGATATCTTGCTAAGAATAGGTGGGCCTGGAAAGTATCTAACCAATGATATCGAAAATGGTCGCCTAATGCTCGAAGGTGAAAAGGTAGAATCAATGGGTAAGTTAGAACTGGCACAAATTTGTCCGGCGTGTAAGCATGATTATGGGGATAGTGGAGATCAAGAATGCCCTTCATGCGGTTCTAGTAGACCAATGGTAGAGGTCAAATCATGAAGCAATTAGTTTCTGTTATTTCATATCTAGAGGCTTTTTCCGCACTTATGCTGTTTAGCGTGGCAATGCCAGTGAAATATATTGGTGGCAATCCAGAACTAGTTTCTATTGTTGGTGCAATTCACGGCGGATTGTTTGTATTATTTGTTGGTCTGTTACTATTTGGAGTTGGTAAGCATTGGAACCGGGTTGCTTTTTACCACGGATTTGTTGCTGCGGTAATACCAGCTGGGCCATTCTTATTCGACGGCATGTTAATCAGCGGTGAATATGACATAAAGTGACTAAGCGGCTTTGACGCCTTCTGGCCACAATACCAGAATTAGAGTCTTACCTCTGGTCTTAGGGGTGTGGGTGGTTTCACGGTTCATCCAAACGATAGAACCAGTGGGGTAAGTTCCTTCATCATCCCAGACCTCTCCTTCTAGAACAAGGTAAGCCTCTCCTCCGGGGTGCATGTGTGGCATGAATGCATCAACCGTTACTTCAGAGTCTGCATCATAGAGAACTAGTGAACACTTTTCTTCGCGCTTCAGCTTGCCAAGCCGGACTCCAGTCTCGAAATCGCGCCAAGAAATATTCTCCTCTAGCCACTCTTTGTCGATGTTAAAGCTCAACCAATTTGACATGTCATGAGTGAAGACCATGTAAACCCGTATTGGTCGAACTTCATGATTTCTTCGGTAATGAAAGTTAATTTTTTTATGTGGTTCTCTAACCCTCAATCATGGAGAAGCGTCGTAGAGACCTCTCGGTTACAATTTATCGAGTATTACTATATCTGTCGAGAATGCGTGATAGAGAGTCAGCAACAAGAAGATTGATGCGGATTGAAAGAGCGGTCGGAATTGAAAGAAAGGAATTAAAAATCCACATAGGCAGACTTGTGGATTCTGGCTACGTTAACACAAACATAATTCATGAGCGAGGCCGTGGTGGGCATCCAGTAGTTTCTTACGATATTTCAGAAAATGGTCGTGCTTTGCGATCAGATGTAGCTAGGTGGATTGACTGGGGAGTACGCTTGGGTTACTATCCAGAGAGTTTCTTTTATCTTCCCTCTGATAATTAATTGCGGGTTATTTATACCGGTATAATTAACCTCATTTGTTTATCTATGGTTTTACTATGGATTAACCATGTCCGGTAAGAAAGCGGTTGACAAGGTCTCCAAAGGATTGACTTCATTAATTGATGAATTTTCATCTGCTGTTAAAGAGATAGTCAATGCTGGAGAAACAACAGTTGTCGAATTAGCCGTTGGTTCTAGTAGAGTAATTAAAGCGGCAATTAATGCAACTGGAGAGGTCACTAAGATAACGGTTGAAACTGCGAGCAATGTTGTTGGCGCAGTATCTGATGGAGTTGTTAGAGCAGTAAATCCAAAAGCAAGGACAAAAAATAATGAGGAGGAGTGATAGTTTGATACCTCTGTTAATTCACAGAATTAATCTATCGGAGTTATCAATTGATTCATGGTTAAGGAACTCTAGATCAAGAAAAGAAATATTCTATTCATATTTGTCAAACAATCCTTCATATGGCCTACTTAATGCTTGGAGTGAACTCGAGACTGATGTAAGATTTCACATCGATTTACCAAAATCGCAGATAAATAGCGATGTTGTTATCAAAGAGTGTACTAAAACCATTGGCTTATCATCTAGAAACAAAAAGAGGCTGAAATCAATTTCTCAAATGCGTAATGGCGTTGCTCATGCCCTTCCTAAGAGGCAAAAACCAACCTGGAGTGATGTAATTTTCGTTTTGAGAATAGCAAGGAAATATAGGAGAATGAAACAATGATAGGAGCGATAATGAGAACAACATTAGTAGTAGCTGTAACTAGTTATGCAATAGGAGTGGTACACAGTAGTTGGAAACACTATTTTGTAAAATATGCTGATGAAGAAGATAGGACATCTACAGGTCTAATAAACGAGGTAAAGATTATTGAAAGTAAGAAAACCAAGATTAGGGGTGGCAAG
>JAYXVG010000020.1:0-14616 GCA_036021875.1 Thermoplasmatota archaeon | reverse complement strand
GGTCACCAACTTGCCAATCGGGGAGCGCTAACTCATCTTGTGTGGTGTCACCGATACCACCAAGGTTGGATCCTTGGTCGTTAATGCAGCCTGCAAGGCTAAATGTCACCATCAACACAGCCAACAAGTACGCACGCATGTCAGACCCTAGGAGGCTTCTTTTGAAAGACTAACGCTTGGAGAATTATTTTTACCACAAACAATATTCAGAATGTAGGTTATTATTGCAGAGTTTTACCAAGATTGACACATTGTTAGGTTTAAGTAAATCCATTCTAGATTGTTATCATGGCGACTGATCCGGTAATCGCTCGGTGTCAACACTGCCAAGCTGAAACCCAAACCTATCACTATCACGGTCCAGACCTCAAGCGTATGCAACTGTGCAAGCCATGCTATGATGTATATCTAGCAAGGGAAATGGTCAGTTACTGGCAGGACCACATGGACGAGGAACAAAGACGCACAGGTGCGTCAAGTTAGGCATCTTTATTCTGCTCAACCATCACAGTAAGCCATTCTTGGTCAATTCACCAGTTCCGGCAAGTACCACTGCAACAATTGACATCAACTTAATCAAAATATTGAGTGATGGACCGGAGGTGTCCTTGAATGGGTCGCCAATAGTGTCGCCAATTACTGCAGCATCGTGAGCTTCATCGCCTTTCTTAGCGCCCTCAATGTGGTTTTGCTCGATTGCTTTCTTGGCATTATCCCATGCACCGCCGGCGTTGGCCATGAAGAGTGCGAGTAGAACACCAGACACTAGAGCACCTGCCAACATTCCGCCTAGGGCGGCAGTTCCAAGCGCGAAACCAATGACTACAGGAGCAAGAATCGCCACTACACCTGGGCCAATCATTTCTCTCAAAGCAGCCTGGGTTGAGATGTCGACACATTTTTTGGAATCTGGCTTAACACCTTCTCTACCTTCTAGTAGGCCGTCAATTTCCTTGAATTGTCGGCGAATCTCAACAACCATATCACCAGCAGCCTTACCCACGGAGGTCATAGTCATTGCAGCAACAACGAACGGTAGTCCTCCACCAATCAATAAACCGATGACGACCATTGGCTCTGTAAGGTCGAGACTTACTCCGCCTACCGCAGTGTTGTAGGCTGCAAATAGAGCCAATGCAGTTAATGCGGCGGAACCGATAGCGAACCCCTTACCGACTGCAGCAGTTGTGTTTCCGATAGAGTCTAACTCGTCGGTAATGGCACGGACATCGTCGCCAAGTCCGCTCATCTCTGCGATACCACCGGCATTGTCAGCAACAGGGCCGTATGCATCGACTGTCATTGTTACACCAACAGTTGCTAACATCCCCATTGCTGCCATAGCAATACAGTATAGACCATATTCCTCGCCACCAAATTCGTTAGCGCCAAGAATACCAATTGCAATTAGCACAATTGGGATAAAAGTGGACATCATTCCGACTGACAGTCCAGCGATTGCGTTGGTTGCTGGACCAGTCTTGGACATCTCACCAATGTGAGGGATAGCTTTGGTCTTAATACCAAATACTGGCTCAATACCGGTGTAGTATTCTGTTACCAAACCGATCAGTATACCAACAATGCTGCCTAATACCACCGAATGCATAACACCATACTTTACATCAATTAACCCTTGTTGGATAGAAACATAGCCACCGATTGCGAATAGAATAGCACCGATAAAAGTAGTATTTCTTAGGGCCGCTGCTGGGTCTTTACCATTCTTTAGGAAAGCCATCGAGAAGACACCGATTATGGATGCGGCGTAGCCGATGAATCCGAGTAATATTGGCAGGAGCACATAATCTGCTGCATTGTCGCCAGTAAATTCGTTAGCGATGATCATAGCAGCAATAATCGAGCCAACAAATGATTCAAAGATATCTGCTCCCATTCCAGCAACGTCACCAACGTTGTCACCAACGTTGTCTGCAATTACACCAGGATTTCGGGGGTCATCTTCAGGGATACCTGCCTCAACTTTGCCGACTAAGTCTGCGCCTACGTCAGCAGCCTTGGTGTATATTCCGCCACCGACACGGGCAAACAGTGCTATTGAAGAAGCACCCATACCGAATCCGGCTGCTGCCTGAATTACATTTAGGCCGCTTGCTGCGGCTTCATCACCGGAAGACGCAACATCTCCCGCACCAAGCCACCATGCGATTAGTGAAATTCCAAGTAGACCTAAGCCACCAACTGAAAGTCCCATTACGGCACCGCCATTGTAGGAAACTGCAAGAGCCGCTGGTTGACCACCGCTCTTGGCAGCCATTGCTGTTCTGCCGTTAGCAGAGGTTGCAGCCCTCATCCCTGAGAAACCTGCAGCAACTGATGCCAAGGCACCAGCAAAGAAAGCAATTGTTGTCTGGGCATCGTTCAACACAAACAACAACACACCGACCGCAGCAACGAAAATTCCCAGAATACGGTATTCAGCCTTTAGAAAAGCCATAGCACCGTCTTGGATTTCGTTGGTGATGTCGGCAACTACTTCGTTGTCAATCTTCACACTGTTTACTCGCATGTATAACACAAAAGCAATAACCAGCCCAACAAGACCAGTTCCTGCCGCAATTAGAGGTATGTTCGTAATATCCATAATAACCACCTATTGAGCCGGCGACCTGTGAACTCCTCATAAGTGGTTCGCTTCTAAAACCGAAACAATATCGTGATTATCAACCAGAAAGTGCCTCGCCGAGTATTCTTTTTGCTGAAATTTCGAGAAATGATTCATTAAACACGACCTGCTGGCCATACCATGGCAATCACCGCAGAAGAGATTCTGGCAGAGATCGGCCCTGTCCAGGAAGTATTAGACGCTCACGACGGTATTGTCAATGTCATCGACACCTCGGATGGTAATATTATGCTGTCACTAGATGGTGGGTGTAATGGATGCTCATCAACCCCAATGACCGCAATGCAGATTTTCTACTCACTGATGAAATTAGACGCAGTCAATGACGTAATCTTTGTCAACGGTGAACTTCCTGAATACATGCGAGATTTCATCAAGAAGAAAATGGCAAAGGAAGCTGCAGAATCCACTGAAAACCTAACCTCGGGAGATAACCACGAGCCCCGTGGTGAAATTATTTAGGTCACTCTTCCTCTTTTCTACCAATTGAGTGAGGATTTGCTCCAAAAGAAACGTTAGTACCTTTAATGTTCATTCGAGCAGAAATTGCAATGATGATACATACCAAGGAAAGTGGTTTTGGTAAATAGGATGAGCCCCAAAGGGATCCACCAGAAAGGGCAAGCCACCACAGCACGATTGCGCACAAGATCAAGGCACCAGCAATGACATTCTGCGCCATATATTCTGCCTTCTCAGAGCGGGAAAACGTAGCGATAAATGTGAACAGCACCGCAGAAATACCACACAGTGCTTCGGCTAGGTGTTCGATAAAAACTGGGTCGACACCTGCCATGGAGTGTCCTACTGTTTGATGTTATTAAGACCGGCCACTGCGTATTTGCGGTTATGGATACATAACAAGGTTTGAAACCATAATCCTTGTATTAGCATTCATGGCAGGTAGTGACTTCTCCTTACCAAAAGCGCGTCCTAACGGGCCACCATTCTTTTCCCGCAACCAAATTGCTGCGGCATTACACCAAGTTGCGGTGTTGCTTGAACTTCAAGGAGCTAATGTATTCAGACTCAGGTCCTATCAAAATGCTAGCCGCACGCTAGGCGGGATTACCGAGGACTTAGGTGAACTAGTTGCAACTGGTAAAATTTTCGAGATTAAGGGAATCGGCAAAGGTCTTGGTTCGGCTATTTCTCAGGCGGTTTCCGAAGGCATATGGCCCAATGACTGGATAGATTTGCACAACAATACACCTCCGGGATTAATCGAAATGCTGAGTATTCCTGGGCTTGGCCCAAAGCGTATCAAAATCATGAACGAAGAATTGGGTGTTGATTCTATTGCCACGCTAAAGCAGGCAGCATTAGAAGATTCAATTGCTGGATTGAAGGGTTTTGGAGCCAAGTCGCAGCAAAAAATGCTTGACGGTATTGAATTATTAGCTCGATTCCGCTCCCGCAGGCGTCTCGATATCGGCTTGATGTATGGGGAAGCATTCGAACAAAAAATTGCTACAATTGATGGAGTAATCAAGGCTCAGTTAGCGGGTAGCGCACGCCGACGGAAAGAGACTATTGGTGACCTTGATGTTGTGGTCGGGGTCCTAGACGAAGACAAAGAAAGCGTCAGCAAAGCCATATTAGCACTTCCCGGTATCGCCGATGTCAAGGGCGCCGGTGATTCAAAAATCAGTCTAATTCTAGACACGAGTATCTTCGAAGGTGGATTCTCTGTTGGCCACATAGACCCTAATGTCATGGACGCTATCGGCGGCGAAGATTACGAACAACTCGAATCTGGTGGGACTATTGATGCCCAAGTCAGACTGGTAACACCAGAGATATTCCCATTCACTTTAGCTTACTTTACCGGCAGTAAAGAACACAATATCGTCATGCGACAAAGAGCGATTGATCGTGGATTAAGGCTCAGTGAATTCGGTTTAATCCCTGAGGCTGAGGCTGGTGAACTGAAAGGTATGGCTGCTGCACATCTATCACTCCCAGCCATCGATGAGAATGAAATATACCGCCACTTGGAACTCGATTGGGTTCCGCCCGAACTAAGAGAGGACACTGGCGAAATCGCAGCAGCACAAAACGATGCACTACCAAGACTCATTGTTCCGTCTGATGTTAAGGGCGCATTACACAATCATACCACTCTTTCAGACGGGGATGCAACACTCGAACAGATGGCAGATGCGGCCCGTAATATTGGATGGAACTGGTTGGGCGTTGCTGACCATTCGCCAACCTTGAAAGTCGCCAACGGGGCAAGCGCTGAGGATCTTCTGGCTCAGGGTGAGCAAATAAAGCAATATAATCAATCATGGCGTGATGAAGGAACTGATTTCAGATTATTCCATGGTGTTGAATCAGACATTCTCGAAGGCGGAAAACTGGACCACCCAGATAATGTTCTCGAACAACTTGACTACGTTGTCGCTTCTGTCCACGCAATGACAAAGTGGAAAAATCGTGATGAGGTTACCAATACTGAAGAATTGATTCGCTGTATTGACCACCCCGCAACCACAATTCTTGGACACCCGACTGGCCGCATACTGCAAGGTAGAGATGGCTATGAGGTAGACATGTTTGCAATTATTGAACACATGGCTGAGCATAATGAGGCTGGACGTTTGAAGGCTGTTGAACTAAATGCTAGCCCCTACCGATTGGACTTAGATTGGCGACTGTGCAAGTATGCCAAGACCAATAACGTCCCCGTTGTCATTAACCCTGATGCTCACTCAGTGAGAGGTCTAGGTGATGTTGCTTATGGAGTTATGACGGCTAGAAAAGGCTGGCTCGAAACCGATGATATCCTTAATTCACTCTCTGGTGATGCTATGACAGCACGCCTATCGTGAACATACATTCATCAAAGGCGAGGAAGTGGAAAGGTCATGCGAACTCTAAGGACTGTAATCATGGGATTCTCCATGGCACTACCCGGAATGTTTCTCGCATTGATAATATGGTATATTGCTGGCAAACCTAGTACAGAACCTCTAGAGACGATAATTTGCAACGTTATACCGATGATATCCATTGGACTTGGTTTGGTCTTCGGTTGGCTAACCGGTGGAGAGTATGAGGGTTGAGTGGTTCTAATGGCTGAAGAATTCGCAATTGAACAATGGGAAAAAATAATCACAAAATTTACTCAGACTTTCGACGGTCTGGGAACAGTACTACACAATGACGAGATGGCATCCTTTACCTCCAGGGCTCCCGATGTCGAAACTGGGATAGCCATTTATGCCGACGGTCAATTTTCAGCATCCATGCCGTTACATGGCATAGACTCAATGGTAAAAAAAGTGATTTTCTCCACTGACGCTATTACTCTACAAGGTGAGTCTGTAGATTACACATATCGAATACCGCCTCAAATACTGAGACATCGAGGCGGTTGAATGAAACGCATCGAGAAGGCAGAAAAGATAGCGGTAATGCTTGAGGAACTATATCCTGAAACTCCTGTGCCGCTTGATCATGAGAATCCCTTCCAATTACTGGTGGCTGTGTTGATGAGCGCTCAGACTACCGATTTGAAAGTAAATGAGGTCACACCAGCACTATTCGCCAAAGCTCCGAATGCCAAGGAGATGGCTGAATTACCAGTTGAAGTCATCTTAGCGGATATTCGCCAGGTTGGTCTAGCACCGACTAAAGCAAAAAACATCAAGCGAATGGCTGAACTGTTGATGGAAAAACACGATGGTGAAGTTCCAGCATCATTCGAAGAACTCGAGGCTTTACCGGGAGTCGGACACAAAACCGCTGGTGTTGTTATGGCTCAATCATTCGGTGTTCCTGCATTCCCAATTGATACTCATATTCACCGCCTTGCCGCTCGTTGGGGATTATCCAACGGCAAAAATGTTGAGAAAACCGAGAAAGACTTGAAGGCAATTTTCCCAAAAGAACTGTGGAATAAATTACATCTTCAGATTATATTCTTTGGTCGTGAATACTGCCCAGCACGTAATCACGATCTAACTCAATGTCCAATCTGTTCATGGACTGCGACTAAAAAGCGAATCCGTGAAGAGATGAAACGCTGATTAAAGCAGTGAGATATTCGCTGCTGCAATGTTACCAATCAGCAGGACACCAGTTATCACCGCGGTTACTCTAACTGCGGTATGATGAGCATCCCCCTCACTTGCTTCTCGCAGCAATGCATAACCGATTAGCCCGATACCAATCGATTGTAACATGTTAGCCAGCGCATCAAGACTGGTGCCGAGTTTTTCATGTGAGAATTGATCTTCAGCATACTTGCTAGTATCATCATAATCAGCAGGGTTTGGCGCTCCGACTAGGTCGGTTACCTGCCCAAACATTGCCCCGATAACAATCAATACTACACCGATCATTATCCACTTCGTAAATGCATACGCACCATATTTGTCGAGGAATTTTGGTTGTGGTTGATATGCCGCCATCGTTTGCATTGGTTGCATTGGTTGAGGAGGCTGGGCTTGTACTGGGGGGCCGGGTGCCGGTTGCATGTATCATGATTGTATAATCAATCTATAATACTTGACAAAGTTACTACACGGAGAATATCGACGAGGCTGCATCAAGAATCAACGCTGTAACTAATGAGGTTATACCTGCGATCCATAGTAAAGAAATCATCTGCCCAAGAGCACTTGTCAGACCGCCACCACGCAATCGAGTGGCGATAAATGACACCGCAGCAACCTGAACTAAAATTAAAATCGATACGACTATTTTGAACATCCTAATATTCTCACCAACCGAGCTAGCATCCTCCATCACAGGTAATGCAACACCACCACCAAAATCTGCCAGTGCTGATACATCGGTGTCAGCCAGACCACTGGCAACACCAGCGATAGCATCACCGAGTTGTAATACAATCGATATAGTCACATTAAGACTAGTTACGCTGGCAACTAGAAGACCAATTGCTACACCCCACATGGTATTGGCAGACAATGCTCGACGACGTCTGAGTGATAGTAGGCTACCAACGGAGCGGCTGACCATTTCGGCAGTTTCAGCTGGACGTCCTGATGATTGTGACCCTTCGATATAGATTCTCATGTAACGTGATATAACAGAGGAATTTGTATCGGCATTGAAATAATCCCAAGCTCGGTCTGAATCTATTCTAGTCGACAGACGCTTTTCTAACCTATCGATGGAATTATCTAACATTCCGAAATCTATACCTCTTAATGCCTTGATCGTTGCTGATGGTTCAGCAGACCTGGCTTGAGCTGTACCACCCAATGCTCTGATGAAATCAGGATATGTCTCGTCCCGACGTAACACCATGCCTTCCTCTCTGCGTATCATAAATGACGGGAACAAGAACGGTGTTAGCGGTATAGCAAATACCAGCAAGCCAAACTTATCCCACTGATCAGTCACTGCATCCCATGCAGAGATGACGGCAAACGACATGACGATAGTGAGAACTGCAGAAAAAGCACCGGCAATCAGAAATGCCCTTCGAAAGTTGACTCGGAACGGAGTATCCATTTCGTCGCGAGCAAAGGTCTGGTCTTCTGGAATTGTCGCTCTAAACGCGAACACAGCCCCAATCTGCACAATGGTAAATATCAGCCCTGCTAGTAACAAAAATCGGATTCTACTGAATACTTCAATTGGTTCTGCATCGGGAGAACCTATCTCAAACAAGACTAGGTGTATACCTGCTATAACCAAAGCAAATAATCCAGCAGAAACCAATGAAACATAAATTTCTTTCAAAGTGTCTACCGATTCTAGTCGAGTATCATACAGGGTATTATACTGCTCAGCCACTGTTTCCTGCTCCGCCCTCATGAACTCATCGATTGGCTGGCCAGCCTCAATTGAAAATGCCATTCTATCCAAAAAGTCAGTCCATAACGGACTTGGACTCTGATGGGCGACTATCCTTGCTGCCTCGGGAAGTGAAGTATGCCATTTGTCGACTAACGTCTCAATGCGCTTAACTTCTGCCGCTAATTCACCATAATCAGACATTTGTTTCAGGATGTCAAAGATTGATTTCGCCCCAACTTCACCTAAAGATAGAATACCCATTCTAGTGATGAACATATGCATTTCTTTTTCGATTTTAGTCGCTGAGCGTTGGACTTCCAGCAGTGGAAATGCTATGGCGCCAAGAGCGGTAAGTATTGGAAAGACCAAAATCATCAAAAATCCTGCGAATCCTTGGAATAAGGCACCTTCTCCAAGCCCTCCAGTTAGGAATATCACGCTTAGTGCGGCGATTAGCCCAGTCACCGCTGCACCACCAACGAAGATGAACAAGAAACGCGGAATCGGCATTTCAAGCCGCTTTACCGCTACTTGCCAGATTGGCATTCGTTCCATTTTCACATCTCCTAACCGTGATTAACTCCGGTCCAAGTGTCAATTGCTCGGTCAAAGGCTTCGAATCCATTGTTGTAATAAATTCCAAGTAAATCAAACACATCGTCGTAGTGAGTTAAATCACGGTCTGCCATTTTATCTAGGGCCGCAGCTCTACGTAGCATTTCATCGTAAATATCACGCTTGTTGGCAAACCCTGCCATTGCTGCAATCTTATTTTCGAGCAAATGACTCTGGAACATTCCACGGAAGTAATGTTTGTCTTTCACTGGGTCCCATTCAAACATACCACGGGTCAAGACACCATCGCTGTGTTTATTGTAACCAATTACCTCATCTATCCCGGTAACTCTTCTAGCTATTCCTCCTCCTGGTGCTTCAACAACCTCTTGGAAAATTGCGAAGTTCAAGTTGTCAAAGAACCGTATTGGAACATTAATCGGGTCACCTGTGAATCTCTGAATCATTTTTACGATTGATGAAGCGTGGAATGTCGCAATTACTGGGTGACCTGTCTGCATTGCTTGGAATGCTGTAGCACCCTCAACACCACGGATTTCACCGATAATGATGTATCTTGGACGGCTCCTAAGTGCAGCCTTCAACAAATCGAACATTTCAACTCTTGATTCCTCATTTTTGGAATCTCGGGTTACTAATCGTTGCCAAATCTTGTGCCTAACTTTTACCTCAGGCGTGTCTTCAGCGGAATATATCTTGACATTGTGGTCAATAAATGGTAAAATTGCATTGAGTGTGGTCGTCTTACCGGATGCTGTTTCCCCAGACACCAATACTGACATACCATATTCTAGACAAATCCAAATATACGCTGCGACTTGGGTAGAAATCGTACCCCACTTAATCAATTGAACGATGGAGATGGTCTCTTCAGCGAATTTACGGATAGTAAATGACGGTCCAAGCATAGAAACGTCATCAGAGAATATGATGTTGATACGTGAACCATCAAGTAGCGCACCATCGATAATCGGCTTATTATCAGAAACTGGGCGACCAATACGCTCAGACATGGCTCTCAAGTAGCGGGATAGAATCTCTCGCTCTCTGAAACGAATATTCGAAGTAACCATTCCGAATACTTTGTGATCCATGTGAATGTGCTTCAGCCCAACAGAGTGAATATCTTCCAGCATCTCATCGGACAGGAGTGGTTCAAGCGGACCATTTTTGATTAGGTCGCGGACGATGATATATTCCAATCGTTGTCTTTGGTCGGGAGTTACGATTACTCGCTTATCATCCATGCCAATCATTTCCCATAAACGACCCTGTCGTCTTGGTGCCGAGCCTATTTCGCTTTCAAGCACAGAGTATCGCTCTATCATTTGGGTTAGGATATTTTCAAATTCACCGTCGGTCGTGAAAGTAGGTGCCGTAGGTGCTTCTTGTAACAGCGTCTCAACAAGTTCTCGGCGCATGTTTTCTTCTTCCTCGGTGAGTTGTGGCTCCAAGCCAAACCACAGGATTTGCCCACCATTTCCGTCATCATCCTCCGGCGGCTCATAAATGTGAATAAAAATCGGCTCCTTTGCCATGTAGATCAAATTGTAAGGGCGATTTTTCTTGGCATCTCTGTCCAATGGACCATAATACATTGGTCTTGAACCATAGCGAGACTCAAAATCTCGCACCCAATCTGCAACGTGGGGATATGCCGCCATGACGCTATTGAGGTCACCTTTCGCAAATCTTGATTCATCAGCCATGATAATCCCCCTCAACTGACCGCAGTGATATCTACGATGAAGCCCATACTTGGCTCAACACGCCAACCCACGCTGGTTTGCACTGGACCTGCGGCTCTAAGGAATCTTGTCACTACAATACTACGTTTCAAATCGCCGCCAATCAGAGCGGTCGAAAGGTCGAGTACTACCTCTGCAGAAGCACGAAGGTTGTGTAAGAGTTTGTGGTTCATCTCATCTGGATCAACACACAACATAACCGAGCGCCCTTCGGAGGTTATTTTCCTCAGCCTCTGCATCAAATCGAAGCGCTGATGTTCATCGAGGTTATCAGGCATCAGCGCACTTGCGGAGTCTAAAATAACGACATCAGCTTCTGCTACAGCCTCACTAGTGAGGACTTGTTCTAATCCTACATCCATCTTAGCCTCTGCTATAGTACCAAATCTAGAGAATATCATTAAGCGACCCTCACGTAACGCATCTGTTACTCCATAGCCAATTGATTCCATCTGCTCTATCCAGCCGCGCGTGGTTAATTCAGTAGTTATAACTAATACTTTGACATCATTATCAAGCATTCCGTGAACTAAACGCTGAGCGATTAGTGACTTACCAGCACCGACCACGCCTTGCAAGACATATAATGACCTGTTGGGTAATCTTAGTCCCATTGTATCTGCTAGGGAATCGGTTTCAACATCAAACGCAAAGCCGTCTTCGACTGGCTTATGTGGGAAGTTTAGCGGGTCATCAGACTTCATTAAGTCTCACCTCGGTTGATGCTGTTGCTTCTCCTTGATAGCCAGATACGAATACAGACTGTACTAGGATTGTTAACTTGATATCCGTGTTATCTGCATAACCGAAGTTCCCACTTAAAACAACTTCAAGCAGATTAGTCTGGTTCCACACGCCGCCACTTGGTAGAATTGTCGTTGTAACATCTGAATCCTGAACTGCTTGTCCATCTAGTTGAACAAATATCGAGTCCTCATCTAGGGTATACTGGCCGGTGTTTTGCAGATAGAAGGTTATGGTCTCAGCTGGATTAGCAGGGTCGTTATCATATGCTACATTGGATAAATCTCCGGCATATCCAAACGAAGTCTTAGAGTCTGCTTCCCGCTCTCTGCGTTCTTGTTCCATTGCCGTGGTTATATCGCCGTATTGACTGATCAATACTGCAGAAACTGCTCCTGAAATTAACAATGCGGTAGCCAGGAAAATGAATGTTGATGCTCCGCCGTCTGCCATATTAATACCTCATGCTATTGTTCTTGCCGTGTTAAATCCATTAGTTGAAATTGCTATTGTCTCGTAGACATTGGTTGGTATGTTGCGCCACTGCACCCCGATGGTATCACCAGGGTAGATATTATCAGAATCTGCGGTAGGAGCTAGGTTTCCTAGGTTTCGTGCTATGCTACCATCAAGGAACAACCATACTTCATCAACTGGTGTGACAACTGAGCCGGTACTGGTTATATTCGCATAGACAACTGTAACTCTACTGGTTATTGATATGCTACCACCTACGCCATTTGGTTGTGGCCCATCGATTACAATATCTGGGTCGGACGAGTAATCTCCGCGGCTGGTGATTTCCGCGGAAATTATTGCTCCGTTTGCATCGACAGTAAATGTTCCAATAAAACCTGAACCAGTTGCGTTTGCAGCGCTCAAAGTTCCGTCAACATAGCCAGTTCCAGCGCTATCAATTTGCAAATCTAATATCGCTCCAAGGGCAAGGTCTGCGTTATCAATGGTGAATTGCGGTATTGGTTCATTGGCCGAATCAATGGTCTCTAATGAAGACTCTAATCGAAGGTCAATTGCATTTACAGCTAACGCTAATACAACCAACATCGAAGTGCCTACAATTAGACCACCAACACCGACCGAAGCACCCATACTATTCTTCTCCTCTGAGTTGCTTTACCTGTCTCCAAGATGTAACTAATGCGGAAAATGTCAGCAGTTCTCGATGTGGTAGATGATCTTCTAGTGCCTCTTCAGCCTCGCCAGGTGTGGCTAACTGAACTATTGCTAGCACAGCTTTACCCTCATCCTGATTTAGCATACCGGAATTCATCGCTTTCTGAACGAAATTAACTGCTGCCATGCCTGACATGTTATCGAGTAGCAGTGCTGCAACTGTTGGTGCTCCAACTTTGTTTGCCTGAGTTGTTGGACCCGATGAGGGGGCTACCAAAAATGGATTGGCCGCTAAGGCTTGAGCTTCATACAACTCGACTAGCGGAGCCTCATCATGTGCCATCAAACGGTCAACACCGGCAGCAGGGATTACTTCCCCGCTTGCGGTGATAATCGTATCTCCAGCACTCATTTCTGTATCCATTGCACCTTCATGACCAACGATTGGATTACCTTCTTCGTCGACTTTATGCTCGACGGTATGGATCTGCATACTCTCTTCGATTCGCTTTTCCACCAGACCAAGAACGTCCTCTACCATATCTAGACGGCTACTAATCAACCGCTCTAGACCTGATGTATCGACTTGGGCATTGACCTGCGTTGGCTGTGCTGGTGCCATGGTTTGTGACACTGTCGGCACGCTACCAATGCTGTTCAACTTCGCCCTAGTTGGTCCTGGGGATATCGTCCATGCATCCTCTTCGCTGAGCTCGCCTTCCTCCGGAAGGGGAACCTGCTCGATTGCCACATTTGACAAAATCTTCAGTCGCTCTTCGCTCAGTTCTGCATCTGCATCTCGAATGTTACCTGTGTTATTACTAAATGGCCAAGCCATCAGTATACCTCCTTGCCGTCGAGAATGAAATTCTCAACAGCAAGCAACATCAGATAATTGCTGCGCCATCGGTTCTGTCCGTGATTTGTAACACTTCATAAGTTGAACCGGCTCCTTTAACGTGAATAAACACAGGAATAGATTCCTCAGTGTTACAAGCAGCGATACCCTCTATTTGCATACCATAGCCTTGGTCATTTTGCATAGTGGCTACGTTTGTTATCCCGTCTTCTATAGTGGCCATCTCCTCTAGTGCAAGGTTTTGTTGGTTTGCTGAACGTGTGACTAGCGTAGTTCCGCACTGCATTTGTACAACTATATCAACGGTTGGGATATCTTCGCTACCGGCTGCTAACTTGACCAGCAAAACGTAGTTGTCATTTGCAGCATCATCCAAGTATCCACCTACAACGTTGATTTTAGCTCTTAGTTCACTGCTGGTATCGTCACCAGTTTTCTGTGCATTTTGTTGCAACTTTTCTGCGGTTTGAATGATCACTGCAGAGGCTACTGCTGCTACAAGAATTAGCGAGATGAATACGATCATTGCGCCAATTCCTATTGCTGCATAGTTGTCTTCTTTTACTTCAATAATTTCTTTTCTCTTCATCATACCACCTCAAACTAAAACGTCTCCATCTTGCCATGTTCCTTCGCTAAATGATTCGTATGTGAAACCTGCACCTCCGGATTGAATGCCCAGTTGTGTTGCCTCTCCGAAACAATCGGTTAGTGTTAAAGTAGCCGTGTATATTTCTCCAGGCGATATATCTGGTGGAGCTGCCGCAGGTGCTTGTGGGGGGTCGATATTAACGGCATTTATGCCGCCAGAATCTGGGCCGCCATCACAGGCTGCAACCCAACTAACATCGGCTTCGTCAACTACATCACTTCCCGGAGCAAGTTCAAAGGTCATAGTTATGACATCGTTTCCTGCATCAGTAACAATCACGTTAATTATGCTGATCTTTGATGCCATTGCATCCTTTGTTCCTTCACCAGTCGCTTGTGCGTTCTGCTGCAACTTCTCAGCGGTCTGTATAATCACCGCTGATGCTACCGCCGCTACAAGGATAAGCGCGATGAATACAATCATCGCACCGATACCCATTGCAGCAAGGTTATCGCTATTTTCGTTCTTCATTTCATTTCTT
>JAYXVG010000019.1:0-15122 GCA_036021875.1 Thermoplasmatota archaeon | reverse complement strand
ACTCCGTTTAACACCAACAATTAACGGGAGGTCTCCATCGATTGTTGAGTTTGCTTCTCGCAGGGTATTAAACACAATACCTTTAGCGTTTTTAGTCACATTAAACTCGATAATGTAAGAGTCGTGACCGAATGGAATTACTTCTTCAATTGAGGATGACCTCAGACCAGTGTGTAATCTCTTAATGGCGCTGTCAAGTGGATTCACCACGTGATTTACTTTTGCCCAATTAGTTAAGTGACCCTGCTTTTGCTCCTCTAGAAAATTCATGTTTCTTACTCTTGAAATGGAAAGTAATGGTTTGGCTTTTGGTCCAGCGTATTGGTAATGTGCGTGCTCCGCAAGGGCGCAGGCCAGAAGGTTCCTTTCGTCAGAGTTTGTAGCGGCAACGAAAATTTCAGCCTCACCAATACCAGCCTCGTTTAATTTTTCGCGTGTTGTTAAATCTCCGTGGATGACTAATACATCTAGGTTTTGCGCATTTTTAACCGCCCTTGAATCAGAATCAACTAATACAACGTCCATCTCTTCTGCTCTCAAAGCTCGCGCTAACTCTGTTCCTACCCTACCGGCTCCACCAATAATTATTCTCAATTTATCACCTCAAATTTTCTGGCAATTTCTTAACTTGATATGTTGCACCTGTATCTTGTTCTGCAATTGTCGAATACGATCTCTCACGGGTAACACTCAGGCTACTACCCGGAGTATAGTAACTATGGATTAAATTTCCACTGGGATCAGCTTCTTCAATCCAGTCTATGTATGCAGTTGGGGTGTGTAGCAGCCATTTGTTGTTGACAACATCAACTGAACCTTCGACAAAGCAGTCATCCAATTTGATATTTCTCGATTCGCACCACTCATCACTCATTGGAAGCAGGATATACCCCCAAGCATGGCCTTCCCAATTTTTGTATGTGCTATCGGTGAGTGCTCCGAAAACATACCATCCAGGTATGCCCTTGGTTCTTAATATCGACAAATATGCATTTGTCTGTTCGTCACAATCACCCATTCCAACACTTAAGCAAACTGGTCCGCTGCGCGCAGTTACTGGCGCATTTCTATCATACGGGATGTGTTTGTGTAAGTAGTCAAATGCTGCGCGAGCAAAGGCGTAAGCATTGTCTGAGCGACCTTCAGGTATTGTTGATGCGATAGTTTGTGCAGTTGATACCACAATCGCATTTTGGCTGTTTATTGCGTAGTCATCTCTCTGGCCCTTATACCACAGTTCATCGGTGAATTGACCGGCTTTTATTCCACCTCCTCTGTCTGCAATGTCAGAGAAGTCTCCACTTCGATCTAAACTAACTCCATATTCGCTTCCTTGCACTCTGCTATCCACTCTACTTGATGACCACCAAGAATACGATGTGCTCTTGAGTGTGACTGAAAAAGTAAATGTCGCCACATCGCCGGGTTGTAGATCGAGTTCTATTTTGACACAATTATCGACTGAACACATGTCATCTCCTAAGCCTGGTCCAGGCCACCATATTTTATGGCCATCTGCAGTTACCAACTTGTCACTTGGCAATCGGGGTGGATCACCAAGCAATGGAATTTCATAACCTACTTGGTTTACAATCATCTCAAGACTTATTATTTCTTGAATGGGTTGAGCCATTAGAGGTTCACTGCCATCCGAATACTCGAACATCATTTCTTGTCCATATAATGTTGATACATCACGCGGAATCATAAATTCCTCTGTGAAATATGCGCCTTGTCCAACGTCAAATACATCAATAGTTTTTCCGAATGTGTAGGTTTTTTCCATTGGATAAACGTGGTATGGGGCGGCAGCAAGTTGGATGTATTCACTCACTCCTGCCCATTTATTGAACACTAACTCTCTAGCCTGGGGGGATAGCATGATAAATGCAACTAACCCAAGCATAACCACGCTCCTAAAGCGGTTTTTTCTGCGTTTTAGAATATTCTTCCTTCTCCCTGTGTGAGTTTGTACGACACCTGACTTGGTCGGCTTACGAGTTTTGAGGTATGTAGTTTCAATACTTCCCTGATTGAATTGTTGCTCTGCAGCAAACTGTTTTGATTTTATATTCGCTAAGACTCTGCCACAGGTATAACAAATTGTGTCACCCGCAAATGTGACACTCATGCAATACGGGCATTTACCCATGACACTCGGCCTAGACGACATTGTATAACGCTTGCCTGCGGATATCCACCAAAGTGCTTATTTGATAAGTGTTTCAATAATTGAGGTAATACGTCTGATGTGAGGTAAGTAAGTATCTATTCACTCTCTACGTTCGCCAAACCATCGCCGCTAAGGTTACCCATTTTGCTTAATCTGCGCTCTCTGGCTTGTCTAGCCCAAATCTTTCGTAACTGCTTTTTACCTTCCTTAGGTATAGAATTCCAAATCCAGTTTTCAGAGGCACGATTACTTATCAGCATCACCGGTATTATGAAAATCCAACCAATAGGGGCTGATAAAACATAAGCAAACATCACGACATAAGCGCAACGCCACATAGTTGCTCTAAGTATTGCACCCCATTTTCGACCCATCAGCATGAGATTTCCCTGATATGAAGATATGATTGCCTCACATCTTGGTCCGAGTATAGCTAATAGAGCGACGGTTAATACCAATCTAAAATTAAATTCCGATAACCTCAACACAGCATAAATTACTACCATGGCAAACATACCTCCAACTGCAAGGCCTAAGGCCCAACCGCTGGTAGTTTGCGAACTCCCTGAACGAACTCGGTTACGACGTAGAATAAAATGCGCAATAATTGAAGCAATCAAACACAATAAAATCAAATTAATCGGATTTACCACAGTTTCGTTGGTTGCTTCAAACTCAATATTGGGAATAATAACTTGTGTGTATATCTGTGAGCCGTAAATCCCACCGAGTAGTATTCCCCAAAAAACATTGGACCATGCTGTTGGCAAGTCATAGAATCCAGAATAACGAGTCATGACTCCTCGCCACCCTAGGGTCATACCAATTAGGGCGGAAACGCTTGAGATTTGGAATAATAGCAAATCTGAAGCCATGATTCATCCGCAAATGTAGTAGTTCATCAAACCGATGTATGATTTATCGATAATCCGTTTAATTCAAAGAGTTTGAATGGTGAGCGGATTCTATGGCACGACTGCTTTTGTTTGGCGGGAAAGGTGGGGTTGGCAAAACGACCACATCAACAGCTTCAGCTATACATCTAGCAGACTGTGGCCTCAAGGTATTACTAGTTTCAAGCGACCCTGCACATTCAACATCTGATTCTCTTGGCGTGGAGATAGGAACGGAACCTACTCCAGTACCAGGTGTTGATGGTCTATATGGCCTTGAAATGGATCCAGAATCGAAACTTTCCAGTTTATTGCCTAAACTTGGGAGTATGGTTGACGGGATGAACTCTGGCGGCGGTATGGGTGGACTAGGCGGCTTGGGCGGGTTAGGTATGATGCTCGACCCATCAGCGAAAGAAGAAATCGAAGATATCAAATCAGATGTAAAAACCTCAGAAATGATTTTGCCGGGTTTGGATGAAGCATTAGCTTTTGATGAGTTATTGAAGCACGTCGAGGATCCTAACTGGGATGTCATAGTTTTCGACACAGCACCAACAGGCCACACTTTGAGATTTCTTTCACTGCCAGAAATAATTGAAGCATGGTCTGGGCGGTTAATTCGACTAATGCGGGTATCTGGCGGTATACGTTCAATGCTCTTTGGCCGCAAGGAAAGTGAAGAGATGAAGCAAGAACTTGAACGATTTAGGAATCGAGTTTTGCATGTTCGCCGAGTTCTCAGCGATCCTGAGTTAACATCATTTACCTTAGTTACGATACCGGAGAAAATGGGTGTAAATGAGACCCTAAGGGCTTACGAGTCCCTGCTTGAGTATGAACTGCCTATCAGTTCATGTATTGTCAATAGAGTTACGCCGCAGTTCGATCATCCATTCCTCAAGAAGCGTCGTGATGCAGAATTAAATAGAATTTCAGAGCTCGAAGAAAAATTAACCCAAGTCAAAGTAAGTTCAATCGAACTGCTCGATGAAGAGGTTGTTGGTTTACAAAAATTAAGAACCATAGCCAATAAACTGTATGGAGATATTATTGAAGTTCCATCAGATCTCGGCCCACATGAAATTGGTGATTTGGTGACGCACAGTATACATCGAGGCATGTATAGCGAGTCCTCAGAAGAGTTCGAGTCAATATTCTTACATTTTCCAGGCATAAAGCGGGAAGAACTCTCTCTAAGGAGTGACGATGGTATCTTGTTCGTTGGGCTTAACGGTAGAGAGCGAGAAATAGCCACCAGTGTCTCCGTAAAAGCAAGTCAAGTTGAGGCCAAATTAGAGGGTGATGTATTAAGATTGAATATACCGCTATCTTAGGGATGATTTCAAAGAGTAAAACATGGACGGAATGCTATGGCACTAGAGGGTCTATCTAGGGGAATCTTCCGCTCTCTAGGTTTTCTGAAAAATCGTCGGAAGCTGGATGAAGATGAGTTGCGGGACATGACTCGCAGCCTCAGAAGAGCATTGCAAGAGGCGGATTTCAATGTCAGGCAAACCAAAGAAATTGTGGAAAGAATGGAAAATCGCTTGCGAGAAGAAGAGCCTAGACCAGGCTTAACATTGCAAACTCATGCAATGAATATATTGTATACTGAGTTGGTGCGAATCTTAGGCCCAGCCCATCAATTCCAACCACGAGGTGCAACTCTTCTCTTGGTTGGTTTATACGGACAGGGAAAAACGACCACAACTGCAAAACTAGCCGAATGGTATCGTAAAAAGCATGGATTGCGCGTTGCGGTAATCGAAGCAGACGTGCACAGGCCGGGCGCTTATGCTCAGTTGTCCCAGTTATTGGAAGACACGACTACCAAAGTATATGGGGAGCCAGAGAATAAGGATGCTGCACAAATAGTGAGGAATGGACTTGCTGAATGTGCTGCGGCAGATTTAGTAATAATTGACACCGCCGGACGCCACCAACTTGACGAAGAATTAGTCGAAGAATTAGAGAACATTGCCTCCTTGACACGAGCAACCGAACGGTGGCTAGTTATTGATGCCCAAGTAGGCCAGGCTGCAGGTCCAGTCGCGGCTTCCTTCCACCAACTTGCAGGAGTTACTGGAATAGTGGTAACCAAACTTGACGGAACTGCGCGTGGTGGAGGTGCATTATCTGCTGTAGCAGCTACAGGTGCTCCAATTGTACACATTGGTGTTGGCGAAAAAGTCTCAGATCTTGAGAAATTTGAATCAGATAGGTTCATTTCTAGACTACTTGGTATGGGAGACATTCAGGGTTTGATTGACCTTGCACCCGAAGATCTCGATGAAGAAGAAGCAATGCGACTTACTCAACGTATGATGAGTGGGCGTTTTACCCTTAATGACATGTATAAGCAGATGGAGATGATGTCTAAGGTTGGAACAATCGATAAACTAATGTCATTTCTTCCTGGAAATATGTTGGGCGGACTGGGTGGTATGTCGAAAGGACAAAAGCAGCAGATGCAGTCAAATCTTGATAGATACCGCACCATCATGGATAGCATGACAGCTTGGGAAAAAAACGAGCCAGCCAAGATTAAAGCTGACCGAATAAAAAGAATTGCCAGGGGTTCTGGAGTTAAAGAAAAAGACGTTCGAGAATTGATAGGTCAGTGGAATCGTTCGCGTAAGATGATGAAGGGAATGGGTGGCAACAGGAAATTAAACAAACAAATGCGTAAAATGATGAAAGAGGGCGATATGGATATCGACCCCTCATCATTTGGTATGTGAATTACTCGTCAAGCGGCGGTAGATCTGGAATAATTTTTCCAGCATCAGTTTTACTTGCTTCTTCTGCTGCTGACTTAGCCGCTTCTGCAGCAATTCTCGCCTCTTCCTCAGCCTGCAGCCTAGATGCCTCTCGTTCGACAGCCAACCGTCGTTCTTCCTCGAGTCTTACCTGCTCTTCCTCCACTCTCCTTGCCTCATCTGCGATTTTTTGTGCTTGTGCTATCTCTGCGTTGAGACGATTCTCTTCTTCCAAACGCTCAGATTCACTGATTCGTATGGCCTCATCGACCATTTGTTGATGAGCCTCAGCAACAGCCTTCAATTTTGCTTCTTCTTCTAAGCGTAATTTCTCAGCCTCCATTCGTCTAGCTTCTTGCTCAGCCGCAATTTTGGCGTCTTCCTCGGCCTTGATTCTAGCTTCTTCCTCAGCCTTCGCTCTAGCCTCTTCCTCTGCAACAAGTCTGGCATTTTCCTCGGCTTTCAGTCTCGCTTCCTCTTGAATTTGGGCAATTTCTGCAGCCCTTACCTTTGCTTCCACTTCTCGCCTTGCAGCTTCCTCGGCCTGCCTTCTGGCTTCTTCTTTAGCCAACTCACGGTTTATGGCGATTTGGGCCAGTCGATCCTGTTCCTCAATCGCTGCTCTAAGTTCGGCTTCAGCCTTTGACTTAGCTTCTGCTTCAATTCTTGAACGCTCAATTGTTTCTACTCTTGCTTTGAGTTCAGCTTCCTTTCTCATTTGTTCATTACGGGCAAATTCCTCTCTTTCTTTGGCTTCTTGTTCAAGTTTCTTACTTAGACTAAAGCGTTCCATAACAACATTATAGATTGCCATGTAATCTTCATCTGATAATTCCAAAACCTCAGATCGAGAATCAAGCATGATTAATTCCATCTCGGTCTCAGTGTATAGACCGGTATGACTGTTCATTTTCTCTCTCAAAACCTTGTAGAATTCTCTTTGTTCTGGAATTATTTGACCGTCTGCAGTGATAAAATTTTGAACCTCAGTCATGACTTCAGTAAGATTTAGTTGTTCTGTCATCGCAACCACCAGAAATGTCTCAATATGTCTTGGCGAGTATTACTCTTCGCTTAGTCATTTTCCCTGTCATATGACAGGGTTTTTCAGAATCATAATCCTCTGTTGAGTCTCCTAAGAATGTCAATCCAGTTTGCCGCTCAATGATTTCAGCGTGAGCATCAGAACCATCAAAGGCTATTTCGTATATTTTACCGTCCAATATTTCACCGTTAATTGACCAATTTTCACCATCTTGTATAAATTCCGGAAGGGGAATAACCACATCAGTCATGTGTTCACTCGAACGTCTCCTTAATTCATCAGCAATTTCGTCGAGTTTCTGTTCGCAGAGTTCTGCAATTCTGTTTATCTCAAGTGGTTCTTTTCCTCCAGTTCTCAAAGCAGCATAAGCAGTGCCTTGTGCCATGTCTCTTGGACCAATATCAAGTCTGAGCGGGACGCCCTTTATTTCCCAGTCGTAATATTTCTGACCTGCATGAAGATCTCTGGCATCAACCTTCACCCTGAAACCTGCATTGCGGAGTATTTCAGCGATTCTTTGTGATTCTGCAACCGTGTCTACTTCGGCGTTTTTTCTAATCATTGGGCATATCACTATTTGGAAAGGCGCAATTGCTGGTGGCATAATCAAACCATTGTCGTCGCCATGCATCCCAACCACTGCACCAAGCAGACGTTCTGACATTCCATATGTGGTTTGGTGCACATGTTCTTGTTGGGCATCTAGGTTCTCATATGTAATATCAAATGCCTTGGCCCACTGGTCGCGATAATGATGGCAAGATGCAACTTGCAGAGTTCTTCCATTAGGCATTACAGCATCTATCCCTATGGTATAAAACGCCCCTGGGAAGGTATCCCATACCGGTCTTTTGGCTTTGATTATTGGCAAGCATAGCTGTTCCATCAGATTGTCAACAATTTCCAAGTCTTGGGCTATTTGCCTGGTCGCACACTCCTCATCTGCGTGAGCCGTGTGGGCTTCAAAGAAATGGATTTCCCTGACTCTAATGAATGACCTGGTCTGCTTGGTTTCATACCTAAATGTATTGACCATTTGATATATTTTGAGTGGCAAATCTTTGTGTGAGCGAATCCACAGTGGAAACATTGTATACATCGCAGTTTCTGATGTAGGTCTCAGAAACATTGGGATGTCTAATTCATTTTCACCGGCATGCTTGACCCAGTAAACTTCTTTTTTGAATCCACCTTCATCATCTTCATCCCTCAAATCGTCCGGGTCGACACCTTCTTCTCTGGCGCGCTTCAATCTTGCTACTAGTGCATTTTCTTTTTCAAGCAAATTTTCTGGGATTAATAATGGGAAATTTACTTCCTCATGGTCAGTTCTTTCCATTTCTTTGTGAGTTAATGAGTCTATCAGGCGCATAGTTTTCCAACCATATGGTCGCCATACGTCCATACCTTTGATTGGGTAGCGTTTGTCAACTAAGTCAGATGCCTCGACGATGAATGGATACCATTCGTTGAAATTGTCAACTTTTGATGGTATGCCGCGCTTCGCCTTGGCAGGACCCTTGCTCATGATGTTAACTCGAGAGATTATCACTCATGAATATGTTGATTAACTAATTTCGGTTTTTTCGTTGTCTTATAGAGTGCACTAAGCGCTGCTAAGCACCAAACCACTTCCAGCACGAGAAATGCCCATTCATCGATCAACCATGCTCGAATAGATAACAGTCCTGAGCCAAGAGCCATCATTATAAGGTAAATCCAATTCTTACTGTCAACTAAATCTCGTGTTTCCAGAAAAAAAGCACTGAGTATCAGAATCATACCAAGGTAGGCAATACCTTCTGATAGGGTGTCAGCAAAGGACAAACCTGTCACTTCCTTCTCGAAAGGATTAACAGGGTTATCAATGAAAGTAAAGCAACGATGTCAGGTATGCCAACGCCACCCGATGTACCTCCTACACCACTCATGCCCTCGGTCAGAACAGAATAAGACCATCCGTCAGATTCGCCAAATTTGTGGATGTCCATGAGGTTGAGTCGAGTCTGTCCATCTGAACGGCAGGTTCCAATAGAGCATGAACTCTCAAACAATGAAGAAAACAGCCCAAATAAATTCAATATCACGAATACTAAACCACCCAAGGAAAGTAGTGATAGGATTGAAAAACGGCTTTTCTTTGCAGGTAAATCGGGCATTGCCAAGTGATTTAGTTGCGGTAGCGGCATTGCCGCAGGTTCAATAACTTCTACCATCATATCCGATGTTTGACCGAATTGTTGAGTTTCCGGCTGATCTATTCCACCCTCGCCAGCAATCATGTCTCTAGCTTTTACAGGTTTGACATTAGCAATCTTGATTCCATAAAGTCTGTCAGCCAAACTGACCAAAGAAGCATCTTCGGCAATGTCAGACGCCTCTAAATCACCGTCTAATAACCTCTTAAGACGGTCTTTGGCATTACTCATCACACGTCCCCCGTAAGGCTACGGTGCAACTTCTTATTGAATAATCCTCTTATCAGGAATCATGCCTTTCCAGCGGCCTCTACATCTGCCCAGTCTTTCATAAAACCGTCTATGCCTTTATCTGTCAGTGGATGCTTGATTAACTGTCTGAAGATCTTTGCCGGCATAGTTGCAGTATGTGCGCCTAATTGAATGCATTGCAGCACATGTGTGGGGTGCCTAATAGATGCAGCAAGAACCTTTGTCGTTATTTCTGGATAATTGGACCAAGTCTCCATAATTTCAGCTATCAGTGTCATTCCATCATGCCCGGTATCATCAATTCTACCAATAAATGGTGAAACATATGTAGCTCCCGCCTTTGCTGCCATAAGTGCTTGCGATGCAGAAAATATCAATGTTACATTAGTCTTAATTCCTTTTTCGGTTAGTATTTTTGTCGCAGCGAGCCCTTCAGGAACACATGGAATCTTGATAATGACATTTTCTGGGAGTTCCTGTTTTAGAGCGAGTGCTTGTTCAATCATTCCTTCAGTATCCATCGCCGTCACTTCGGCGGATATCGGTCCCGCACAGATAGCGGCAATTTCTGCAACAACTTGCTTGAAGTCTCTACCGCTTTTTTTTATCAATGATGGATTGGTAGTTACGCCATCTAATATACCCCAGGATGCAATCTCTCTAATTTCATCTACATCGGCCGTGTCCAAGAAGAACTCCATATTAGCATGTAGAGCAAGGCACTTCATGAATTATCCGATTATCTCTTGCGCCAATAAATAGCGAGCAATACTAGCGCAATAGACATAATCGCAATAATAACTCTAGCGGAGTCATCGTAATCCTTAGCAGCGGTAACAAGCTCGCCTTCTACATTGGTTTGAGGTGCTTCACAATCATCAGGTATACCGTTTTGATTGCTGTCATTATTATCATCAAATCCTTCGCATACATCTTCCTGGTCGTTGATACCATCATTATCTGTATCAACTTGATACGCAGCACATCCATTAGCGTCAACTAATGTTAGGTTTGTCTGTTCGGTTGACGGACAGACATCTATTTGATTACTCACTCCATCATCGTCAGAGTCGATAATATCATCACAACCATCTGGTATGCCATCCATGTCTTCATCGATGCTATCATTGTAGTCCAAACACAAATCATTACTATCGCTTACACCGTCTTTATCAGAGTCGATGATATAATCACATCCGTCTGGTATTGAATCATTATCTGTGTCAATCCTGTCATCAAACCCTTGACACAGATCGTTGTCATCAGGAACTAAATCTCCATCACTATCAATCATGTCATCGCACGCATCTGGTACTTGATCAACATCAACATCAACAGAGTCATCAAAACCGGGACAAAGATCGTTTAAGTCAACTACTCCATCATCGTCAGTATCATCCAAACAACCATCACCATCGACATCGAATGGTAACGACTCCTCCTCGGGACAATCATCCTGCCAGTTTTCGATATAATCGCTGGGGATTAGGTCTCTACCTTTGAGTGCTGGTTCCATTGAACTGTGCCGACTTACTTTGAAGACCTTATTGCCGTTACCGGAGAAGATAGAATCTCCCTGATTGATTATCCCAAGATTATTTATTGGGCTAATGTATTTCCAAACTATATTTCCTTCATAATCGACTTCAATTAGGGTTCCCTGCATACCGAATGTTATCAGCGTGTTACCGTTAGCTAGTCTAGAACTACCAGAAATAGCAGAAGAATACATCTCGGTTCCGATATCCCATGTCCACGATAGATTGTTCGGACCGAAGGCAGCCATGTGGTCAATATCGTAAATTGTGCCATTTAGAGGCGTGTCAATAACATCTACAGATGAGTAGAGTATATCTCGTCCGTTACCGTTATTGAATATCATTAATTTACCACCATCAATAAAATCATCATCTATCCATTGTACATCATGCTGAGCAAACAAAGTCTGATCATCTGCCGTTCCTCTCTGGTAACTTTCCGGATTTCCGTAGCGATATAGAATATCACCACCCATCCCACTATTGCCTCCTGTATGTCCTGCCGCTTCAGCAGTTGTAGTGCTGTGGTCAATGATGTATATCTCATTAGTATTTTTGCATGATATTGCAATCTGGTCTAGTTGTTGATTGTAGTCAATACCATTGCAATGCAGCCAATCTCGCCCACCTGAAGCACCACCAACAGAATCAATGAAGTTGATATCTAGTAATTCTGGATGTTCGGCAACGACTCCGTAATTTTCTTTACTTGAGTCATAATCCTGCACTAAATGATCCCAAAACGACCACTTCCAGACAATTTCAGCATTATCAACACCAATTGGTTTTACCTCGATTATTTGGTCTGGCCACACAGAAGTTGTCCCTAGTGCGCGACTTGAATCACTTTGTGGATATTTTCCAGCCTCAGCTGCCTCGCTTTCGTTGCGATATTCCCATGCTATCATCAACAGATTGCCGTTTGGAAGTGGTTCAATATCGTGGTGACTTCTATACATCTCGCTTGAATACGTCCATGACCATTGCAAATCACCTTCCCAGGATATTTTCTCTACTTTACCGGCACTACCGCCACCACTAAATTCACCCGGTTGATTTGGACCGAGATTTGCTGTTCTAAGCAGCGAGCCATCATCTAGCAGGTAAGCGGATAAACCAGGACGATGGTTACCTGGTGATGTCCACCTATGGACTTCCCGCCCATATTCATCGATCAAATAAGACGTGTTCGTTGCCATTGGAGAAAACAGTGTGTATCCTGGTTGCATGTTACCAGAGCAGTAAATTAAACCAACTGTCCAGGTATCGTTTCTGTTAGCGTTGCACACTTCCTCTACAGTGTAACTAACATTTGCATCTGTTAGATATTCAGATTCTACAGTGAGCGTTGATGCAAAAATTATGAAGATAAGACAAATTCCTCTTATGTTCATGTTAGGGTTGATGGGCTTCTGTTATTCATTGTTTACGATTAATTGCTCGTTCGGCTGCTTCAGCGATGTATGGAGCAGATATCTCCATCAATTCTAGCATCTCATCTGCCTGACCGGATTCTCCGAATCTGTCTTTGACACCAACCCTTTCAAGCGGTGTTGGGTTAGTAGATGATAAAAATTCAGCGACAGAGCCGCCAAGTCCGCCTATGATATTGTGGTCTTCAGCAGTCACAATTGCTCCACAGTCTCTTGATAATCTTTCGATTAAATCCTCATCTAATGGCTTTACTGTATGCATGTCAACAACTGTTGCATTCAATCCTTTGGAAGCTAAGGTCTCAGCAGCCTTCATCGCCTCTGAGACCATGACTCCACATGCAATAATTGCAACATCATTGCCATCTTTGAGTACAATACCTTTGCCTATCTGTATTTCATGTTCACGCCCATCATAGAACACAGGTGTTTTATTTCGGGCAGTTCTTGTGTAAGATGGTTGATTTAGATTTACTAATTGATTGGTCAAAACTCTAGTGCTGACATCATCACAAGGGTGTAGCACAACGACATTTGGCAGGGTTCTGAAAATTGCTAAATCTTCGATCGATTGTGCTGATGATCCGTCGGTACCTGTGTGGGTACCACCATGGCTACCACACAAATGAACTGCCAAATTTGGTCTTGCGATTCCGTTGCGCATTTGTTCAAATGCTCGTTCAGTAAATATGGCAAACGTGCTGGCAAATGGGACATAACCAGAGGACGCTAATCCCGCAGCAGTCAACAACATGTTCTGTTCTCCTATACCACAAGAAACAGTCCGCTCTGGGTAGGCCTTTCTGAAATGTAATGATTTAGTTGATTTACCCAAGTCCGCCTCCAAAACTACGACTTTTTCATTGCTTGCCATGTCTAACAGGGCTTGACCATAACCATCACGAGTTGCTGCCATGCGAGTCACGCTAACACCTCACCCAATTCTGCCATGGCAATTTCAAATTGCTCGTCATTTGGTGCCGCGCCGTGAAATGCTGGATTGTCTTCCATAAATGAAACGCCCTTGCCCTTTACAGTGTGAGCAATCAATATAGCCGGATTTGTGTTGTTCGCCTGCAAATAGTCTAGTCCTTCGATTATATCTCTCATGTTATGGCCGTCTATCTCTTTTACGTCCCAACCAAATGAACGCCATTTTGCAGGAATGTCGAACATTCTCATTTGAGTTTCACAGAAATCATCATTTTGTATCCGATTACAGTCAAGAATAACTTTCAGGTTACCCAATTCATGGTGTTTTGCTGCCATTGCCGCCTCCCATACACTGCCTTCTTGAATTTCACCATCACCCAGCATAACATACACATTCCGTTCGCTGTTTGAAAGCCTTCCAGCGATTGCACACCCCATGCCAAAGGATAAGCCCATGCCTAGTGAACCAGCAGAAAAATCTACACCTGGGCACCATTTCATATCGACGTGTCCCTGGCAAACTCCTCCCAAAACCCTGTATGATTCTAAATCCTGTTTTGAGATGAAGTTCATCTCTGCTAGAATAGCATACATTCCCGGGGATGCATGTCCCTTTGAGAGAATAAATCGGTCTCGGTCATCCCAATTAGGGTCTTCAGGCCTAACTCTTAGATAATTTCCATACAATGCTGCCAGTAAATCAATTTCTGAGAGCGAGCCCCCCGGGTGCCCAGCTTGTGCTCTATGGACCATTTTCACAATCTCTACACGGCATTTCCTAGCGAGTTCTTCTAATTCAGAAATTGACATTGACATGTTACGACCGGATTAAGGTCGGCCAAGACAACCTTTGATGGTTTTGTTCAATTAACTTGACTCATTTATTCATCCTAAACATCGATAAAACTTTACCAGCCAAGTCATTTAATATCATAGTGAAGTCTCTAATTAGATTGCCATTACTAGGCAGTGTTCTTGTGGCTAACCATAAGAATACGACAACGAACCACCCAAAAAAGGCTAGAGATAGGAAATTATTCAACACACCAGTGCTGAACAAATCGGTCAAATCGATTTCCAAAACGATAAGTAGAGCAACCAAAACTCCGAGAATTGATTCACCCGCAATGAAACCAGCGCCAATTAAAACACCTCGATTTTCCACTTCTTTAGCCGCCTTAACTGCCTTTTCTGATGGTTTGTCTCTTAGTTCTCCATCGACTCTAATATGGGCACTTCTAAATGCAAAGTAGGATAATACACCACCAAGCATTATCGGGACGGATAGACCCAGCGGCAGATATATGCCAATCGCCACACTCATGACTGGCATTTTAAGCCAGATTAATACTACAGCAATAGCCACTCCGAGAATTATCATTTGCATATTTACATCGCCAACGAATGAACCCCGAACAATATCACCAATTAATTCAGCCTGTGGTGCTAGCAAAGCGTTGTCACACGATCTGTTAGTTACTGCAGCTTCACGTAAGCATGCGGTCTTGGTTATGCCAAATGCGTTGTGCAAAAGTTTCAGTGTGGGACCAATTACCAGTGCACCGGTTATTACCCCAATAATTTCAGCCGTCTGCTGTAATCTAGGTGTTGCACCAACCATGTGACCAGTTTTTAGATCCTGCATTACATCGCCGGCAATAGCTGCAGATGAAGCTACTATTGATGCAATTAGCATTGTAGCTAGCATTAGCGTCGGCGTGGACAAGCCTAACATCAAATCACCAATAATCCACACAAGTGCTACTGTGAATAGCAAGGTTGCGATTGTCATTCCAGACACTGGAGAGTTCGATGATCCAACTACACCAGCAATATATCCCGCTACAGCAGCGAAGAAAAATGCAGTTATAGCTAAGAAAGCTGCGCCAGCAATT
>JAYXVG010000018.1:616-15321 GCA_036021875.1 Thermoplasmatota archaeon | reverse complement strand
TATCACGGCTACTAGCTGTAATAGCTTCATCTGCAAGTATCATTGGCATGTGTGTTCCATCAGCAGTTGAATCTCTTTCCACGCCATTATCTGAACCATAGTAGGCAAGAGGTTGAGAAGCAACAAGCATCGTTTTGTGTATGTCAACAGCTACAGAGACCGCTCCCAGTGACATTTCGTGGAAGTAATTACTAGCTTCTGGAATCAACATTTCTTCAGCACTTTCGATCATGCTTGTTTGATCGTAGTTACCGCCTTGAAAATCTATCACTAACACTATCCAATGTTCGTCATTTTGAATTGGTAACGTCTCAGTATAGTCGGGATTTGAAACAACAGAATTATTGCGTAGCCACTCCTCTACAATACTATCATTGGAAAATGAAAAAATAGCACCTAGTAACAGCATAACAATGATAGGGAAGCCCAACAATTTCCCCTTCATAGTCCAAAGTAGTAACCCTTCATCTATGAAATCTTGGTTAGTTTGTTGAGGCATGCTCAGTATTGAATGTTACCTCTAATCCATCGTATGGTTGGGTTATTATGTCCCATGATTGGTAATTATCGCAGTGATTAATAATCAGCTTATCTGGGCGATGGTTTAAGACCAATTTGAGCAAGTCTTCCTGGGTCTTTGGTGTTCGACAAACATTTTTCATTACAGTAGCTCCACATGTCTCTCCGTAATCATACTCAACGCATCCACAAACCAAACTGAGGGTTGATACTAGGTCCCCTTCTTGAGTGAATTTTTCGGATAATTTAACACTATATTTCGGCTTTTTTGTCGTCCACGGTCGGGCAATTAATTCAATTAACAGGAGAGTAAATATCGTTATTGCCAAACCACTACTTGTTCTTTCATAGTGCGATAGTATAGAGATCAACGAGATAAAACCGTATACTCTTAAACGCCACCAATTAGCGTTACTACCATCTAAGTTTCCAGTCATTCCGCTCGATACCATAACTGTGCTCGATATAATTACTAAGGTTTGAACCCACAACAACATAATTGCAAAATAAATCAGACTAACAGCATCGTATTTTGCCACAAATCCATAATCGTCGTGAATTTGATGTCCGATATCATACAACATTGGAATTACCTCGATGATAGTGATGTATGCAGATAGCAAGAATATGATTGGGCTGAGAATCAAAACTAATCGAAGCATTCTTCGTTCGCTATATGTTAAACCAGGACGAAAAAATACCCAAATTTGTCTATTGATAAGCGGTGTTATTGTCATTAAGCCTAGAAATCCAGAGATGATCCACCGTAACTCTGACCACTTTTCTGGTTGATACAGATTTAAGCATTCTTCAACACATGGATTGAATACACCAACAAAGTATTCAAGAACTGAATTTATGTTTAAGAGCCATGGTATCGAAGCAAGCAACCAAACAAAAATTAAGATTCCTGTTCTGGCAAATAATTCGTTAGCGTGCGTTTCTAATCTTGTATTTGAGTCACTACTCAAATGAAGGGTCAAAACATCACCTTCATACCAAGTCTGTATACTCTTTGGGCGCTCTTGCTTGGACAACAGTCCGGTATACTCCAAAGATGGCCCACAACATTAGCATGCCTGTTAGCAGGACGAATCCCCAACTTTGTGATGAGTCTAGCGACCATGCAAATATCAAAATTGTAATCACAGATAGAATACCACGTCTCAATCCTTGCGGCACGGCGAGACTCATGTCTAGATGTGGGGGTCCGCCGCCGAATCTACGTTCGTAGAATTCTCCTTGCACTACAGCTCCAATGATTATTATTGACAATGTGGTCCAATAGAATAGGTTGCCATTATTGAAAAAGTCATCAGCGATCTTTTCTTGTCTGGCTGCTTCTAACGCTGCAGGATCTTCCTCGGCAACAAAGAGTGAATCATAATCTCCAACACTGATTGTTCTCAATTGTAGGTTTTCTTCGTCGTCCTCATATGTAGAATCAGGGGGGCTAATTGAGAACGATAGAATGTTCCATAAATCACCTCCGTCGAACTGACCATTACCATTGACAGCGTTACCCACTAATTGAAATGATACACTTCCAATATCTGAATCCGGTGCAGTCCAGGTTATCACCCAGTTATTACCTGGCTCAGATTGGGAAAGTGCTCCAGGCTCATCCGGAACAGTCTGTGAACCCTCACCTGGAGTTAATGTTCCGGCATTGTAATCCCACAGCAAATATCCTCCTTCTCCATTCGATGCGTGCTGCAATGTGATGGTAAACTCGTAAGTCTCACCTACTGAATATGACCTTGGGATGCCGGAAATTGATACGACAACCTCTGTTGAGGGGGCCCCGTCACCATGACACGTACAACCGGTATCTATGACCAAATCAGAGCCGTTTTTCCACGGCGGACCGTTTGGGTTGGCAATAACTGGAGCGACTAATAATAGTGCTAAAATTGCAATTATCAGGCGGGGCTTCATATTCACTTCCGTCTCACCTATAATTTGGAAAATTTGCATACCTTTGAACATTACCTAATTATGGCAGAAAAAAAGCTAATCATGACTCCTTAATCGCATTGTTTAGTTCGGTCATCATCTTCTTACCATCGCCGAACATCATCATAGTTTTATCCATGTAAAAGAGGTCGTTATCTACACCAGCATATCCGACAGAAAGTGATCGTTTTACAATTACCACGGTTCTCGCTTGGTCGGCATCAATTATTGGCATTCCAGCAAGTGGTCCTTCGCCACTACGTGCAGCAGGGTTGGTAGTATCATTGGCGCCGATTACTAATGCTACATCGCAGTCCGGGAATTCAGGATTAATCTCATCCATTTCTATCAATTGCTCATATGGAACATTTGCTTCTGCTAATAGGACATTCATATGTCCGGGCATTCTTCCTGCAACTGGGTGTATTGCATAAGATACCTCTGTATCGTATTTTTCGGCTACCAAATCAGCAAATTCCTTTACTTGATGCTGACATTGTGAAACTGCCATACCATAACCTGGGACAATGATAACCTTCTGAGCCCCATCTAGCATCATAGCAACTTCATCAGCATCTGAGCCTACCTTGGTGCGAGTCAGTGATTCTTTCTCCCCAGATCCACCAAATGCTTTGAACAATACATCAGGCAAAGTGCGGTTCATCGCTTTACACATAATGAAAGTCAGAATCAATCCGGAGGCACCGACAAGAGAACCAGCAACTATCAATACTGAGTTGTTTATTATGAATCCAGTGAAAGCAGCAGCAATTCCCGATAGTGAGTTAAGCAGGGAAACGACTACTGGCATATCAGCTCCACCGATTGGCAATACCAACAGTATCCCAAGAACAGATGATACTGCAATTAAGGCAAAAATCACATTTTTATCAGTGGGGTTATCGATTCCGTAGTATATCAGCGCAAATGCAGCTACTATTAGCAATACCTTGACTCCGTTAAGCCAACTTGGGCCCCATGTGGGTGTCTTAATCCACTTACCGAATATCTCTACTCCACCTTTCAACTTCAACATAGCTAATAATGACCCAGTGAGTGTCATCCATCCAACCAAAGCTGATAACCCAGCGGCGACCATGGTCACGGTAAGTTGTAAACCTACAGGGAGTGTTGACCCTTCGATGTATCGCCATGTTTCCGAAAGCGCTACCAAAGCTGAAGCAGCACCGCCAAACCCATTGAATAGTGCCACTAACTCTGGCATACCAGTCATTTCGACCCTTACTGCCATCACATATCCAATAAGCGACCCAATAACCAAACCAGCAATTATCAATGTCCATTCAGCATCTGCTTCTGCGAGTTGCATATCTAGGATCGTAGTAATAACTGCAACGAGCATGCCCATAGCTCCTAATTGATTTCCTCTGGGAGCCGTTCGCGGGTGTCCGAGCTTCTTCAGTCCAAATATGAAGAGAGCAGCGGCAATTAGATAACCAATTGAAGTCCATTCACTTATCTCCAATCAAGCACCTCCTTTTTTCTTGCCAGCAATCATATTGAGCATACGGTTTGTAACAGCGAAGCCACCAACTACGTTGATCATTGCTAAAACTACAGCCACAAATGCTAGTATTCCGGAGAATGCCGTGTCTCCAGCCTCATAAGCAACGTTTGAACCTATTAATGCCCCAACTATACTAATACCCGAGATTGCATTTGCTCCACTCATCAATGGAGTGTGCAAGGTAGCTGGAACCTTGGTGATTAATTCAAATCCTAAGAATATTGACAAGACGAATAACGTGATACTGCCGATTAATAGCTCCGGAGTCACTCAACCACCCCCGCAAGCCGAGTTTGCTTTTCATGCATTTTTCCATCCGCACATATCAAGACGCCTCCCATGCCATTAACATAGAAGTCAGACCCCTCTGGAGCACCATATAAAATATCATCATCTTCTGATAACGTTACTGAACCATCATCAACTAATGAAGTTATGAAAGTTGTCAGATTGTTAGAATAAAGCATGCTTGCTGTGTTAGCAATGGTTCCGGGTAAATTTGATGTCCCGACTATAATAACGCCATTTGGTGTGGTAATTATTTTTCCAACCTGGGTATCTTCACAATTTCCACCAACATCGGCGTTCATATCTACTATCACTGCACCTGATTTAAATTCGCTAACAGCAGAACTTGGCACAGTAATTGGCGCTGGTCTACCAAATATCCTTGCAGTAGTTATTACGATATCCGCATCTTTGGCAACACCACATACGGTTTCATTGACTTTTTGGATAAATTCCGGAGTTAAGGGTTTAGCATACCCCGATTCATCTTCAAAATCATCCATCCCATCAACTTCAATGAATCGGCCACCTACTGATTCAATTTGCTCGGCTGCAGATTTCCTAACGTCAGAAGCATAAACAACAGCTCCAAGACGTTTTGCAGTTGCGATGGCTTGAAGTCCGGCAACACCACTGCCCATTACTACAACCTTAGCAGGACGCACTGTTCCTGCTGAAGTGGTCATCATCGGAATACCCTTTGGCACATTTGCAGCACCTAAAAGAACCGCTTTGTAACCTGCGAGATTGTCTTGACTAGAATTTACATCCATGGACTGGGCTCTTGATAATCTCCTTGGAATCATATCCATTGACATCAGGGTAATTTTTGATTCCATGCATTGTCTAACGTATTCAGGGTTTCTGAATGGGTCTGCGACGCAAGCTAGATTGGTTTTTTCGCCTATGCCATCGACGCCTGGAAAATTAATGCAAATGATATTCTCACAGGACAATGCTTCTTTTCTGCTAACAATTTTTGCGCCAGCGTTTTCGTAATCAGAATCCGAATAATTTGCGCTTATTCCGGCACCCTTTTCAACCAATACATCGAATCCCGATTTTAGCAATTTCTTCATGCTTGAAGGAACAATTGCTACTCTAGTTTCGTTGCTTGGTTCTTTTGGCACACCTAGTCTCATTTTAACCACCAGCCAGCATAATATATTCGGGCTAAAACTAGCCAGTCAAAGGCGGCTTTTAGATAAGACGCTTGATATCCATCTCAGTTACAGACGAGAATGTAACCATCTAACTTATTTTACGTCTATTCTTGGACAATCCTAGAGGCAAACGTGTATGTCTAGTTCGAAGAAAAAAATAGCCGTAATAGGAGCAGGAAATGTAGGTGCAACATGTGCATTTGTTTTAGCGCAAAAGAAACTTGGTGACATTGTATTGTTAGATATTTATGAAGGATTTGCTAAGGGTAAGGCTTTAGACATGTCACAAAATGGACAGGTATTGAATTACGATGGAAGTCTAACAGGCACATCAAATTATGAGGACATTGCAGACTCCGATGTGGTTGTTGTAACTTCTGGTTTCCCACGCCAACCAGGTATGACTCGCGAGGATTTAATCGCCAAAAACGCTAGTATTGTTCAACAAGTTGGTGAGGGTATTAGGGAACATGCACCAAACTCGATCATCATTATGGTTACTAATCCTTTAGATTTAATGACTTACCATATGCAAAAAGTTACTGGTTTCCCTGCACATAGAGTTTGTGGGCAGGCAGGTGTGCTTGATAGTGCACGTATGACCCATTTCGTCGCTGACGCAGTAGGATGCTCCGAAGAGGATGTCCAAGCAATGGTCCTTGGTGGACATGGAGATACGATGGTGCCTTTACCAAGATTTACTACTGTAGGCGGCATAGCAATCACACATTTACTAAGCGACGAAGAAATTGAGGCTATATGTCAAAGAACAGCCTCTGGTGGAGGAGAGATTGTAAAACTCCTAGAGCGGGGGTCTGCATTCTATGCTCCTGGTTCTGCCGCTGCAATAATGGCTGAGGCTGTACTCAATGATAGAAAACGGTTGATTCCAGCATCAGCATATCTTACTGGTCAATACGGACTAGATGATGTGTACATTGGTGTGCCTGTAATCTTAGGGTCAAACGGAATAGAGAGGATAATTGAGCTTGAATTGGGGGGCGATGAGTTGTCGAGTTTGCAAAAGTCAGGTAACTTCTACAAGTCTCAACTAATTGATATACTTGGTTACTAAACCCTTTCAATGACAATTGACTTGTGTGTCCCTTTTGTGGAAACATTATGATTCATTATTGAATTGTTATCAACTGCGGTCAACTGACACATACCTTTGTTTCTTGAGCGCATTCTTGTCAATACTTCTTGGCCTGTGAAACATCCTTTATTTTCGTGAACTTGACCATTAAGCCCGCATTGGTAAGGGTTTACTTTTCGAGTTACTTCATATCCATGCCATGGTATTAATTGATTAATTCTCCAGTCATGAAAATTAATCCAATCGTTTGAAAATTGTTTTCGTTTCAATTTGTTCGAATATATCTCGAATGAATACATCCGATTAATCTGAATTAATGTGTATCCATCTTTACTAGTAACCGCTTTAACGACTGGGTTTTGGTTGTAAATAAGGTCTACATAATTTAAATCAGTCACATCATTTATGCTAACATCTTGTGTCAAAATTTTACTGTTTAAGTGATCTATTAATTCTTGATCATTTTCTGCTAAAACAACAGCAACCAACATTTCGCCAAGCATAAATAAGTGAAGCTGTGCAATAATTTTTGCTTTGGTGTCTAACACTAGAGTGCTAATGATTTCAATGTTCGCAAAATCGATTTTATTGGTTGATAATCCATCTAGAAAACTAAATTTGTCATCTCCAGAAAAAATGAGTAACCTAGCATCATTGCATGCCAGTCGGGGCATTGAATCACCTATGCGAAGGACTCACCGCATCCGCATGATGATTTTGCATTCGGATTGTTTATTTTGAAACCGCCACCCATTAGTCGATCCTCATAGTCGATTTCTATTCCATCAAGCAGATGACTTGATGAGTTTGGCACCAGAATTCTAAATCCTGCAATAGTTAGTTCCTGACAATCTATTTCAGTGTTGTCAACTATTTGGAGATCGTACATATATCCAGAACAGCCTCCTGATAGAACACCAACTAACAATGCCATGCTTTTGTCGTCACCAAAGGCTTGGTCTAGCATGGTTTGAGCATTTTCAGTAATGGTTAGTTGAACATCAACCACCTCTGGTTGTTGAATAACAACTGGCCCAGCCGTCTCACAAGTTCCACAGTCCATGACTCTCCCAACCCCTTCACATGTATGAATTTGTGCATCAAATGCTAACTCAAGCCTCTACTATAGATATTTCATAGCAACAGGAACTTTCATCACTTGAACACTGTCGTTTGCATGATTCAACAGTTTTGTTATATCTCTCTTTAACAACACCGGCAATAACGCTCTCGTCCATATTGCAGAACATTAGCGAGGATTCAGGCTGTCCTTCGCATGCATTACCGTCGAACACAGTAATTGTTTTTGGTGGTATCGTATCAATTTCCAAATCTCCCATGCCTAAATCCTGCCATTCGTTTTTGATGTTATTCCAGAATATTTCCTCGCTATCAATATGCTGTAGCTTAACTGCAAGTTCTTGCCCAATTCTGAATCCAACATCATGGAATAATTGATTGGTATTTATTCCCAGAGCGGATAATGTGTTTGATTGTGGAATTATGTCACTGTCTATGACCTGCCCATTCTTAGTTAATACAGCGTTTGTGGTGTTATCCATACCTAGTTTTATCGATTCCTTAAATCGTTCATAGAAAGAGCCGTCACCAAGAGATAAACGCAGTGGTTCAGTCATCATCCCATCGATCATTTTTGCTTTTGCAGTATGGTATGATGTAGCAGCATTCCACTGTATATTGAGGAGTTCACTTTGCGCAGTTAGCAGCATGTCTGATTCCATGAGTATTGCTGTATCTTCTTTACCCCTACCAGTGGGAGATTCTTCGGTCTGAACGTATTGAATACCTACCTCATTATCGACAAATACGCCGCATAGATTGAAGTCTGGATGGTGTCGGATTTCAATACGATTATCTAATTCATCATAAAATCTGACGGTTTTTTCATCGACGCAGACTACTAATTTTACATCTACACCTCGGTTTATTGCATCGTTAACCGAATCCATGCATCCTGATCTCAGCATGTGTAAGATACCCCACTTTCCGAGCAATAGCCAGATTATGGTTTCTGCCTCAGCGACAATCGATTCTATTGTGGCATGAATTGTGTGACGATCTTTTAGCACTGAAAAGGAATCTTCATCCTTATTTGGTTGGTCTGATGTTATTGCAAAGTGGCCAGATTTTGATAACGATTCTAGGTTCTCATTCATTCTGCGCAAGTCCATTTCTTTTGTTCTAATTATCTGCCTAAATACTTCATTTATGGTCATGCCAAAAAATCTGATAGGTTTGTCAAGTGTTGCTTTGACAAGACCTTTTTCCTGCAGTTTTTTGAGAGAATTGTACGCATCCATTCTTGATAATCCCAATCGTTTACCGATTTCACTGGCTTTAGCAGGCGGTTGACACGCCATATCGATAATTAGTTGTGCATGTTTTTCATCAAGACCAGCCTCGACTAACTTTTGGGTGATATCTTGATTATTTGTCATTTATTCACCGTTTTTTCTTCTTTTGTTCCTTAATCAAGATGTTACATCTTCTAATCTGATCTTTAGTTCGTTTAATCTCATCCTTTGATAGTCCTCTTGGTATTGCTTGTTCAAAGCATTTTACTGCATCTTGGTACCTTTCCATTTCAGCGTAAGCAGTTCCCATGTTGTAAAGCGTCTTACCTCTTACCTCTTCAGGTTTAATCAGCATAGCCTGATGATAGGATTCGACACACGCGGGGTAGTTTTCCAAGTAGTAAAATGCGTTTCCACGCCCGTTGAGAATTCTTATCACCATTTCGTCATCGTCAGAGAATGAAGGGAGTGCTCGGTCAAAACATGACAGAGCTTCGGCATATTTTCCAGCTTCAATTAATGCCACACCCTGATTGTACCATGAAATATCCTGATTGGCTATGGATGTTGAACTTGGGTTGCGGAACTCCTCCTGAACTAATGAATTTGATTGGACTTCTAAAGCTGCTTTTGCTAAATCAACTTGAGGATTAGATACAGGTTCAGGAGAAGGTTCGGAGACTTGTGGTCTTGACAGTAATTCATTTGCTTCCATCATTTCAGTATGGCTTACGTCGGCACCAGAGTGTTCTACTTTAGTCGCAGATTCACTAATATCTGTAATTCCACCTTCGGTAGCTAATGGATTAATTACCTCAGATTTGTTAGCTCTATTTTCCATTTCTATCTCGATTTCATTTGCTTTAACACGACACTTTTCTGCCGTATTGTTGTCCCCTGCAGCAAACAGAGCGTTTGCTAAGCCTCTCCAGGTCTCAGGATTATTACGATCTGTTTGAATCAGGCCTTTCCAAATTTTCACCGACTCCATATGATTATTTGCCATAGTATGTCCTCTAGCATGCAATTCAGTTTCGCCAGAGCCCAGTAGTTCGAGGGCTGTTTTTGCCATATCGGGTCCTTCTGGCAGTGTGGGGGGTAGTCCAGATTGCGATTCTAAAACTCTTGATTCCCCTTCCGCTAGTTCAATCAGAGTTGTTGCTAGTTCATGTTTTATTGGACTCTCTGGGTTATCGGCGACAATTATTGTTGCGGCGGATAAGTATGCTTGTGGATCCTTTAATTCCATTGCAAGGGGAGCCCATTTCTGAGCTGCTTTAACGTATGCGGGATTTTCCCTGAGTGCGTTTGAGTAACATGTTGATGCTTCTTCTAGCATACCTTGCCTCTGCTTTAGAGAGCCTAAATTATACCACCCTTTTGGATTGGAGGGGTCAAGTTTCTGTGCGTGTTCTATCGCTGAAATTGCGTGTTCTTCTAGATCTAATCTCGCCATCGCACCACCAGCAATTAACCATGATTGTGCGTGTTTTGAAGCCTCAGTTTTAAGGTGGGGTTTTAACAATGCAAGTGCTCCTTTTGCATCTCCAGCCTGGATAAGTTGTTTTGCTTCTTCTGCCATTGCATCTAAATCTAGTAGGTTTTCAATTTCGGGCTCTACTGGGACAACTGATACATCTGGTATTGCTTCAACTACGGGCTGTGTAGCGTCAATTCTATCCTGAATATCTTCAGTGGCGACTACCACTTTCGCTGCAGAGCGTAATTCGCCTATGTCTAATTGTTGGTTTTCATCTGCATCGTGATGCACAGCCTCGTCAAGTAATGCTTGGACATCACTCACGCCAGTTTCTTCGACAACAGTATCAACATCTTGTTGATCAAACGATTCAATCTGCTCTACTGGGGCCATCTCCTCAATTGGTTTTGTGGCTGCGCTTCCTGAACAACGGTTTTTTACATCTAGTATTGATGGATGGCCTGGGTAGAATTCAAGTGCTTTTAATGCCATATTGTATGCTCCAATATCATCACCTATCCGCTCTAATAGGATACATAGATTGGCAGTTGCTGGAGCATGGTTTGGATTGACATCTAGGCATATTTGGAAGGCCTGTCTTGCGCCTCTAGCGTCTTGTTGGGCTTCTAGTAACACGCCTCTGTTAAACCAAGCCATATCTGAAGAAGGGTCTAGTGATATTGCTTTGTTAAATGCTGCAAGAGCGGTCTTTGAGTCTCCAGAGCGGGATGCTTCTTCACCACTGATCAGCAATGAATCAACTTGAGCAACAATATCATCATTATCGTTTTCAAACCCAGTGTCAGTGTTGCCTTCCATAAGCCTCAATCCGGTGCTGTAGAACTTAAATCATAAGGGTTACTTATGTATGTATGTTATGACACTTACATTCAATAACTACGGTTCTTTGGATAATGTATGGCTAATTATCCCTTCAAGATACTTGGTTTGTCTGGAGAATATAGACCAACTTCAAAGTGTGGAATGCTGGTCAATCACGCATTAGATATTGCTAAGTCACTTGGTGCTGAAGTACATTTTTGGGATTTGGATGTTAAACCATTACCTTTAGTGGGTGAAGAGGGCTGTTGGGAAAACCCAAATGTCAAGGAATTTCAGGAACTAGCAACAACTTGTGATGCTTTTATAGTTGCATCTCCTGAATATCACGGCACAATGTCTGGAGCAATTAAAAACACATTTGACTGGTTATATAACAAACACGTAAATGGTAAAGTATTCGGTTTAATGTCTACTCTTGGAGGTGTTACAAACTCAAACACACTTAACCACATGAGAATAATGCTTAGATGGCTTCATGCATGGCCAGTTCCGGAACAACTGGCCGTTGGTAAGGTGAAGGACGCCTTTGATGAGAGCGGAAATTTGGTTCATGATGAAACTAAAGAGAGGTTGGAAAAACTCGTTATTTCTGTATTAGAAAATACGAAGAAACTCGCTTAGATGGTGGTTTTATTGTCTAAGCCTAGATTTGATGATGAATTTGGTGGAACGTATATTTTGATTGAACCTGGTAGTTTCAACATGGGTGACACGGTAGGTGATGGACTTCCACGTGAGAATCCAATCCATGAAGTGGTAATATCTTCTCCATTTTTTATTGGACAAAGACCGGTTACTCAAATGCATTGGGAAGCTGTAATGGGTTACAATCCTTCTAAATTTCAAGAGGGATGGAGTTCTGGTTTACGACCTGTAGATTCTATTACATATCTTGATGCTATTGATTTTATCAGCAAATTGAATGAATCACATAATGACAAACCACGACTTTCATTGAATGGTATTTGGCGACTTCCGACGGAAGCAGAGTGGGAGTATTGTGCAAAATCTGGCACCGATACCAAGTGGTGCTTTGGTAATTTTGATGGCGATCTTGACGACTATGGTTGGCATGCGGGAAATTCGGGTGCATCAACCAGAGAGGTTGGTATTAAAAAACCAAACCTGTGGGAAATACACGATATGTATGGGTTAATCTCAGAGTGGTGTCAAGATAATTACCGTAAGGATTATTCAGAGCAATCAAAACAATCTCCATACCTAGATGGTAGTAAAACCTACTCTGTTAGGGGCGGTAGTTGGTTTACAGAAAGCGATTCTACTCGAAGCTCTGCCAGAAGCCATGCTAATGTTCTCAAGAGTAGTGATGGCATTGGACTCCGTTTGGTTTGGGAACCGCTCTAAGCATCATTCCTCTTCCAGAGTTATATTGAGAGTTCTATCTAGCGGCTCCAAGAACTGACTTTGGGGTGTAACACCTTGCTTAATATCCCACTTTTCAGTGAATTGAATATCTAACACTGTCATCAGATTTTTCTCCTTTAGCAGCGCAATACCAGCTGCAGTCCGGTGTATTACAGGAGCGATATCCTCGTGGAATAAATCATCTAGGATTTGACATATTTCCTGGAATGTGCGCTTGCCATCACAAAGCTGCCATAGTATGCTATTTTTAGCATCGAGAGGGCGTCTGACCTCACGTGGTGCGCGAAATAATTTTGCCAAAATTTTCTCAAACCTATTGAATTTTTTTTGAATCCTTAAGATGACTTTTTTCCCACTAATACCTTTGATATCTGGTTTGATTCCAATATCCCCGTAATATCCCCACCATACAGGAAGGCGGCACGGAAACTTATCGAACATTTGATGTTCATCAATGCCCGCTATACTCATGTAAAACCCTCAGAAATCAATTAACGTCCAAAGTAGAAGTGTTGTCATAGCAATCACGCCAACGAATGCAGTTAATCTGGTTTGTTCTACCCTCTCAGTAAAATTTCTGAGATACCAGGTAAGGACGCCACAAACAGATATCACGAACCAAAGACCATACCACAGGGTTGGATATTCTGCCACGCTATTGCCTATTATTCATATCTAAATATTGTTGCCCATAATGTTGCCATTGTTCCATAGTCCATCCAACAGGCAATCCCGTTTCAGGAATCGGTGGGATGTTATTATCATGGATATTTTGAGTCTGCGGTATTGTTTGCTCTTCCGTTATGGATGTTGATATTGGCGGTCCAGAAATAGGCGGGCCCGACATTGGCGTTTGCTGTTCAATCTCAGTTTGTTGCTTCCTGCGTCCAAGTATATATACGCCAATAGATACAACAACAGCAAGCAATATTCCTGATATACCCAGGAAAATAGGTGAGATGTTTCCCACTTCGTCACTATCGTCATAATAAAATTGATATCTTCTCTCAGTAGATAGCAATAATGAGTTAGATTCATCGTAAATGTTTACGTTAACATTGCCAGTGTATGGGCCTCCTTCGTTTATGATCTCACAACCTATCGTGTCAAATCGATCAGTTGTTCCCGTAAATTCTGAACTAATGTTGACTCCACCTGCAATCAAAACGGAATCACAAATCAATCGCCAACCAATTGGTGTAGTGAGATTAATTCTGTAATTTTCCCCAGTTGTCGATATAGTCGAGATGTTGACCCACCTGTAGGCAAAACTTGTGTCCATTGTCTGATTATTTTGACTGACTTCAAAGTTAATATCTCTAATGTAATCAATTTCTAATGTTGTTTTGTGGTTGAGAGGATCAAACTCGTTGGTGACACTGGACAACATGAAATTAAATTCAATTGTCGAGCCTAATTCAATATCATCTGGAATGACCATATCGACTCTGACTTCTCGGGATGAATTCTTGCCGATGACAACTGAGTGATATTTGTTAAAATCATATGCTATACCCGTATTGCCTAATGACAGATAAGCAGTTATTGGCATAAAGTAATCATCACTTGATATGCTTGCATATATCTGTATATCAGTCTCATCTATATTCCCAAAATTACTGATTGCTAAATTTATCGATGTTGAATTTCCAACACCAGTAGATGAAACTATGTTGCCACTTGATAGTGTTAGATTTCTCACAATATCGGTAACCAAACCGATAGATACAGAGTTGTCATTTGGTTCAATATCATCGCCGGAGATTGCAGGTTTTACGCTTATTTCAATATCGAAGACCTGACTGTGATCAACGCCGTTTGGAATACTCATAACAATCAGCAGTGTTATTGTTGATGTATAGTCTGATATTTCTCCCAACTGAATAATTTCGCTGGATGCCTGCTGGTTGACATAGTAATCAACCCCCCAAGAAGATGGTATACCAGTCAACCTAACCTCGACAGGTAACGCTCCATTACCAAGATTTGTGATTTCAACTGAAAAATTATTTAGCTCTCCCGGTGCTAATTTTTCCGGATAATCTACCCATTCAATGTTTACGTTGTTTACTTGTAGAATCGCTAAATTATCAATGTCTTCGGAAACAAAGACCTCACCACTTCTTTGAGA
>JAYXVG010000018.1:0-606 GCA_036021875.1 Thermoplasmatota archaeon | reverse complement strand
CAGTATATGTGGGGCAGTCATCACCAACTTGTGCTGTGAGCGGTGCAGTAATAATTGCACTAAATGTTCCAGAGTCACCAGCATTGAGAAACAGTCTACTCGGGGTAATATCTGAAATCACCCAATCATTTGCAAAGTCAAATATCACATTGGTATCAAAGATGTCCTGCACAGATGCGTCGTTACGAACTGTAAAAACTACCGAAATACTATCCCCTGGTGCAATGTAATTCTTGTTCAATGTTGGAGTAATATCTGGATATATGTAGGCGTCACTAACCATACTTGCGATTATTTCAACTGTTAGAGTGTCGGTCCGACTTGAATCATTCTGTGATGTGGCTATCAAATCAAAGTGTCCAACAGAATCGGGAACTGCGTCGCTTCCAACAGTGTAGGTAAGCATTATTGGTACGGTATAACCCGGTTGAACAAATATTTCAGTTGCTTGATTCCAAGAGAATGATGCACTCCACCCAATTGGTAATGCGGAGTAATCAATAGATAAGGAAAATATGTCTGCTGCCCCTCCTATATTTGTTATGGATGCTGTTGTTACACAAGATGACCCTGGGACACACCTAGTTTGTCCCATCATTGGAATAA
>JAYXVG010000017.1:0-15933 GCA_036021875.1 Thermoplasmatota archaeon | reverse complement strand
CTTTGACGGGGAAATCACGGAGAACTTCATTGCAGAAGAAGATGTAATAATTACATTTGGTGATGTTGTCGATTGTGATGAAAAGGAATTCGGCATACTATCTGGAGACGACATAGTCGTCAGGATTTGTGAGGACATAGCTAATGTTTCAAGATTAGTCTTCGCATTAAAGGGGGTAGATGGGATACTAATGAAACCACCAGAGGAGGCAACCGATGACGATTTGATAACTGAATGGTCTCCAAGTATTAGTTTTAGAGGCGTCCATAACACGGAAATAGATGTCACAGGAGGGATTGCTCTGAAAGCAAAACGAGGTGCTGAAGTTGCGTCACTCGGAGTAGACGTTTTCATTGTCAACGGGGAAAAGCCAGAGCGGATATTTGATGCTTGCATGGGAATACCTACTAAAGGAACGAGGATATATTCTGAATAACGTTTCATCCTCGAGGGAACTATTCATTTATCGAGTTCTACTGCAATGCATGGTGATGACTTGGCTGGATACCAAATAGATGATGTTCCGTCGGTTGAAATCGGAGCTGAACTCAAACAAATGCTGGTAAATAATTCAGCTGATAGCGAGCAAATTTCTCTCATGTCAGAAGCAGTAATTATCGTAGATGAAAACGACCAAATTGTTACTGAGGCTTCCAAGGTTTCAGCACATTATCAAGCAGGTTTGCTACATAGAGCCTTCAGCGTCTTGTTGTTCGATAGTGAAAAGAGATTGTTGTTACAAAAAAGGGCAGATGACAAAGTAACTTTCCCAGGTGTATGGGCTAATTCCTGCTGCTCTCATCCGTTATCATCTGATCTTGAATCAGAATCGGTTAATTCGATGGGAGTAAAGCGAGCAGCGATTCGAAAATTGCATCAGGAATTAGGGATAGAACCTCGAGATATCGATATTGATGATTTTCATTTCATCACCAAAATGATGTATTCAGCGCGTATGAATGCTGACTGGATAGAGCGAGAAATAGATCACATCTTAGTTATTCAGGCAGATGTAAATGTGACAATTAATGAAAATGAAGTGTCTGAGATAAAATGGGTAAATCAAAAAGAATTAGCAGACATTCTGTCGGGTAGTCATGATATTGGTGGTGAAATTGCTCCTTGGTTTAGGTGCATAGCTGAACGAATTATGACTGACGAATGGTGGTCTGCAGTTGGTAACGCAAATTTGCTTTCTAGGTTGCGTGATGATTTAATTCATGACATGGGTGACGTTTCCAACATGCTGAGTTATGCCACAGGCGCAGGACTATCAACCTCGATTATGGAAGTAAAGCCGCTAGTCGAACAGAGGATTTCTGATAGTTTGTGTGCCTCAAAACACTCTCGACTATCTAATGCCATGATGCATTTAATCGATGGTGGTGGCAAACGTCTACGAGCGACACTACCTTGGCTCGTCGGCAAAGCTGTTGGCAATTCGCATTCCGGGATGTTAGATGTTGGTGCTGCGATTGAAATTGTTCACAATTTTACTTTAGTTCATGATGATATAATGGATGATGATGATACTAGGAGAGGCTTGAATGCTGTCCACATAGAATATGGTTTGCCAACTGCCATTAATGCGGGCGATGCAATGTTGGCAATTGCCTTCGAAAGATTAGTTGGTGCTAAGGGTCTTGAACACAAAGATGTCGGTGCAATGGTAAATCGTTTGGCATGGATGGTTAGGAGGGTTAGCGAGGGCCAACAATTGGACATTGAATTTGAAGATAGAATTGCAGTGTCTGAGAGTGATTATTTTGAAATGATTGAAGGAAAAACTGCAGTTATGTTCCTAACCTGTGCAGAGATTGGCGCGCGTATGTCTGGCGCAGATGATGATGTTATACGCTGTATGGCAGATTGGGGACTAGCAGTTGGTCTTTGTTTCCAATTAATGGATGACCTAATCGATGTTCTCTCAGATTCGGACACATTGGGCAAGCCAGCAGGCTCTGATTTGGCACAAGGGAAAAGGACGCTTATGGTTATCCACGCCCTCTCTCAACCAGATTCAAACCATCTCAAGGATCTAAAAGCAGTACTAGGCAAAGGGGAGTCAGCCAGTCAAGCAGAGATAGAATTAGGTCTAGCGGCGCTGAAGAATATCGGCTCGGTGGATTATGCACGTAAGAAAGCTGAAGAGTATCATCAAAAAGCACACGCTTGTTTGGATAAACTTCCACATTCTCCAGCAATTATTGCTTTACGTGAATTAACAGACTATCAACTCAATCGTATCAGTTGATTAATTCCACAGATACAGAGTCATCAACGTTTACTACTCCTTCCTTGATAACTCTTGCATACCATCTAGTGTAGTGAGGCTTTTTCTTGTGCGAAATAGCATTGAAATATCCATTTTTAAATGAATCTTTTATTGTTTTACAAGGCGGAGCATCTTGAGTTATGATTAATTCTACATGGGGGAATTTGATAAGTACTCCGGGATAGATATCACCTATTGGGATACCCTTAATGAGAATATTTTCGCCCGTGCTTCCAGCACCAATAGGGTGACCGTCAAGATTTAATTGTTCAATAATTTCTTGCTGGAATAGACACACAGCCTTGTCTATCCCACCATGATGTTTGAGGTCGTTCTGCTTGTCACCATGACAGCCGATGTTAGTTATTTCAAGTGATTGAACCGGGAGTTTTGGGACTCCTCCGTCCGAAGTGTGTAAACCAGTAATTCTGGGGTTCATGATACTCAGTCAGAGTAGTACGATTCCGGATTAGGCTCAGGCTTGAGTCCTTTTCTGGTTCTAATCTCTCCAACAACTTTGTCGAATAATTGTGGTGGTAGCGGATCAAAACCAAGATTTTCTGTGTTCCATACAGCCCTTCCTTGAGAAGCAGCTCTAATGTCGTTGGAAAATCCGAATGTTTCAGCAATTGGAATGATTCCGACAACTGTGGTAACGTCTCCATCTGAAGGCATGTCTTCGATTATACCTCTTCTGTTGGTTACTTCTCTTGTCACTTGACCAAGCCAGTCGTTGGGCACTGAGACGAACGCTTTCTGCATTGGTTCCATGATGATTGTCCTTGCTCTCATCATAGCGCCTTTGATTCCATTACGAACGGCAGGAATAGTTTGTGCAGGGCCTCTGTGGATTGCGTCTTCGTGCAACTTTGCATCGACTAGTCTAACGAACATTCCTTGCACCGGCTCATCAGCGATTGGCCCTTTGACACAGACTTCGTTGAATGCTTCGATAATTAGTTCGCGAGTCTCGTGAAGATTCTGGATACCCTTGGTGTCGTTTACTAAAACATTAGTTCCTTTGATAGCATATATTTTTCTCATTAGGTCTTTATCCATGCCTAATTCACCGAATTTGTTACCCACTTCTTTTGCGTCCCCGCTTCTTACTGGGCCATCTCCTAAGTCTCCGGATTTTAATGCTTCAATCACTTCAAGCGGAAGTTGTTCGACTTCGAAGTAAAATCTGTTGTGTCGGTTTGGCGATTTGCCTTCGAAAGGTCTGCCATGGTTATTGCCTTCGATACCTTCACGGTATACCACAATCGGTGGACTTACTTTCACCTTGATGTTTTGCTCCTCTTCGATACGATAAACCGTAATCTCAAGGTGTAACTCACCCATTCCAGCAAGCAATGCTTCACCGGTTTCTTGATTGGTCGTTACTTGTAGCGATGCATCAGATTTGGCCAGCGCCCTCAGTGCATCAATAAATTTGGGCAAGTCCTTCATGCTCTTTGGTTCTACTGCAACAGTGACCACAGGTTCAGAGTAGTGTCTTATTGCTTCGAACGGTGTGAAATCTTTGTCTCTGGATAATGTAACACCGGCAGCTGCTGAGCGTATACCCGTAATCGCTGCAATATTACCAGCCACAATCTTTGGGACAGTAATTCGATCAGCTCCAACCATCATGCTCACTTGCTGAACTCTCTCAGGCTTGGCTGCTCCAATGGCGAAAACAGATTCACCTTGGCTAATTGCCCCTGAGTAGATTCTTCCAACAGCAACTTCACCAGCGTGCGGGTCCATCCAGATTTTTGTTATCATCATGGCTAACTCAGCTTCAGGGTCGCAGCCAATCATAGACTTGCCCACGGCAGATTCAAGATCACCAGTCCAGATATTTGGAATACGGTATGGCTGAGCTTCAACTGGACTTGGTAGCTTTGTCACAGACATGTCGAGCAAAACTTCGTGAACTGGTGCTTTTTGAGCTAGTTCTTTCTGATTCTCATCGTTACAGTATTCGAAGATGTCCTTAAAGGAAATACCAGACTTCTGCATGTATGGAACAGTGATTCCCCAATTATGATACGCTGACCCGAACGCTACAGTGCCGTCACCTACACTGACTTGCCAACTTTTCTTGAACTCCTCCGGAGCGAATTGTCTAATTAATTTGTTAACCTTGGTGATAGTGCCTTTGAATCGCTCCATCATGTCTTCTGGGGTAACTTGTAGCTCATTGATCAAACGATCAACTTTGTTGATAAACAAAACTGGCTTTACCTTCTCTTTGAGTGCTTGTCTGACTACAGTTTCGGTTTGCGGCATTGGTCCTTCAACAGCACATGCAAGAATAAAGCAACCGTCGACAGCACGCATTGCTCTAGTAACGTCGCCACCAAAGTCAACGTGTCCTGGAGTGTCAATCAAATTTATCAGGTAGTCAGTTCCTTCGACTTGGTGGACCATCGATGCGGACGCTGCGTTGATGGTAATCCCACGAGCTGACTCTTGTTCATCAAAGTCTAGAACACGCGCAGCACCAGCAAGATCGCTGGACATCATTCCTGCTCCGGCAATCAGATTATCAGACAATGTTGTCTTACCATGGTCAATGTGTGCGGCGATACACAGATTACGAATCTGTGGCAATACATACATTACTTCGGTTGCTTTTTTGATATTATCTTCTTTTCTGCCCATGTGTTCACCACTTCTCGACTGTTTAACCCACTAAAAAGGGGTTCTTAAGCACCTCGCATGTATTAATTGTGCTGCGACGTTAGTAGGGCAAAAAAAGACCCTTTTTTCCCTCGCCTCGATAGATTCGGGCGTAATCTGTAGTATCATCTAGCAGATGCGGCGATTCTTTCCAATTCCTCTTTTTTCGAGACAGCGAAAGATGTTACATCACCAGATGCTGCTTTTGTTAGTTCGTTGATTATACAACTTGTGAGTGTTCGCTTGGATTTATGCGTTCCCTGTTGTGCGCCTTTGGCCAGGTTGCGTAGGGCTACATCCAACCTTCTTGATGGTGAGGAATCAACTGCTTTTGGTTGGGAGACTGCACCGAATTTTATCCGAGTGATCTCTTCCATTGGTGCTCCGTTACATATGGCATCGACGAAAGTTTGTAGTGGGTTTTCCCCTGATTTTTCTGCGATATTGTCTAGTGCAGTTTCAAATGCCTTCATTGCACCTTGCTTTTTACCGGTATATGGACCAGTTCGCATTAGTTTGTTGATGTATCTCTCGACGACTGAAAGCTTTGCTTTACCAAACCATGCGTTGGCGTGTCTGCCACCGGTGTGAGGTACTCCTACTGTTGTTAGATTGATGTATGGTGCTAGACCAGGATCCTTGCAAGTTACTTGGGAAGCATCCCACTTGCCAAAAACTAATGTTCCAATTCCTGCAATTGGCTTTGTTTCTTCCTCGACAGGGCTTATTTCTTGTTCCATTTCTGCTTCAGACATAATCATCCCTCATCTAACTGGCTTCTCCTTACGGCCTCTTACCATTTCATCGAGAGAGACACCGTTAACTTGTATTACCTTGTATCTTACTCCAGGAATATCTCCGTATGAACGACCCATACGGCCACCAATACCCTCAACCATGACCTCATCATGCTCATCAATAAAATTGATTGCCCCATCACCCGGTGCGAACGCAGTGAGTTTGTTTCCGTTTTTGATTAGCGAGATTTTCACAGCTTTTCGGATACCGGAGTTTGGCTGTTTAGCCTCAATTCCAACCTTTTCAACAACAATTCCTTTCGCTTGTGTCGAACCAGCAAGAGGGTCGTGCTTTGCTCTGGATTTGAGCATGCGCTTTTTGTATCTACGGTCGGACCAGCGGAATTTCTGTCGGTCTTTTGCCATCTTTGCACCCGCGAACAGTCCTCTACCCATGTAACACACCTCATTGAAGCATTTCGCCGACTTGAAGCCCCTATTTAACAACGACCCTTGAAAGGCGTAAAAGTCGAACACTGAAATGCTTAAAGTTGGTTATTTTGTCGTTTTTTTACCACCAATTAATATGAAAGGTTAAGCCATTGTGTTGAGTGGACTGTATATGGCCTTTAGAGACCATCTCAGTGCTGCGGAAATTATCTCAGAACCGATTAGTATATTTCACGGCATGTGGGAGTATTCAAGGAAAAATAACCATCCCTTGTTATTGTTTGACAATATTACTGAAACTCCGGGCCACAGAGCGGCTGTTAATCTACTTACTAGAGAAAGGCTTTGTGCGGCAATTGGCATATCTCCGGAAGAGTATATCGATACCCTTGCCTGGGCTATGGATAATCCCGCAATACCACAAATTGTTGGTAATGATGCCGCAGAATGTTTCCAAAACCAACAAGATGTAGTAAATTTGGAATCAATACCTATTCCACACCATTGGCCACAAGATCGGGGTCGCTACTCTTCAGCAAGTGTAATTATAGCCCAATACAACGGAATTCGTAACATGTCATTTCACCGTCAATTTCTAAGGGACGGAACTCATACTGTGGTTCGATTAGTGCCTAGACATTTGCGAACAATGATGACAGAGGCAAGAGAGAATGGTGATACTGTCGACGTTGCTGTGGTAAATGCGCCAGACCCAGTGGTGTTATTGGCGGCAGCAATGTCGTTTGATGACAACATTGACGAGTTATCTATCGCTGCTGCACTGCATGAAAAATTATACGATAAACCACTTCGATTGACTGAGATGCCAAACGGTGTTGAAGTACCTGCATCAGCCGAATATGTATTCTGGGGCAACATTACCTTAGAGAATGATGATGAGGGACCATACGTCGATATTACAGGGACATTGGACGATGTTCGACAGGAGCCAGTGATTGAGTTCAATGGTCTAGTTCATCGAGACAATGCAATATTCCACGCCCTAATTCCCGGTGAAGCTGAACACAAAACTCTGATGGGTCTACCGCGCTCTCCTACAATAAAAGATGCAGTCTCCAAGGTTTGTGAATGTCTTGATGTCCACATGACTGAAGGAGGTTGTGGGTGGCTTGCTGCTGTAGTCAAAATCCGGAAAAAGCATAACGATGACGGAAAGAAGGCTATTCAGGCAGCACTTGCTGGCCACCGAAGCATGAAAATGGTAACAATCGTTGACGAGGATATCGATATTGCCGATCCGGTAAGAGTTGAATGGGCAATGGTCACGAGGTGGCAACCAGACCGAGATACAATAATTCTCTCTAACCAAAAAGGTAGTTCACTAGACCCATCGCGTAATGCTGATGGCACAACAGCAAAGGTTGGCTTTGATGCAACCATCGATCTCAACGCTGACAAATCTGGTTTCATGTCTGTTCAATGAGGTGTTTGATTGGCTGAGGACAACAAAGACCTCTTACAACATCCCAGACGACACCTCGGTAACCGTTATCGCTCACAAGCAAAGAAATTTGTAAAACTAGCGACCATGGATGAAAACAGATTTGTCGAAAACATTGGCTGGGCAGAGCAAAGTGCTAGACAAGCCATATTATACGATTTCACTGATGAGGATAATTGGCGGTGTTTGGCAGATATCAAGGTGATGATATCGGATGGAGATGGATTAGTTGCTTTAATTGAAGACCTTTTTTCGATTTTAGGTAGAGATGCGGAGCAAATTGACCAATTGAACAGTGTGGATTTTCAACAATTTGGTTTGGAGCTAATTGAAGCAGCCTTCGCTAGAGATCCGCTAAACCCAGACGTATGGTGGGAAAGAATAAATTCAGATAGTGCAGTTGAAAATCTAAATGAATTTGTCCAAAGGTGTCATAGACTGGATTTTACCGATCCCCGAGCGACCATTATTTTCGGGCGAAGAATTGAGCGAATTCGTGATTCAGGGAATGTCGATTTATTTATTCAGTTAGCAAGGAATCTGTTAGCTCACCGTCCACAGAATTATGAATTGTGGATGGAACTTGGCCGATTATATGAACGATTAAGCAAACCAGATGAAGCATGGATTTGCTACGATCACGTTCAAACGCTAAAGCCACATAGTCTTGCGAGAGATGAGTTTTTACAACGTTTAACAATGAAAATGGACGGAGATGCCGTTAAGCCTTGGACTCGCCCACCGATCAGTAAGCGACAAGAATTCTTGGACCAAATGGTCACCTTGGCTAGTCGAGTTTCAACCTCAGATATCACTCAAGATGGCATTGTGGCTGAAGCAAATGAATCAATTACAGCAAAGGATAAATTGGACGATTTGTTACAAGCGGGTGATTTCTCAGAGGCGTTTTTTGTTGCGAGAAGGTTAGTCGCAGAAGGCGAAGATTGGGCGGAAGAGTACATGCAAGAGGCAAGAAGAAGGTTTGATTGATATGTTGCCAAAGTTTGTTCTTGCTTGGATAACCTCTACTATGGAAAGTTCGCTTACCATCAAATCTGGCGGTCATGTTGTTTTTGTCAAGCACCCCGAAAGAGGATGGGAGATCCCCGGAGGTCATCTAAATGCTGATGAAACCCCCGAGGAAGCACTTCACAGAGAAGTCAGGGAAGAAACGGGTCTAGAGATCAAAATTCTAACTTGGAATAAGGACTACTACTCTGATGGGTGGGTTGCTCATGCAGAAACCAAATCAATACCAAACTCAGATACTTGGAATGTAGCAGATGATAATGTTGAACAGGTTGCCTGGTGGAGTAGAGTTCCCCCAGTAACTACTTGGACAGAGCAGGAATTCGTTGACTTAGATAACTGGAAATTATCGATTAAATAAGTGTGAGGACAGATAATCTTTCGCCCCAAATCCTTGAGTGTTCATCATCATCTATACAAACCTGAATCATTGCCGCCAATGTTGCGTCTTCAACTTCATCAGGCTCGGAGAATAGTCCTTTGAAGTAATCCAGTTTGTCGAGATTCTTTGCGATACTTACCATGGCTCTAAGATCCGGACGATGCTCTCCGGAATTGGTATCTTGAAGGTTTTCATAGCACCAATCAAAAACCCCCGAGACATCATCAGGGTGGACAGTTAAAATCGGTTCAGGATCCTCTACTTTCCTAGGTTTGGCGTTTTTTACTTGAACCTGCATTCTTTCAGCATCATCACTAATATTGGCTAAGGAAAGTTCGATGAATAACGTCCCGGCTTCAATTGCCATATTTGTTTGGTATGCTTTGATGGCATGAGCGTGTGCATTCCAAGCGTGCCGAGCGGCATCAAACATATGGCCCATTGAAGCTCTTATTCTAGATGCACCGATTCTTGATATGGCAATTGTCTCATGAGCATGTTCACCATCTCTGGTGATTTCAGAGTAAACACGTAATGCCATTAGAGGCGCATTAGTAGCCATCAGTAACGCCGCTCTATTGAGTAGCGATAAATCATGATCCCTGCTGGCTTTAGCAACTGATTTTAATCTTAATTCAGCCCACTCTAAATCATCCTTTGCGCCTTCTATATCGCCATTTTCAAACTTAGCTAGACCTCGTTCCATTCTTAGTCTACCTTCTAATTTTAGGTCGCGCGTTTCCGGATTCTTGGCAATTTTTATTGCTTCATCAATGGCATTTTCTAACTTATTATCCCCTAGCATCCTCCGACGAACAAGACCAATCGTCGCAGCCTCAGCCGGAGTTAGTAGCGGCTTTATCTGTTCAAATAATTCTGCAGCATCAAGAAATAATGCCGCCTCTGCAATCATTAACCATGACTCTATCTGCATATCGTGCTTCCACTGTTCAAGGGTTGAGTAATCGACAGGTCCGTCTGCTCGCCATTTGGAAATAAATATCCCCGGTGAGTTTGGCACTTCAATCTCGGACATCAATCGTCACTCCTGCGTGTAATTTTCGCAACGTTCGAGATAAATGAACTCTCTGCTGTTATCATATCGGCTTTTCCACTCCAACCTGCAGCGCCGTCATGACCGCCACCCTCGCCACCGATTTGTAACGCAACATTTGACATTATTTCAGCCAGAGATATACCTTGAGACGTTGCCAAATTAGTCGCTCTTGCAGTCATTCTAGTCATACCGTCTCGATTTCTGGATACTAGCGATATATCGTGACCTAAACCAAGAAGGAGACCTGCAAGCTTACCCTCTAGGGTTCCACAGTTGGAGTGTATTATTGACCATGAACCGGATTCAGTTGCCTTAGTTCTCTGTAATCCTCTTAGCAGGCTGCCCCTTTCACTGTTGTTGGTGTCTGAGGACTCTAGCCATTCAACGAAACCAGCATAGTCTATACCTGAGTTAGCCAAAATTAGGCTGGCAGTATCGAATGAGCTTTTTTGATTATGCCTGAATCTTCCACTGTCAGTTAAAAGACCTGCAAGCAACAAGGCGCGAACCGGTTTCGTCATGCTTTTGGGTGCGTATTGGTTGAGATAATTCGCCACTATTTCTGTTGTCGCAGAAACAGACATGTTGACATACAGATCTGGTTCGTTCAAATGCCAACTATTAGACACATGGTGATCGATTATGCATTTGGGTATGTTGTCTGGAATGTTAATACCAATTTGACTCGGAGATGCAGCATCGACAATTACAACTCCACTGATATTCTTTGGTAAATCCGAGAATTGTAAAATTTTTCTGAAAGGTGCGGAATATCTCTCACATACCCTTTTTGCCACACGGCCCTGGTGTAATCCACAAGCAACCATGTTTGGGCTTGATGCAGCTAGGGCGATGGCTGAGCCAATAGTATCCATATCACCGTTCATACCGGTCAATACAGGGACTGGTCCACTAGCACAGGTTTTGCTAATCCAATCATTCAGCAAAGCCAACTCGTTGGTATTGCTCGATTGATTTTCAATCAATTAGATCCCTCTAGAACCTTCTTTAGTTCTTCGTAAGAGTCTATCAGTTCGCCTTCTCGTGATTGTAAGCGGTCGAGATGTTGTGTAAGCGTTTTGATATCATTATCGAGGACTTTAATCAGCGCATCTCGGTCAGCAACTTCAATTAATACACCACCTAGTTGTTGGTGTAGTGCCAGATCTTTTGGTTGATTTGTGACTGCATCTGAGGTCGCAGTTAATTCAATAATCTGGGCATTTAGTCCAGCCATTTGTTGACGGATTGATTGTATCTCAGACACAACGATTTGAAATTGTTCCATATCACTCATATTTTTCACCATTATTCATATCTAAATTACTAATTTACAGTGACGTCCATTTCATCAATCATGGTCACTAAGGAATGGACAGCGATTAATCCCCTTACTCTAGTATTCCACATAGCGCGTAAATCTTTGGCTTTTTTCTCATTGATTAGGATAGAAAATGAATTTGCATGGTAATCAATTTCACAATCTGTTACTAGTGCTGCAGCCATTGAATTGGTGTTTACCTCGCTGCTCGATTGAACCTCAAGTAACAGTTTCCATTCAGTGGACATAATGGCCCCTCTGAAATTCACTCTTCTTCAGTTTCAGTTAGGCTTCTTTCGTAGTCTAGAGCGGCTTGCTGGGCAATGAATGCCATATCAGCAGTGGTTGCTCCTTCAACTGATCTACGCATAATTCTACTGTTTGCGTCAGATGCTCTCGTGAATGGCTCCCACGCACCACCAGCAAAAGTGTAGTCACATTTACTACACTGCCAAATTCCCACGGACTTTCTGGAAACTTTTTGATATTGACAGACGGGGCAGGTGTATTTCTTACTCTTTTTTGCCATTGCTGATGCAGAGTTTCTTCTTACCGAAACACCGTATCTAGCACCGAATCTAGCGGTTGCTCCTGCTTTTTGGGTTCTTTTAGCCAATCAGTTCGCCTCCTTTTTTGCCACGATTTTTCTCAGTTCTGCACACTTGTTTTGGGCTACCTCGAATATCTCTGCGAATTCTTGCGGCGTGAATACCCCTCTTAACCCCTTTTGTAGAGAGTGAAGGTGTCCTTCGTCTCCGATAGTAATGTGAATTCTCTCATCGCCACCTAATTCTTCCTCTTCACAAGGGTCGTAAACGTATCTTCCGCCAACCCTTGTGAACGAAGCCATGATAGGTGTTCCGTTAACAGACAGAGTGTAATCTTCACCGACGTCAAAACGCTCAGCCGGGACGATTGCTGTCCTTAACGCAGCAATAGCTGCCAGACCGCATGCATCGAATATATTCCCACCATCTGATAATACATGAATATCAATCATTACCCCCCATACTTTCTCACCAGGTATGATACAGAGACTGTTCATGTCTATACATCCAGATTCTCTAATTCCACGGTCTACTACTCTGCCCAGTTCTATGGATTCTGGCGAAGGTGGACCGGGTTCATATTTCCTGTGTGCAACGGGTCTCAACTCTGCTCCACACATCAATGAACCCTCAGAGGGTCTATCTGGCCACGGAGTTCGTATCTCAAATTTTACACCAGCATAAACCACAGTTTTACCCATAGTCACTTTTGCAGAGCCTTCTGCGTTGTATAAACAATCAGTTTCAAGAGTTATTTCTCTTCCTTCGAATCGCCCTCTGCCGTCTATCCTAGCGTCTTGTTCAGCAAGTCTCGCCATTTCTTGTCGAAGTAGCTTTGGCACCAATTCAACCATCAGTTGTCACCTCCGTCATACCTAGCCTTGAGAGCGTCAACCATAATTTCGTGAATCTCTCTAGCTGCCTTGAAGTTATACTCCATTGCTAAGTCAAACTCTTCTGGAGACAAATCTCCATCCATCTGTAAAAATGCTATCTCGCCAGTGTTAGGTAGAATACCAGCAGGCAAATCAGCTTGGCCATAGTTATCTTCTGCTTTATCGAGATCTAATACAACAGTATCTTCGATTTTTCCTGAGGCAACACCTACAATCATGTCGCGCATTGGTATTCCTGCGTCAGCAAGTGCAACAGATGCAGCAGTAATTCCTGCACATCTTGTTCCCGCCTCAGCCGCAAGTATCTCGATTTCGACTCTTATTTTTGAGCGAGGAAATCGCTCAACAAGAACAACAGACTCAAGTGCCTCGGCTGTAACCTTAGAAATTTCTCTGGAGCGGCGGTTGAATCCTGGTCTTATTCTGTCACTGGTAGAGAAAGGAGCCATGTTGTATCTAACATCGATAACAGCTCTATCCTGGCGTTGTATCTTTCTAGGATGTGCTTCCATCGGCCCATAAACAGCAGCTACTGCGACGTTGAGTCCGTGTGTCACCATTGCTGATCCATCAGCCGCCGGAAGTATCCCAGCCTGTATGGTTACAGGCCTAGATTCATCCAGTTTTCTACCGTCCAGTCTTAATCCATCATCACGTAATAATTGTATATCTCCATATCCACCCATCATGCATCACCTTTCTTTGTAAACGTTGTTTCGTGTTTTTTCAAAATTGAGTCAAAATTCGCTTTGTGACCATGTAGTCTGGCGAGTTGTATTGCTTCTCTTGTCCATGAAATACCAGCGTCGTCTCCATCAATCCATACACGCCCATTTTCTCCGATGATTATTCGGCAATCGCTGATATCTTTCAGTCTGTCGAGATGTGAATTGTTTTCCCCTCGTATGCGATCTATGTGATTTACCGGAATTTCTACGATAGCCCCTTGAGAAAGACGCCTCAGTCCAACACCTTTCATTGTGAGTACGACATTGTGACACTCATCAACCTCCTGTACTCTAGCCAAGGCGGAGTCTCCAATGTCCATGTGTTGTCTGGCTTGACCAAATTCAACCTTCCATGGTGCTAGCGACATGGGTAACAGGCCTTGGAACGATCCGTTAATGTCCATGAACCAAAGATTGTTTCTTACCTCAGCAACATTACCAATGATTAAATCGCCAGATCGAGGCAAATACGGGCTGGTAATAGGGTCTACAGATACAGTTCCATTGAACTCTCTGACCCATCCGAGTTTTGTTGCAATGATTTCGTCATTGTGCGATATTGCGCCACTTCCAACACGCATCCCGGACAATGGCCCGATGGCCATTCCCGGGGTCACTAGGCGCTGCTCGGCGCCGCTTCGACCTTGGGACATTTCTTTCTCTCCAACCCGGCGACAAGCCAACCCATGATAAACTCAACCCTTTGAGAATTGTCAAAGAGATTACATTTCTCTTACTTCTGTTTGCGATGAAACTTTCATTATTTGACCGATAATCTCGCCCTTCATTCCAGCTGGTATTTCGACAACTGACGCCCATGAACCATCTTCTAGCCAGCCTTCTTTGATCTGAAACGGCCGCAGTATTCTCATCGCACCACCATAGCCAGAGCCTGGAATCTTAAATGCCAACCTTAGTGTTTCAAACGATAACGGGATAAGTGGTTTTAGTTTATCTACTGCGTCTTTGATTTGAGCATCTAGATTTTTGAAAGGGTCTACAGAATAACGAGACTCATCCAGAGCAAGTTCAATTCTGGTGACTGGATGAGGGCTCTTAGTCTTAGGATCTACAGCCTGACTATGTATGTGATGAACTATCTTTTGTCGCATTCTTTCAACCATTGCCTTACGCTGGTTGGTTGTTAGTTGAATACTACCCTTTTCAAAAATAATTTTGGCTATTTCCATAATATCTTGAGTTCCAAAGGTATTCTCGATTGACTCTGCTGTGGGTCTTTCACCACCTCTTGCATCATGGAAAACCTCATCCATAGCAAAAAATTCGTCAACTTCCACCCCTGAAGGGTCATTTTTGAATGTATCAACTAGATCTGGATCAACTAGTATCTCGTATCGCTTTCCACCTTTTTCTAATCGGGCTAGAACTGCGTCATCTAGACTGACCATAATGTTCCCTTATTAGCCCACAGTCTGGGCATCTATTGATGTTGACGGTTAGTCTTCAAGCGGCTTTAATCGGTCTATTTGTTTGTTTACATCTTCTCTGTCTAGGAAGCGATACCCGTCAGAATCTATCACGGCAACTTCTACCGCATCTCTGTTCAGTTCCGCATCATTAGCGTTTCTCAATGCTTCTAGACCTAATTTCATAGCAGCATTCAACGTTAGGTTGGCTTTCCAGTTTTTCTCGAAGTATTCAATGACCGTATTTCGTCCACTTCCAATGGCTCCAGCATGGTATGATTGATACGCACCTGACGGGTCAGTTTCATACAGATGGATACCATTCGCATCGACACCACCAATCAGCAGGGCTGTGCCGAACGGTCGAGATCCACCATACTGAGTAAATGATTGCTTGAAATCACAGATTTTCTTCACTAACACATCTATTGGGACAGTCGCTCCGTAGGTAATTCGGTTGATTTGAGCCTCTACTCTAGACCTAGCGACTAGTTGTCTTGCATCTGCCATCAATCCGGAAGTCGCTACGCCAACATGGTTGTCTATTTTGAACATTTTTTCTATAGATTCAGGAATGATTAGCCTACTAATGATTCGCTTGTCACAAACTAACACAACACCATCTTTGAATTTTAATCCAGCCGTTGTGGTTCCACGCTTGACGGATTCTCTCGCATATTCTACTTGGAATAGTCTCCCATCTGGGCTGAATGTTGTAATTCCATGGTCATATCCTCTTCCACTTGGTTGCATTATCTCACCTGTATATTCCTGCTGTCGACACTTTATGAGTATAAGGGTTACACTCACACTAGTCTTCGGCAAATCAATCACAATTTGCGACCATTATAATCCCTGCGAACAGATAATCAAATTCTTGAGGAATTAGTTTCTAGGCTTGATTGTGCGAGTCGCAGTATTATCATCCGCAGGAAAAGACTCATCAGCAGC
>JAYXVG010000016.1:0-17334 GCA_036021875.1 Thermoplasmatota archaeon | reverse complement strand
GGTGATGGCACATCGGCTCAAGGTGATTATCACTACGCCCTTAATTTTGCCTCAACTTTCAAACCACCAGTCATACTGAATGTGGTCAATAACCAATGGGCGATATCTACTCATCAAAATCTTGCTACCGGTGGTAGAACCTTTGCGGAAAGAGGATTGGCATACGATATACCATCAATCAGAGTGGACGGCAATGATTTCCTAGCACTCTACAGCGTCACTCGCTGGGCTCGAGAGAGAGTATCGGCAGGCTTAGGTCCCACGCATATTGAAGTCTATACATATAGGGCAGGCGCTCACTCTTCATCAGACGACCCATCCGCTTACAGACCAGATGATGAATTCATGTGTTGGCCCGGTGGCGATCCTGTGGACAGATTGAAACAATATCTGATTAAATCTGGTAATTGGGATGAGAAACGTCATGAAAAATTGAGCAAAAAAATTGACGACGAAGTCATGGCTGCCTACAAAGCGGCTTGCGAGTTTGGCGACTTAGCCAGTGGTCCATATCCACCTGCGTCAACAATATTCACGGAAGTTTACGAAACTGTGCCATGGCATGTTCAGGAACAACGAGAGGAGTTAGGAAAGTAGGTGGTATCATGGCTAAGATGAATATGATAGCAGCCCTAAACTCCGCTTTAGAACATCAACTAAAGAAAGATGAAAATGTTGTTATTTTTGGTGAGGATGTAGGTTACTTTGGTGGCGTATTTAGAGTGACTGCTGGTCTGCAAGAAAAGTATGGTGCGCACCGAGTTTTTGATTCTCCGCTAGCAGAAGGTGGTATTGCAGCGATAGCTATGGGAATGGGTCTGAATGGTTTGAGACCGGTTGCTGAAATACAATTTGCTGATTATATCTTCCCGGCATACGATCAGATAGTCAATGAAATCGCTAAACTAAGGCACCGGTCAGGGGGAGAATTTTCAACTCCTGTAACGTTTAGAACCCCAGCAGGTGGTGGAATAAAAGGAGGTCATCATCACTCACAATCACCTGAAGCGCAATTTACTCACACCCCCGGTCTGAAGGTTGTTTATTGCTCTACACCATACAATGCAAAGGGACTGCTAACCTCGGCAATTGAATCAAATGACCCGGTCATATTTTTTGAGCCAAAACGATGCTATCGCGGCCCATTTTACGGAGACCCGCACAAAGTTCCAACTTGGAACAGCCATCCTGACGGCGAAGTTCCAGAAGACTACTTCTCCATCCCGTTGGAAGAAGCAAGATTGGTAATGGAAGGAAATGCGTGCACTGTAATATCTTGGGGCGCAATGGTTCATGTTGCTGAACAAGCAATCAAGGATTCTGGTATCGATTGTGATTTAATCGATTTACAAACTTTAGTGCCATGGGATAGAGATGCAGTAGTCAATTCGATAAAGAAAACTGGTAGGTGTGTGATTGTTCATGAAGCGCCTAAAACGAGCGGTTTTGGTGCTGAAATGAGCGCTTCGATTCAAGAGAGGTGTTTCTACCACCTTGAGTCGCCAATTATTCGAGTCACTGGGTGGGACACACCGTTCCCGCACACTACAGAGTGGGATTATTTGCCTAGCCCACAGAGAATTGCTGATGCAATAAGAAAAACACAAGAGGAATGAATATGGGGATATACGCGTTTAAACTACCTGATATTGGAGAAGGGGTTGTAGAGGGAGAAGTTGTTGAGTGGATGGTATCAATGGGTGATACCGTCAAAGAAGATGATCCAATTCTCTCAGTAATGACCGACAAAGCAACGGTGGAAATACCTTCACCAGTAGACGGCAAGGTTTCGAAAATTATTGGCGAACCTGGCGATATACTTCCAGTTGGTGAGGTTTGTATAGAGTTTGAAGTCGAGGGGGCTGGAAACTCAGATTCAACTAGCGAGGCAACAACTGCAGAGGCACCCTCGCCCGAACTTGAGCCAAAATCTGAACCAGTAGAAACCAAACCACAGCCAGTTCCGGAGCCTGTCGTAGAAGCAGTTGCTCCGGCTGCCCATGTGGCAAGAGCTGTAGGAACTAAAGCACTAGCAAGTCCAGCTGTGCGACAAAGAGCAAGAGAAGCGAATGTCGATTTACAGCTAGTTGCAGGTTCGGGACCGGGCGGCAGAATCAGTCACGCTGACTTAGATCGCCACATTGCTGGAGGAGCCTCCGGGGCAACCAGCTTTACGCCAGTCGGAGCGACCACTAAGGTGAAAATGACTGGAACTGAGGAAATCAAAGTTATTGGCTTGCGACGGAAAATTGCTGACAGCATGATGGCATCATACAGCACTATAGCCCACTTTTCATATTTCGAGGAAGTCGATATCACTGCACTCGAGGAGTTGCGACAGCATCTAAACTCAACGAGGCCAGAGGGTGCTCCGAAACTGACTTATCTTCCATTTATCATGCAAGCCTTGGTCAAAGCCTTGAGAGAAAGCCCAGAATGCAATGCATTATTCGATGACGAAGCAAATGTAGTAACTCGACACCAGGCAATAAACCTCGGCATCGCTACACAAACAGATCGTGGACTATACGTACCGGTTGTCAAGCATGTTGAAGCCATGGACATTTGGCAATCTGCTGTTGAAATGGTCAGAGTAACATCAGCTACCCGCGAAGGTAAGGCTACTGCAGAGGAATTGACCGGTTCAACATTTACTATCACTAGCCTTGGTAGACTTGGTGGATTGGGTGCGACTCCAATAATCAACAAACCAGAGGTCGGAATCCTCGGAGTTCACAACGCCAAAGAGCGAGCAGTTGTCAGAAATGGACAAATCGTAGTTAGACGAATGATGAATCTATCTTCTTCATGGGATCATCGCGTGGTCGATGGGCACGATGGTGCAACCTTAGTCCAAAGGGTCAAGACGCTATTGGAAAACCCAGCGACGATATTCATGTGAGGTGTGACAATGCAGACAAAGAAGTGTCAAGTATTGGTCATCGGAGCAGGCCCTGGTGGCTATGTCGCAGCAATTAGAGCAGGCCAATTGGGTCTGAAAACCATAATTGTAGAAGGTGAGAAAGCTGGGGGGACTTGTCTAATACGCGGCTGCATACCAAGTAAAGCGCTAATACACGCAGCTCATCGATTTCATGACCTTGCAAAACATGCAGAAAAAGATGGCCATATGGGTATATCAATCCCGGGCCCTGCCGAATTAAGTATGTCAAAAATGGTCGGTTGGAAAGATGATATTGTCGATAAGTTGAACAAAGGTGTCGAGCATTTACTGAAGGCCGCTGGAGTAGAATTAGTCAAAGGATGGGCTGAATTTCAAGATGCGAAAACCGTAAAAATCGGTAGCGGTAAAGATGCACTGATTATTGAGGGAGAAAATGTGATACTAGCGAACGGATCTATACCCATTGAATTACCCTTCATGAAGTTTGGTGATAATGTGATCTCATCTAGGGAAGCCCTCAGTCTAGAACAACTACCTGATCATATCGTTGTTGTCGGTGGCGGATACATTGGTCTTGAATTAGGTATTACCTATCGGATGTTGGGCTCTGAAGTTACTATTGTCGAGGCCATGGATTCGATACTACCGATTTTTGATAAAGAACTTCGAAGACCGCTAGAGTTGTTTGTGAAGAAGAACAAAATAAAGGTTCACACTGGTGTATTTGCTAAAGGTAGCGAGTCTACCAAAGATGGTAAAACAAAACTCTTCTTTGTTGACAAAAATGCCAAAGAGGGCACGAAACCTGATGAATTACTGGTTGATAAAATACTGGTTACGGTTGGTAGAAAACCAAACAGCAAGGCACTGGAACCAACCGGTGTCGCTCTTGACGAGCGCGGCTTTGTTAAAGTTAACAGCCGATGTGAAACCAACATGCGGGGAGTATACGCAATCGGTGATGTTTGTGACTCTGGTGAAATGTTGGCACACGTCGCATCCTTCCAAGGAGAAATGGTTGCTGAAATAATCGCTGGCAAAAAGCGAGTATACGACCCAGTTGCCGTTCCTGCAATTGTCTTTACAGAACCTGAAATCGTTAGTGTAGGTCTATCTCCTGAGCAAGCCAAAGAAGCTGGTCATCCGGTAATAGTCGGTAAATTCCCACTTGCAGCAAACGGTAGGTCACTCACACAAGAAGCTGAAAAAACTGGAGGTTTTATTCGTGTCTGTGCGCGAGAGGATGACCACAGAATTCTTGGAATACAGGGTGTTGGGACGCATATTAGCGAATTGGTCGGCGAGTGGACTCTTGCACTTGAAATGGGCGCTTTACTTGAAGACATAGCGGCGACAATACATGCTCATCCAACAATGACTGAGATGACACACGAGGCCGTGCTTGCTACCTTAGGTCATGCAATACATACTGCTTGATATGTGGTATGTGTAGGCCATAAGTATAAAGTCGATTATGAGATGGTTAAATTATGTCTTACGACCAAATGACACTTCTCGAATTGAAAACATTATGCAAAGATAGGGGATTGAAAGTATCGGGAAATAAGAATGAAGTTGTCATTCGATTGATGGAACATGATGAAAGTTTAGGCGGAAATCAGCCAACAACATTTGGTACTAATGTAGCGAATATGGCAGGATCTATGCCAGTCGCTCCGCAGATAGTATACGGTAAAATGACTTCACAAGGTATAGTGATCAACGCCAGTACTGGAACAACTTCAACAGTTGGAACTGTTATCATAATGTATGGAATCTTCAGGATGTTTTGGGCCTTAGGATTCGCTGCTTTCGGAGATGGCAGTCTCGGCTGGCTGCTTGCACCAATAGCATTCATTGTCGCTTCCATGTTCATCTTCAGTGGAATTTTACTTACTCAAGGATACCGTAATGGCATCAATACCACCATTGCGACATTCATTATTTCCGGCAGTTTGAGCATAATATTCACCGGTGAGACACTCAATCCAGTATCTGTTTCACTGGCTGATGGTGGAATGATGATTCCGTTTTCAATGATGTGCACATTACTTGGAATAGGCGTTGCTGCGATTCCGTTGTTGTTAACTGATGAAGAGTTGAAAACCGGTTGGCCTCCAGCAATAGAACGGTTACTCAATAAACAGAATACTGCAAAAGTAGAGATAAATTGTTCTCACTGTGAAAGCCCACTTTTAGTGCCAAGAGATTATTCTGGAAAAATATCTTGTCCACAGTGCGGAAAGCAGTCAACTGTGTAATCAAGAACCACAGCTCAGGCAATCATCTGGACTGTCCAAGCTACATGCGATGGCTTCCATGCTGGTGATTTCAGCTCTATCTGCTAAACCTGAAACTGTCTGATCCTGCGCTTTCTTTTGCTCTACTGTAAATTGAATTGCATCGGCTGCTGCCTTGGTCCGCAAGTAGTACATTCCAGTCTTGAGTCCTTTTTTCCATCCGTAGAAGTGCATCGATGTTACTTTCGCTGCATTTGCATCAATCATGTGGATATTCATTGATTGGCTCTGGTCGATGTAAGCACCTCTGTCTGCAGCCATGTCGATAACATTCTTCTGCTTTATTTCCCAAGTGGTTTTGTACATCTCCTTAATGTGGTCCGGAATGGTTGAAATTGCTTGGATTGAACCTTTGTGTCTCAGTATCTCGTCTTTCATTTCTAGAGACCAAAGACCAAGTTTGATCAAATCGTTGATTAGGTGTTTGTTGGTTACAACAAACTCTCCTGACAGGGTTCTTCTAACATAGAGGTTTGAAGTGAAGGCTTCAAAACACTCGTTGTTACCAAGGATTTGTGATGTGCTTGCCGTTGGCATGGGCGCTAAAAGCAGAGAGTTCCTCATGCCATGCTCGACAATTTCTGATTTCAGTGAGTCCCAATCCCAGCGACCGCTGTGCTCATTCATTCCCCATAGGTCGAATTGCAATAGTCCTTGACTTGCTGGAGATCCTTCGAAAGTTGAATATGGGCCATTGATTATCGCTGCATCCTTAGAGGCGGTGCATGAAGCGAAGTATATTGTCTCGAAAATTTCTTTGTTCAATGCTTTAGCAGCATCAGACTCAAAATACATACCCAACATAGCAAATGTATCTGCTAAGCCTTGAACACCTAAGCCGATAGGTCGGTGTCTCATATTGGAGTTTCGTGCCTCTTCAACGGGGTAGTAGTTAACATCTATAACGCGATTTAGGTTACCTGTCACGTGATAAGTGACATCGTATAGTTTCTGGAAGTCAAACTGCTTAGTTTCCTGGTCAACAAACCTCGGTAGAGCAATCGATGCAAGATTACATACTGCAACTTCGTCTTTTGAGGTGTATTCCATGATTTCTGTGCATAGGTTGGATGAACGGATAGTTCCAAGATTTTTCTGATTAGACTTCATGTTCGCTGAATCTTTGTAAAGCATGTAAGGAGTACCAGTTTCAATTTGAGCTTCGACTACCTTGTCCCACACGGTTCGAGCAGGTATGGTCTCTCTGGCAAGTCCTTGTGCTTCATATGATTCATACAACTTCTTGAATTCTTCACCGTATGCATCTTGCAGTCCAGGACATTCATTAGGGCAGAAAAATGACCAATCAGCGTTTTGTTCGACTCTTTCCATGAAAAGATCTGGTGTCCATAATGCATAGAACAAATCCCTCGCCCTAAGTTCTTCTTTCCCGTGGTTCTTTCTCAAGTCCAAAAACTGAATGATATCTGGGTGCCATGGTTCAAGATATATTGCAATCGAACCTTTCCGTTTTCCGCCACCTTGGTCAACATATCTCGCGGTATCATTGAAAACTCGTAGCATCGGAACAATTCCATTACTTTCACCGTTGGTCCCCTTGATGTAGGAACCCTTGGAGCGGATGTGGTGAATTGATAGCCCGATGCCTCCAGCAGATTTTGATATCAAAGCGCACTGCTTCAGTGTGTCATATATTCCCACCAGCGAATCATCTTGCATTGTTAGGAGAAAACACGAGGACATTTGCGGAGTTGGGGTTCCGGAATTGAACAAGGTTGGTGTAGCGTGGGTAAAGTAGCCTTGGCTCATCAAATCATAGGTTTCCAGAGCCTTCTGAATATCTTGGTGGTGGATTCCTACGGCTACTCTCATTAGCATGTGTTGTGGTCGTTCAGCAACTTCTCCATTCAGTTTCAGTAGGTATGATCTTTCTAGAGTTTTGAATCCAAAATAATCATAATTGAAATCTCTATTGTAATCGATGTAATCGTCTAATGTATCTTTGTTAGCCATTATTATGTCATAGACTTCTTCGGATATCAGAGGTGCGTGTGCACCGGATTCTGGATCGATAAATTCACGCAAGTCGGTAATCACTGCAGAGAAGCTGTCTTTTGTTGAACGATGTAGGTCATCGACACATATTCTGGCAGCTAATTTGCTGTAGTCTGGATGGTGAGAAGCTAAAGATGCAGCGGTTTCAGCTGCAAGTTGATCTAACTCTCTGGTTGTTACGCCATCATATAGACCCTCAATGGTAAGTTTGGTCAAGTTAGCAGCGTCGACCCAGTTAGTGTCTAGACCATCGGTTAGGCTGGACAATTTTTCATGTATTGCATCAAACCTAACGTCCTCTCTCTCACCTTTTCTATTAACTACCTGCATTGTCATTCCCTAGCCTCCTGAGTCACGTTGTAGAATTTCGCAATATCTTCTCTCCATAGAGTACGGTTCAAAAGTCTTCGTCTACTGAGAAACGTTGTTGGACACTTCCCAAGGATGCTCCGTCTTTAACGCCTGACTTTTGATATTCGCCGACACGCTTTTCGAAGAAATTGGTTTTTCCTTGCATTGAAATCATTTCCATCCACGGGAATGGGTTAGCAACATTGTAGAGTTTTGCAGCACCTAGAGAAACCAATAATCTGTCTGCTACGAATTCGATATATTGCTTCATTAAACCTGCATTCATACCGATGAGTTCTACAGGTAGCGCATTGGTTACGAACTCGGTCTCTATCTCGACTGCTTCAGCTATTATTCTGTGGATGACATTTTCCCCTGCTCCTCTAATCAACTTGCTGTGCAGCAAACATGCGAAGTCACAGTGTAATCCCTCATCTCTCGAGATTAGTTCGTTTGAGAAGGTAAGACCTGGCATAAGACCTCGCTTCTTTAGCCAGAAAATAGCACAAAATGATCCAGAAAAGAATATTCCTTCAACAGCGGCGAATGCTACCAGTCTCTGGGCGAATGATCCTTTCTTTCGAGATAACCACTTTAGTGCCCAAGCGCCTTTCTTACGAACTGAAGGCACAGTCTCCAAGGCATTGAATAGGTGATTCTTTTCGTCGGTATCGCTGATGTAAGTGTCTATCAGAAGCGAGTAAGTCTCCGCATGGATATTTTCCATCATTATCTGGAAACCGTAGAAACATCTGGCTTCAGCCCACTGAACTTCGTCAGCAAAGTTGGTCACTAAATTCTCGTTGACGATACCGTCGCTAGCAGCAAAGAACGCAAGAACGTGTTTTAGAAAGTGTCTTTCATTATCGTTTAAGCTCTTCCAATCTTTAGCATCTTCCGCTAAATCAATCTCTTCAGCAGTCCAAAATGATGCTGCATGCAATTTGTACATTTCCCAAATATCTGAATGTTCTATTGGGAATAATACAAATCGTTCTGGGGCCTCTTGTAGCATAGGCTCTATGTGTTCATGTGACAGGTCTATTTCTATTTCTTCGTTTTTCTTTATATTGTGGTCAATTACCATACACTCACCTCCGAATTATTGAATCGCGCTGGATTTTGTTCTCCGCCTAAGAGGTGTATAATGTTACCTCCGAATTTTCCTGTGGAAACACAGGTTATGCTGTAAAGATAATAGTGTGGAAAAAATGCTTTAGCGCCGCGACATTGCCGAAAAATTGATTTCAAAATGGTTCACCTGAGGAAAGTGAAATTCCGTCTCTTTTATTCCTTTGTTTCCACTGAACTTAGTAAGTATCATTATACTTAGTAATCGTCAATAACCGAATCTCATTGGACATTATGTGAGAACCAACCTATTAGTGCAATTCGCCAAACTCGATTCAGAAGCGTTGGTTCCAACCCAAGGATCAGCCCAGGCAGCAGGTTGGGACCTGTATGCTCTCGAGGAAGTTGTTGTAAAGAGAAACATAAGTTCTATGATCAGAACTGGATTGGCAATAGCTATACCCGAAGGTTGGGAAGGGCAGATAAGATGCAGATCGTCTTTAGGCAAAAAAGGATTGATTATGCCCAATGGTATAGGTACTATTGATTCAGACTATCGAGGAGAATTGATGGTTCTAGCTACTTGGATTGGTGAAGGAGAGGAATTTATCGTTCAGAAAGGCGAGCGAGTTGCACAATTACTCTTCTCGCCAGTTCCTTTAGTAAAATTTGTTGAAAGAGACTACAATCAACTATCATCAACTACCAGAGGAAGTGGTGGATTTGGCTCATCTGGTAGGTTCTAACATTTGTTTTATATACGAACTGCGAGATATTATTATTTGATATCATATGCACAGAAATTTTAGTATTCCGGAACTAGATAAAATTACCATTTTTTTTGCCTTGCTTACAATTGCCTACGTCTTCAGGCCTAGGCAGCGCTCAGTTGCTAGGAATTATATCAATCAACAACAATCTATTGCTCGACCGCCCACCGGCATCGGAATATTTCTCGCCAAAGGGATAATTTTTACAATTATAATCGTGGCTTCAAGTGTCCTGCTTCAATACTCGGAGAATGTTGTCGAATACGAAGCGGATATGTGTGATGAACAAAGGTACAGAAGCAAACACCGATGTGTTTTTGAGGAATATACCTCCAATGATCTAAGCAAACAGATGGATGGTTTCCTGATGAACCAGGAAGTCAGTACTGGATTCGACATCGGGGAGCAACTCAATCATGCAAGTTCTCCTAGCGGACCATGGTACTGGATCTATTACGTCTTCGGCGGTCTAATCATCGTTTCAGGATTTAGGCTGGCAAAAGTAAGACAACAGCGACATCTTCGAAGCTTAAGAAGTGTGGAAGAAGAATTAAGACCGATAATTCGTCAGTTAGCGAACGATCCGCGCGGTGTTATTGAAGGGAGGATTGGCATGCCTCTACCAGTTGAGGCATCAAAACCATCTGGTAAAGAAAATCGCCGAGTTATGGTAATATTCTTCTTTTGTGCGTTAATCTCTATCGTCACAATGTTAAGCTTTTTTGATTCGTTTTACCGTATGGGTTACGGATTCGCCATGCATGAAGGAAATAATCAGGATGCAGTGCTGTTAGCAATGATGGCATTAGGATTCAATATATCAGGGCATTTTTCTGTGAAATACCTGATGGCTAATTATCCAGGGGAGGCTGAGGGGTTGAACAATGTTCGGGCACCGCAAAATATCGAAAACAACTCAAACCAGCCAAGCCAAACCAAAGTGACCTCGGCCAAGGAGGTATTGGAAGAATTAGCTAAAGAAATGCGTGCTACACGAATAGAATCTGAAATGTTAAGGGTCCAATTGAACGAAACTAGAATGCAGGTTTCAAACTTAGAAACTGAGTTAGAAAGGAAGACCTCTGAACTAGAGACAATTCAAGCATTGACAACTGATATGGAGAGAATCGTAAAGCAAAGTGAGTCATCATCACAAAAAAATCTGTCACTTATGGACTCTGTATTGGTTGGTGACCCGTTGTTCAACGGTGATAAAATCGACAAACAAGTTGTTAACGATCCAAAAGCTATTGCCAAAGCAGCAATTGAGGCGTATAAAGCAGGCAGGACTGATGTAAAGTCAGCAGAACTTGATTTTTGATTAAGTCTATGACACTGCGCCCCGTAGCACTGACATGAGCGGGCAGCGTAGTGTCGATGTCCGCCAAGAAGGGATTGTTGAATACAAAATTGCCTTTGAATTAATGAAGGAATTACAGCAGTTAAGAATTGCCGATAAAATTCCTGATACAATCTTGATAATGGAACATCCCGAGATAGTAACCGTTGGTCCAAGAGCCAGAAATGATGGCATTACCGCGCCACCTGGTTACCTTACATTCCCAGTGGATAGAGGTGGTGGACTCACTTGGCATGGTTCAGGACAGGTTGTATGTTACCCGATATTCAAATGGAATTTAGCCGGTGAAAATTCGGTAACTGAGATAATTAACAAGATTGAGCAATGGGTAATTCAGGCACTTGAGAGCCTAAATATCCCCGCTCGCAGGGATGATAGAATGCAAGGTGTATGGGTCGGTGATCACAAAATATGCAGTATTGGACTATCATTTCTGAGATGGACCTCGAGACATGGTTTTACTATCAACCTCAGCACACCTCCCGGAAGAGTGGAAAATCTATCTGGTTGTGGGCTCGATGAATCGACTACAACATGCCTAGCTAAACTGGGTTATGATGTATCAAATCAACAAATTATCGATGCACTATTTGCCAACATTTCACAATGTCTAAATCGAACATTAATCAATGGTTAGCAACGAAAATCAAAAAACATAATTGATTAAACTCATACGACGTAATATGCCTAGATACTGGCCTAGATTTACTCGGGAGGGGTTCACTAACTCTGTCCCGCCAATAGATTACTTAGAATGGTATATACCTAGACTACAAGAGTCTAGAAAACACAATCTTTCCTTCAGTGGCATGCAGTTTGATTGGAACCTCTCAGAACTATTAGGTCAAGATGTTTTCGAGCTTGATAAGCCATTTTACAAGGAATCTATCGACCCAAGAGAGATTATTGCTAAAAGAGAGGAAGTTTCTGTTGATAATGTTTTGATTACCCATGGCGCAACTCAGGGAATCAATATATCATTACTAACCGCAATCGCCAAAATTAGAGATTCTCATGATGGTAAAGTTACTGTTGCTGTTGAATCACCAACTTATGCTCCAATCCCGCAATCTGCGCTTATCCTTGCTGACGAGATAATTAGAATCAACAAATCCCCTCCGAAAACCTCACTTGGACATTGGACGATAAATCGAGATGAATGGCAGAATGCAATTGAGCAATGTCAAATCATTATGATTACACCGATATCTAATCCTTCAGGTTGGCCATTAGCTGTAGAAGATAGAGAATGGATAGTGAAACAAGTCAAGGAGAACGATGTGATACTAATCGCCGACGAGGCTTACAACGATGCATACAGACAATCAGACAATTACCGCTCAATACACTCATATGGCAAAAATTGTCTTTCAATCAATTCGCTCACTAAGGTATACGCTATGGGTACAATTCGTTTTGGCTGGATCATTTCTGACGCTGACACCATATCAATTGCAAGGCGCATATTCATGACCTTTTCCGGAGTAATGGCGAGTCCAACAATGAAAATCGGTTACGCTGCGCTGAGGAACTTAGACCAAGTTGATGAGGCAATAAAACGCTATCGGAAAGAAAATTTGCCTGCATTGAGGTTGGTATTGGAGAGTCACGGAATCCCATGGAACGAGCCTCCCGGTGGTGTCTTTGGCTGCTTCCAATTACCCAATGACTTGAATTCAGAGCATTTCGCAGATCACTATTGCAAAGCGAATGATTTGTTGGTCGTACCTGGATCAATGTTCAGCGAGGGTTTGAAAAATTGGGTAAGAGTAGCGTGGTCTATAGAACCTAGGCAGTTCAAATTAGCGCTCGAAGCATTAGATAAATCACTAACTTCCGCGCTCAATCAAAAACAAGTGAATAAAAGTAATTGATGCTGTGGCGCTAGCATGGGCGAAATAGTGGTAGCCATAACTGGTGCGTCCGGTGCAATATACGGCAAGAGGCTACTGGAAATACTCAAGGAACATAACAGAGACACTCGGTTAGTTGTTAGCCACGCTGGAGAGATTACATTACACCATGAATGTAATATGTCCAAGGAAGAGCTAGCGGCCAAAACAGGTGCTAAGTTAGATGACGAGAAGAATATCGGCGGGAAATCAGCCTCCGGCTCGGCAAAAATTGACGCCGTTGTAATATGCCCATGTTCAGGAACGACGCTCGGAAAAATGGCGGCTGGAATTAGCGATAATCTCGTGACTCGGTCAGCAATCGTGGCGATGAAAGAAAGACGCAAACTTATCTTAGTCCCTCGAGAAGCACCATACGCAACTGTTCACCTTGAGAACATGACAAAATTATCGTCGTGGGGATCAATAATCATCCCTGCGTCGCCCGGTTTCTACAATCACCCGAAGTCAATTGACGACCTGATTGACTTCATCATGGCTAGAATCCTAGACCACCTAGATATTGAGCACAGTGTCGGCAAGCGCTGGACTGGCGATGAGATTTAACGGGCAAGGAACCGCCGATTTATTGAACTAAGTCCTCTAGGGGCAAACGTTCATCATGACAAGGCCCGATTACGAGAGTATGCTAGTTGCTGAATTAAAAACGCAATGTGAACAATTAGGTCTACCCACATCCGGCAAAAAAGCCACTCTTATTGAGCGTTTAGAGCAATCACAGAATGAACCCTTGATGATCTCGATTGAGGCGGATTTAGTTGAAACTGAAAATCGGTATGAATACATATTCAGTAGAATGAAAACCCAGATTATTGGGCCACTGAATCTGGGTGCGATAATCGCTATTGGGTTATCGATGCTAATGATTTCTTCGGTGTTAGTCCTGCAGCCATCCTGGCTGGGTTTTGGTGACGACTTCGACTATCAGTTAATCGACTTCGAGGCCGAACAAACTAGAACTTACGCTGAGGATTTAGTCGAACTTGGGCACCCTGAATGGGAGGGCAGAATGAGTGGCACAATCGAAGAAGCAAACACTTCGCAGTACATTATCGAGAGGTTGGAAGAAATGGGATATGAGCCTGAGTCAAATGAGTATCAGGTTCCAATGCACCATGTAAATTCAGAACCCAGTTTCAGATTGTGTGTCCAAGGAGGTTTTGGATTGTCACCTTGTGATGGTCCTGTTGGACAGGTTGGTGGTTCGCAAGTGACAATTTTCCAACACAGAGTTGATTATGTTATTCAGGGATTCTCTGGACAATCAGAATATATGTTTGATGAAGAAATACCTGTAACCGATTTGGGCAACGGAAGCGATGAATCTTTGTGGCAGTCTGCTACTGGAACCCTTGGCTATGTTAGAATGGACGAATCTCGTGTCTCAAATACTCAAATGTATAGCTATGCAGCCCAGAATGACCTCGCTGGAATAATCAGCGTTAACAAAATCATCAATTGTGGGCAGATTGAGGGCAATGATTGTGTTCCTATATTCAAGGGTACTAATTACGATAGTTTGTTAGCAGCGAATGGTGGCACAATACCCACAGAAATACCATTTATCGCAATGTCAAGGGATGCTGGAGATATCTTTGAAGCATTAGTAATTAACGCAACTGAACCCGCATCTATCGAGTTAATAATAGATGTAACAAATGATGAGGAACGCACAATATATGTCCCCTGCGGTAAAATTCAGGGAAGAACCTCAGAAGTGATAATTGCCGGAGCGCACCACGATACTGTTTACCAAGGGCAGGGAGCAGTTGACGATTCATCTGGCGTAGCAACCGTGTTGGAGATGGCCAGACAACTCGCAGAAATAGTAAATCAAACTGGTAAACCTGAGAGAACTATCCAATTTTGTACTTGGGGCGGGGAGGAGGAAGGCCTCTGGGGAAGTAGGGCATATGTTGCAGATATGCAAAACAACCTACGCGACAATCTGAGATTATACCTAAATTTTGACATGAACCATGTAGATGGCGATTTCCAGAATAGAGGTAATTCCTTGACACTATTCACTAACAATGCTGATGACTATCGACACATCAACAACATTGCGAACCTGTATGTCAAAGATAAATCAGAGATTGCTAGTAAATATGACATCAGGTTTAGTTTGCTAAGTGGTGACCGTGGAGAACCGAACGAGATGCCTTGTAATTCTGATTATTGCCCTTTTATTTACGAGTTGGGTGGAAAAACCGGGCGGGCAGTATCTTGCTACGGTGGAGGCGCTTGGGAATATCACACCTACCTCGATACAATGGAGCGATTTAATGAAGAATCCTTGCATGTATCTGGGACCATTTATGGCTCTTACATGAGATTACTGGCATATGACCTAAATGCCTGACTCAGTATAATTCAATAACGGATTTGGTTAGGCTAGAACATGGTCGCTCCGAGCGCATGGGCTTCACACATCTTAGTCAACTCAAAATCCGAGGCAATCCAACTAAAGCAGAAGATATCGAAATTGAAAGAATTTCAAAAGCTTGCTAGGAAAAAGAGCACATGCCCTTCCTCGCAAAAAGGTGGCGATTTAGGGTGGTTCAGGAAGGGAATGATGGTTAGAGAATTTGATAATGCAGTCTGGTCGATACCACTCGCGACAACCTCAGAACCAGTAAAATCCCAGTTTGGTTACCATCTGATTTGGGTTCATGAGAGGGAAGAGGATTAAATGTTCAAAGTAGGATTAGAAGATTACACCGTCTATGGCAAGCATGGTGCATATCAAGCCGAACATGCCTATGAACAGCCATTCATTGTCAGCATTTGGGTTGAGCTAGTCAACAACCAGTTTAGTGATGAATTATCTAAGACCATCAACTACGCAGATCTACAAAATGTTGCACACAATGTCATAGCAAATTCACCACCAATAAAACTCATGGAGACAATGATTTCAAAGATGTTTGAGGAAATCTCTCAAAATAAATTTGTCCGTAAGATATCAATTCGAATTCAGAAGCCAGAAGCCAAACTCCCTCATCAGGGTGGGCTCGCAATAGTCGAGGCTGAATGGCCGTTTGAACAAGAGAATTGATACAATTGATTGCATTAACAATGTCATGGGCGAGAGTGTTGCACGGGTATTTGTGCCATCAGTTACTGAGGAAGGCGGCGGCACAATCGGGCTAGGTTGCTTCAGTTCTGAAGACACCGCATGGCAGGTATTACGAGCATTTCTGAAAAAAAGTGAACAAATGCTGTTAGAAAGCTGTAGCGTAGTAGTTTGGGATGTTGATATTGTCGGTGAAGAAGCAATGACGGTTTTATCATCTATGGAATGTCGTGATTGCCCGGTTTGTGGTCGACGAACGTTCTGGATCGATGTTGAAAATTTCAGTGCATTGTGTCATGGGACTGCATGTTCCGCATGGATTGAAGAAAATACGATTGACCCTGAAATTATCGACTGTGGTTGGCCAACAATAAGATTCCTAAAACAGAATAAATCAATCGAAGAAGCTGTTGAGGCATTGTTTAGATTGGGTGATCGACTGAAGTCGGTGGGTGATGAGCGCATGGATTCTGCTGAGGCAGAATCACTGTTGGATGAATAATAAATACCTTATTCAGACTAGTTGTCTGAGTATTGAACTCAGGAAAATGAAGGCAAATATTCCAAAGAAAATGAACATCCATATACGCATTTGTTTCTCATTTTTGTTATTCTTTTCATGCTGCTCGAGACAATCTGCAGACTTACACACCCTTGGATCTGAATTTGGCGATATGGAAATTCCACAAATTCTGCAATGCTTGTGGTTGGGTAATTTTCCACTCGACATTTTACTGGTCACTTTTGAAACATTCTCCTTAATTTTCTTTACGTCCACCAAGTAATCAACTCCTTACTATTGTTCCATCAAACTCTTCGCCGTCCAAAGCGGATTCAATGCGATCTATTTCTCGGCCATCAAGTACTGCTATATTTATACCGTTTTTTGCAGCAATAGAAACAGCAATTGGATCTACTACAGCTGATTGTCCAGGTAACAAACGTGCATTTCCCGTAATCCCAGATAACTCTTTTATTGTCATCTCATAGAATGGCTTTGCGTCTGGATTGGTTTTTGGGTCTCGATCGTATATATGACTGACATTAGTAGCGATTATGCAATCTGTTGCCGAGCAATCTCGAGCCAGGGTTACTGCTACAGCGTCGGTTGTGTGCCCAGGTTTTGTTCCACCCATAACGACAAAACTATGTTCATCAAGTAATTTTTTTGCTGACTCAGTATCGTGAGGTATAACTGGAGCAACATCACATCCGATATCCAAGAGAATTTGTTGAATGATTGTTGCATTTAGGCGCGTTGCTGCGATGCCTACTTGATCTAATTTATCTGGGTCTGAGGTTAGGTTTTTTGCAAGTTCTATACCTTCTCTTGCTGGCAATCCACCACCAACCACAATACCGAGTTTTCTAGAGTTGCCTTCGATATGAACAGCTAGTTGGCGTAGTTTACCAAACCATATGTCCCGATTACCTAATTCCTCAGGCCTCAGTAGGCTCCCACCTAAGGCAACAATCTGTGGAAGTCTCATGGATGTTCGCCATTGTCAAAGCACTTAGACTATACCATCAAATTTAGGCTCGTCTGTGCTTTTTTAGTCATTTAACAACCCA
>JAYXVG010000015.1:12942-19048 GCA_036021875.1 Thermoplasmatota archaeon | reverse complement strand
CAATACGTATCTGAACTTGGTCAAACTGCTCGCTTGATGGAAAATCTGTGGTTCCTGAAATCGTTGCAGTATTACCTTCGAGCCACCATGTATTGTTGGACGGTTGGTTGATAGTGACATAATCTCCTGAACCATTACCACTAGGTGGTGGGGCGACAACTCCTGTATCCTCAAGAGCGGTACACGGCTGGTCTAAAGCCAAATCAATTGCACATGAGGCATCGATTAATCCAAAGCCCCATTTCTCATGCCAGCGATCGGAAACTGTGTTGGCTGGTTTATCTCGGATTTCTGAGGAATTACGTATCACATCCATTACCTCAAAAGCAGTTAATGATGGCGCAGCTTCTCTAACTAGTGCAATAATACCAGATGCTATTGGAGTAGCCATGCTGGTTCCGTCCTTTTCGTCATACCCTGTATCTGCCTCAGGACGAGGTGCACCCGGGAAAGATGTCCCAGTCGCTGCAGTTGCAGAAATTATATTCGAACCGTATGATGCTATATCTGGTTTCAGTTCATCCCACTCATTATCGTCTCCATCGTCTAGTCGTGGACCAAAATTTGAGAAACTTGAAATCCCATCATTAGTCCTATTTACAGTCCCAAAATCTGAGGCTGACGCCACTGCGAACCCAAGGTCGGCACTTGCTGGAGATGGAACGCGCTTTGACCCGTCATTACCCATCGCAATTACGCAAACGATATCTGCATTTTCTGTGGCGTTATTGATTAGCCTTGCCTCACCACCTGTGCCGTTATCTCCCTCATCTCCGGGATTTAGTGGAGATGACAGAGAACCAAAAGACATAGACCCAATCTGAATACCTCTACTGGATGAGTTGTGACCCCAATCTGTTTCTGCGTTGTTAATCATCCATTGAATACCATTTATCGAATATTGTGAGTTTGTGCCGCCTGCGTCGGTTAGAACCTTGATGTCGACGAGATAAGCTCCAGGTGCAGTTCCAACATGCACTCTAGATGAGTCTCCGGTGCCGAGTGCAGAACCTGCAACGTGAGTTCCGTGTCCTTGTCCATCATCTGGGTCTTGTGAACCATCTGGATTGGCCGCAGCAGAGGTGGCATCGTAACCAGCAACCCATTTATGGTCATCATAAGACAACGGGTTAGTATCCGGTGCGTCATCCTGATCATCAAAATCATTCAACGAACGATGTTCATTGTCAACACCTGTGTCAAGGACAGCAATAACTACGCCATCACCTGAATAGCCTCGCTCATAAGCGGTCTCCGAGTAGACATCTGATGGCATCGCTCTTGTCGCTTTTCCAGCGATGTCATTATTTGGAACCATAACATTCTGCATTTCGATTACTACAACTCCATTGAGGTGATATATGTCCATCAGAGCACTGACAGGAACTTTGTCAACCACGATCGAGTCTATGCTTTCTGGTCTATCAAACCAAGCTCCTGATTCCTCACCGACCCAGTTATGCTGGTGTAGAACCTGCTGCAGTTCGAGGACTTCGACATCTGTTGGGTGCCATGCATAATCAACAACTATCGCAACAGTTTTTTTACCATCCTCGCCAATTATCGACGTTGGTGAAATAGATTCTGCACCAGCTAATATTCGTTGCAGTCTATCATCCATGCCGTTCCAGTCTAGGTCCGGGCCGTAACCCAGCCACCAACCCTCTTTCTCAGAGGCCGGCATTTGCCCTCGCATATCCAGCCTCAATGGCCGTTCACATAACTCGCCACCGCACATAAGTGGTGGCAAACCATCAACTAGTATCGGTTCAGCATGAGTAATGATTGGGGTAGAGTCTTGGGATTGTTCTTTGTCTAGATGGGTTGAATTCGCCGCAGCAGAATAACTTGCTAGCAGAAAAATTAAGCAAATTAGTATAGCTGAGCGACGCAGACCGGTGCTAGAACTCATTACCATACACCCCTTCGATATCTAGCCTGAGAGTAAACCATGTTTTGATAGTATCCATTTCGCGACCGTTCCCCAACCCCCTTAGGGGGTTTGGGGAATTTATGGCCAGTTGAAATGGTCTGGGTTGCTTGAGCATTGCAGATGTGGACCATCAGAACGCTCAATTACGCCTAATTTACTACCACAAGTTGGACAATTAGCGATGTCACCAATGTGCTCCATCCAGGCTAGCCTAGTCTCTGGTTCATCGCTGGATTCCATCAAGCTCTTGACAGATTCTCTGAGATTTCTCGGCAGTTCGAAGCCTTGCGCTTCCCATGGATCGCCAACCTCAGAGAGGTCCCTCATTTGCTGCTTGATTTGTCGCAATCTATTGATTACTTCACTCGACGATGAAGGCCCACCATCCTCAATTCCCAGAGGAACCGGACCACCTCTGGCAATCAAAGGGAGCATGGCATAAGCGACAATGAAGCCACCTAAGTGCGCCATATGACCAACATCACTAGGCCGATCTAACCCATATATCGAGTAAGCTCTAATCACTTCTAAAGCAAAATAGATTAGCGCCAAGTAGTATACTGGCCATTTCCTGATAAGAATCAACGGAAACGGAATTTCATCTTTTGGCCAACCAGCCAAATAAGCGCCAAATAGACCAAAGGCAGCCCCTGAGGCACCCAATGCTGGTCGTGAGGATTCAAAATTGAATAGCACCCAAGCAACTGAGCCCCCAATTAAACCAACAAAGTATATTGTGGTAAATCGCCGCCAGCCCAGCCTTTGTTCTAAGGGAATCCCAACTAAAGAGATAACCAAGATGTTGCTGAGAACGTGAGTAGCATCAAATTGGCTGTGAAGAAATCCTGCTGATATGAAAGTTATCCATCCAGATGGGGATTTTGCTTCGCTAGGCCGCATCCAGAGATCTTCCCACAACCACATCTCAACCAAGCCAAAATTGTATAATAATGACCAGACAACCTGAACTAAATAGCCGAGCAGCAAGGCAACTGTCATCGAGAGAGCAAAGGATGTTTTGTGACGGTATGAGTAAACTAGCGGCCAGAATATCGCTAAGATCCATGACACAAATAAGCAACTCTCAACTACGCTGAACTGCGTAAACTGGGCCGCCATAACACTCCTTGGAGGCGCCCATTTTTGAAGTAGTGCAGAGATGTTAGCAAATGGTAGCATTCATTGCTGTTCAGCAAATCGGTAGAACATGGCAGACCCAGTTTTGGAGTTGGACAACGTTACTGTTCGGCGTGGTATGGGTGTGGTCTTGGAAAATTTCTCACTCTCTGTTAGCCAAGGTGAGTGCGTACTCTTACACGGAGACAACGGGATTGGCAAGTCGACGATTATTGAAACGGCAGCGCGACTATTACCGTTAGAGAGTGGCACTGTTCGGCATCACGGAGTTGTGGTCTGTGATGGAGAAGGTAGGAGGGCTAAACCGATACACAACTTCGGTTTGACTTTGCAGAGAAACTGTCTTGTTCCTAGTCAAACCGTTCAACAGAGGTTGGATAATATCACAGCATTATGCAATAAATCACTAGATATGACTGATATCATTGAATCATATAAAATCGGCAATCGGAGGAACGATCGAATTGCTAATTTATCTGGCGGTCAGCAAAGAAAAGTAGCCGTAATCAGTGGTTTATTACCGGGTATGATATCTGAAAAAACCCGACTTATTCTGCTCGACGAACCAGATTCTGGACTTGATGATGATTCTGTTGAATGCTTGGTTAAGCACATCCACATGCTGAGGAACCTTGGTCATGCCATTGTCATTGCATCCCACGATTTGAGGCTGAGAGAATGTGCAACCAAATTGTATGATTTCAGCGAATCAAAAATTAAGGAAGTTAGTAATAATCTAGTATGGCAGGTTGAATCAAATAACCAAAAAAATTCCTTTCTAATGACTAAGATTGGCTGGAAGTTGAATTTTACCACCTTAGTTTCGATTCAAACTAACTGGCTTGCAGCGCTATTGGTAATGGGGGTATTGCTGTCAATAGCCGACCCGCTTTCGTTGTCTGATAACCGACTCATTCTCATGGGATTTGCTTTGGCACCTGCCTTTGCAATGGGCCTAGTCGGAGACCCAGTACTCCGAATTTTACAAGAACAACGGGCGGTTGATTGGTGGCGTGCACAGCACAACATTGTGCCAAACTCATACATAGAAAGCCTGTTTAGTGGTGTGATAATTTCTATTCTTGGGATGCAGATTTTTCTACAGTCATTAGATTACAGAATCGTTATTATTGGGGGATTTATTTGTTTGAGCACCTCATTTGTTGTCAGGTTTTTACAACTTAGCACAATAAGACTTGCACGAAGCAACGCAGTATTCATTAGACTATTGACTCCTATTCTGATATTACCATGGGGAATAATTGTCGACTATTGTGCAAAATTATGACCTTCAACTTCAATAAGGAGACTCATGAGCATGAATCATGCGAGTCAAGGCAAACGAGGCTATTCTCGCAACGGGATTTTTGGGTCTTATGGCCACCCTTTATCTAGCGTTTAATTGGGCACCGAGCGTCAACATTAATGCCTTTGAATCTCCAGAATCGCAACGTATTTTTTACTGGCATGTTCCAGCTGCTTGGGCAGCATTTATCGCCTTTGGCGTACTCTTTGTTGGCTCTGCATTATGGTTTTTCAAACGCAGCTCTCTTGGCTGGAAGATGCATATAGCTGGCGCTGAGGCAGGTCTGGCGTGCGGCCTAATGGCTGTTTGGTCTGGGTGTGTTTGGGGAGCAGCAGAGTGGGGCACTCCATGGGATTGGGAAGATTGGCGCTTGAATACATTCGGTCTCTTGACACTGCTCGCATTATTCCTCGTCTTGGGTCGCCAGAGTCAACCCGACGGAGTAGAGACAAGAGATACTTTCTCAACATTTGGTTTGTATGGTTTTATTTTAGTGCCACTTACCTATGTCGCAACCCGTATATGGGTGATTCGTCATCCAGGACCGGTTATTGCAGGAGATGAGGGTAGCTCGATATCTGGAGATATGGGTTTAGTTTTGCTGATTGGTGCAATATCATTTACTGTTCTCATTATTGGCCATATACTAACATCAATGGAAATTACCAAATTTGAGCAGCGGTTGGAACGACTACAAAAGGAGTTGGATGGTGAGTAAATGGAAGATAGGACATATCTATCTATTGCTTACTTAGGCATGATATTTGGGTTGGGAATTTGGACATGGACTGTAGTTTCTAGAAGCAGAAACATGGAACGAAGACTTGACGCTATGGAGAATTCGATGAAAATTAATTCCGAAGATGCTGATTCTGTCGCTGAACATACTGCTACAAATAATGAATAAATCATGAACAACATTGACTGTAAATAGTAATTGGTGGTGTATTCTTGTCAGAATTAGGCGAAGATTTCTGTTTGGTATGTGGCTCTCCTCCACCACTTTTCGGAGAACGGATGTGTGAGCCTTGTCTAAGAAAACGCGTAAAGTTAGCTGAAGTGCCAGAAAATGTTCCGTGGGTCAGATGTGCAAGATGCGACATAGTTGAATTACAAGGCAAGTGGGTAAATATCAGCGAAGAGGAAGTTTGGGATGAATTAATTCAAAGAAATTTAAGATTTCATGTTGATGCTGAGGATATTGCGATAGGTTTTGAGACTCGCAAGGTTTCTGACCGTCACACTCTAATCCACCTACAACTGGAGGGAGTTATCGATTCCCTGCTATTTCAGGAACAGCATACTATGCGAGCCAGAATGGCTAATGGTGTTTGTCTTACCTGTACAAGACGAGCCGGTAATTATTACGAGGCGACTGTTCAATTACGCTCCAGTGGCAGAAAATTAAGTGAAGAGGAATATCAAAACCTACGCGCTACTCTGGACACTGTTAAGGAGTCATTATCTGACGATCCGATGTTTTTCATAACCAATGAAGGCCCCGTGACTGGTGGTTATGATGTAGTCATGGGCAGCAAGGGATTAGCAAGAGCATGGGGCAGGCACCTCACCAAGGAACACGGTGGACAAGTCGTTGAAACTAATTCGACTGTCGGGCGTAAAGACGGTGTGGACGTTACGAGGCTGACATTGCTTTATCGAAAACCTGGATACGAGTTAGGTGATGTTGTGCGCTGGAGAGAAAATCTCTGGCGACCTGCATCTTGGAC
>JAYXVG010000015.1:0-12843 GCA_036021875.1 Thermoplasmatota archaeon | reverse complement strand
CAAAGACGGCGCCATTGTTGAGAGAGTTGATCGGCAAGAGAGAACTGGTGCGTCTTGGCGCGATTTAGAATCAACGCAAGTTCTTGCACGTATGTCAGAACACATCGCTGTTGACCTAATCAATCAAGATTCATCGGTGGGGGAATTCCTTGACCCAACAACTTGGACAATGGCTTCAATCAAACTACCTTGGGACCATAAAGGCAAAAAAACTGCAAGACTAGCTCGTATTGACGGCGAGTGGATTGCTCTGCATACTATGGCAATTGACGAAAATAGTGGTATAGAGTAAAAAGTATGAAGTTCATCATAACATTATGGCGGATGTCAATCTTATCGAGTTGGCTACAACATTAGACAGTGAAGATATGATAGGGTTTACCCGAGCGTTTGTTGACGATATCAAAAAGGGTCTACGAGGTGTAAATCTAGAGCGGTTTCCTTGGATAGAAGAGATTGGTAATAGGGAATGGCAGGGGGTGATTGCTCTTGGCATGGGAGGGTCGGCAGCAGGTGGTGATTTTCTCTCAGTGCTCTGTGACCAAGAAGCTAAAATTCCAGTAGTTGTCCAACGAGATTATGTTCTTCCTTCATGGTGGAATGAAGGATGGCTCGTCCTGTCAACTTCTCACAGCGGTAATACTGAAGAAGCGATAGAAGCTACTGAGTTTGCATTGAAATCTGGTGCGACGGTTGTAGTTATTTCCACCGGAGGAATTCTTTCTGGGCTTGCTGAATTACACTACAATTGTTACTTTATACCATCCGTTGGTGGACAGCCACCAAGATCTGCCTTTGGTCACATTTTTTCCCGTCAATTAGCACTTTTCCGTCATCTTGGAATACTCACGGATGAGGGTAAGGATGAAGCAATGTTAGATCGGCTACAAAAGATTGTGAGCGATTATGATTTTGTTAACAACAACGATTCAGATTTGCTAGATTTGATTTCTTTCATGGCAACTCAACCTATTGCTCTGCTCGGACCGACTGAACTATCGCCTGCACTAAATCGCTTCAAAAATCAATTGAATGAGAATTCAGCAAGATTTGCCAGAATTGGTGTTTTCCCTGAAATGAATCACAACGAGAGTGTTGCATGGGGAGGAGTTGGTGACGATCTTGATTTTAGTGTGCCTGACAATGTGATTCTATTTCTTACCTGGAACAAGATGCACCCTAGGGTTGTTAACCGATTGGAATGGATGATTGCCCATACTCCAACGGATATGGCATGGCGAATCCACGGGGAGGGCGAAACCTTAGTTGAGGCACTTTTGCATTTGTGTATAATCATGGATTGGGTGTCAATCGCTTTAGGTTTGATCCACGGCAAGGACCCATCAGCAATCGGTCCAATAAATTCTCTGAAAAAATTCTTGGCTGATAAAAATTAAGTCATATTTCAATACACTTGACCAACTATTAGCCTAGGGTCAGGATAAGTAACAAGTGCCTGTTCACGATCTGAGAGTCTAACGACACCTGGTAAGTCATTATTCACTGGTTGTTCTATTGAAATTTGGATGTGTATATGCGGTGGCCAACCACCATTTTCATATTCATTCCCTATGGTTGCAATCTTTTGACCTTGAGTTATTTTGTCACCTACCTGTATATTGTCAAGCGATTCGGTAGACAAGTGGCCATGTAAAACCCAAAACTTCTGCGGAGGAGAATATTTGCTAGACCCAACCGCCGAGGGGAGTTGCAGCTCATGCTCGGTGATTATTGTTGGACCGTAAGATCCCGCTTCTGGGTTGATTCCAAAACTATACACCCTTCCGTCAGCAAAGGCATAGACATCTGTATTCACTGGTGCACCAATATCTAACCCTACATGTAAATCCCTCACGCCACCAAATAGTTCTGTGTTATACATCCCAGGTCTATGTTCATCATATCTGCCAATTTGGTAAGGGAAGGGACACTCCCAAGTCACATTTGTCGGTTTGGTAAAATCAAATACCCAGTATTCATCTGGCAATTTGACTATCGGATGAAACCTTGACTCACCGTCTGGCATGGGTATTCTAAACCGTGATTATTTTTGATTATTGGCCGAAAAGTCAAGACCTATCCATCGCAGGCCAATATATGCTTGTGGCTACAGTCCTACTACTGGCCATAAGTATAGTTCCTGGCTATGCCCTATGCAAGGTACTTGATGGCTCAGCCGATAATTGGAGAAAAGCTATGCTTAGTCCTGCTTTGGGTTTACTATTGATTTACGGCACTTGCGGAATAATATTACTTAGTGGATTATGGACGTGGGATTTAGCCTCAGCAGTGATTTTACTGATTAATGTCTCAGCGTTTGCTCACTTAAGGCGACGGGGTGACGATGAAAAAGGGCTAACTCAGTGGCAAAAGCTTGAGGCTGCAATGCATGGAGTGGTTCTGGAAAGCGATGACAAAGATATTTCTGATGAAGCCTCTACTCAACGTTGGTTCCAATCAAATAGATACAGATTTGGCATTACCATCGGCATAGTTTTGTGTGGCGGAGTTTTGTTATTGCCCATTTTGCAAGAGTTGCCTTTTGGCGTGGACTGGATTGGATTTGCTGTGCTGTCGAGTCAAATTACTGAAAATGGAAATATGATTTTGACTGGTGTAAATGAAGGATCATGGACATACCCTCCAGCATTTCCCGCTCTAGCAAGTTGGTTAGCGCAGACTCTCGATATCAGCTCAGGCCGCTCTGTATTTGTTCTCGGCCACTACACACTTGCCATACTAATCATTGGCGCTGCCGGTGCGATGGATCACCATGGAGCTGGAGGACATTTTTTTGTAACTATGCCGCTAGGTTTTGGACTATTCGCAAAAGCTTACGATTCCGGGTACCCAACAGTTGCTAGTCAACTAGGACTAGTTGTTGGTCTGCTAGTCTTGCTAAGGCCTTCATCAAGTCGCAGCTCTCATCACACTAGGGGTTTCATTATCGCAGTATCTTGTGTATCCTTGATTCATCCAACTGGCGCCATTTATCTCGGACTGCTAATGATTGCCCACGTGGTAATAGGATTGAGTTTGCGCGCTGAATATAGTGAAAATTTCCAGAGACTATTGCTTGCATGCTCTGCGATAATCACGATTTCGGCAGCAATTTCGGTAATATTTCTTGCACCGAGGATGTTAGACGAAGCCGTCTTTGCAGAATATGGATGGCAGGGTGGTAAACCGTTAATCACTTACAATGGAATGCTACTGGTATTTTCGTTGCTGGCTGGTTGGAAACTTAGGAAGAGTGTTGAGGGTAGAATGATAGTATCCTGGATTGCGATGTTGTGGTTACTTACATCCATTCACCTGATTGAGGGACTAGAAGATATACCCGTTTTGTCTCTCCTGTCATATACCCTTTACTCAATGGGATTACACGCATTCCACATCCCACTTGCTGCCCTTGGAGCATTATGGTTAAGTCCGTCTACTGGATTGAACTCACTAGAATCCAAACGTGGACTTCTGTCAATCAATTGGGACCCAAGCGTCAATGAAAAGGTAGCAAAAATCCTTGCTGCTTCTGTGTTAGTCGGCATAATCATTGCCAACGGTATTACGGCAAATCTAGCGAATCACAACGAATTAAGGCCGATAACTAATGGTGATTTAGAAATCCGGGACCTGTTAGACGATTTGCCATCAGGTAGTTTAATTTACACTGAGAATAATCATTGGGGCCATGTATATGACATACCAAGTAGTATGCAAACTACCAGCATTCCGACACTTGGTCTATTGTTGGTTGATGAGTCAATACAACCTCTTGCCACTTCTGCAATTAACTACAACAATGCTACGAAAATCAGGGAATTAGGCATTGATTATGCGATAAGTTCTCCAATAGGTAGTCTAGGTTGGAAACTTGCTGAATCAAGATATTGGAGCATCATTGAGGATATTGATGGTAGCCGATTGTGGCAATTTAACGATGATGGTGACTCCACCCAAGCAACTCTTGCGAGTATCAATATTAGTTCATGTAGTGAAAATTGTGAGCCACGCTTAGACCCGTGGCGTAATAATAGATATCAATCGCTAGATGAACTATATTCTGACCAAAGAGCCTTCGTTGAGGAAGGGTTGGACACATCGGTAGAATTTAATTTATTGAGAACTGTTTTCGTGGGTTCTCAGGCCTGCTTATTCTTCGAAGCTGTTGGACAATTAGATGATTTTTACATTACAATAGGAAACCAACAAATTATCGTTGGCGAACAACCATCTGGGTGGCATAAACATTGTTTTGTGCTCGATGATACATACAGCGAGATTACCATGCACATTGACTGGGATGACCTTGCCTCATCGAGTCTTTGGATTAACCCATCTGGTTTATCAGGACGTGGCGACCGTGTCTTCGATACTACCGGAATAAGACTACATTGGCTAGAAATAACCATATGATTGTCAAATCAATCGAAGGCATCAAAACTGCCAGTATACTGAGTTCACCGATGAAGAATCTCGTAGTGATGCTTCCAACTCTTGACGAAGAGTTCGGACTACGTGAGGTTTTGCCAGCAATACCTATTGATGAATTAACAAATTTGGGCTGGCAAACTGAAGTTTGGGTTATCGATGGAGGTAGTTCGGATTCTTCAATCGAAATAGCCAACAAGCATGACTGCAAAGTCTTCAAACAAGCAGGCTACGGCAAAGGTGCAGCAATGAGAACTGGTTTCAAGGAATTTCTTTCGAAGCAAAAAGATGCCTTGGTAATGCTTGATGCGGATGGGACTTACGATCCAAATGAAATACCAGAATTCGTGCGCCGATTGGTAGAGTTTGATGTGGTAATTGGTGATCGATTACGCGGGAGTATCGAACCTGGAGCAATGACTCGAATGAATTACTTTGGCAACCACATGTTAACTTGGATTGCTTCAGCGCTCTATGGTGTCACGACCAATGATTTGTGCACCGGATATTGGGGGTTCACTAAATCAGCAATTGCAAAGTTACAATTAAACTCGATGAGATTTGAGATAGAAGCAGAGATGTTTGCCTCATGCGTAAAACAGAATATTAACATCGCCTCAATTCCGATAAGTTACAAAGCAAGGTTAGGAGAAGCAAAACTAGGTTCCTTAGTAGATGGATGGATAATTTTCAAAAAACTCTTGGTTAGGCGTATCTTTCCTAGCCCTGTAGAGGTAATCACCGGTAAAGGAAACCTAGATATTGGTTAAGCAAGGAATCAAATTCGATGACTTAGACCATAACGCATGGTCCGCCATAAATGTCTCATCCTTGGTGCTAGCGGATTGGTTGGTCAGCGACTGCAGCAGCGTCTAGCACAACATCCCATGTTCGAGATTGGAGCAGTGGCTGGAAGTAGTTCTACTGCGGGAGAATATCTGGACACAATCGAATGGCGCTTGAGTGAAGCCCGCCCGCGCCTACCAAACTTGAGAATTTTAGGGGCAAACTCCGCTGAATTAGCGCAAGAATGTCACAAACTGGGTATCAAAATTGCTTTCTCAGGTCTGCCCGCAAATGCAGCATTGACTGTAGAGAAAGAGTTGACAGACTCTGGAATCATGGTTTTTTCCAACGCCAGTGCATTTCGGAGAGTCCCTGGCATCCCGCTTGTTATCCCTGAGATTAATCCTCACCATCTACATCGCTCACTGCATTATTGTGCAACAAATTGTACGTTGATTCCGCTTGCCATACCGGTCTCAATAATCAGTAATCTCACAAATATCAAATCTGTGACAATGCGTAGCGAACAGGCATTATCTGGAGCAGGATGGGAATTACTCAGCGACCAAGCAGCGCTGTCTGGGAGTGTTGATCCGCACATTGAAGGTGAGGCTGAAAAAACCGAAACAGAATTGCTGTATGTTCTAGGAGCCATTAACTCAGATAACGTGATACCAGCATCGTTTGATGTAAACATTTCATGTGAGAGGGTTTCGCGTGTTGATGGCCATCAAGTATTCGTCAAAGTGACAACCGAGAATAGCATTCGACCAAGCGATTTGCTTGATGCATTAAATCACCAAAGCGATTTCCATCATCTACCCAGTAGCCCTTCAAAACCTATTCACTTGGTTGAGCGAGTCGATCCAGAATCTCACCTGTGGAGCAATGGAACTGAGTTTGCTAGCAAACCAAATCCTGCAGGTGATTTGAAAATCGGAATGGCTGTAGTTGTCGGTGACATTAGTGTTGAAGGCAACCAAATTTCGTTTAGTGCATATTCCCACAACACCATTCGAGGTGCTGCTGGTGGTCTTGTCTACTTAGCTGAGATAGTGGTTGACAAATTTCTCGCTTAGATACGGTATGCCTAAAGATTCGTTAGCGTTGCCTACAACCGGTGCGCCATGGGAATAACCGCAATGATTCCGGATATGACGATTGGCCAATTGTATGTAGAGGCTGAGAGTCGCTGGGGTGAAATATGGGACGACAAGGCTGCAAGGATGCTAATTTTACTGATGTTTCCCCGTAAGCATCGAAAAATGATGGAGTTACATGGCGATATGACCGAACACGGTCAACCTGTGATGACTGTTTTCCATCGGCCACGCGATGAAGCCAAATTACTCCAAGAACAAGGCTTTGACCCACGTTCAGCGTCTTTTCAATTCGTCGATATTGCCAGCCTTGATCTAGGTCCATGGATGCAACACCTGATGGTTCAGGAGAAATGGTTACGTGGAACAGTTGACATCTTGCCCGTGCCCTTCTCTATGGGCTTACCAGCGCAAAGAGGCTTTGAAGGCATTAATATTCTATGCTTTAGACATCCAGACATACAATCCCTTGAGAAATATTACTTACCTTTCCCGCCAAACTCAATTCCTGGTAAATGCTTTGTTTCATTGCCCCGCAGACAAGCTGCAGAGTTGGCAAGACAACAAGCTGAGGTTCTTGGAGTGGGCAGACTAACAAAAAAATCCCAAATCATTGAGCAAGAAACTCCTGTTGAGGCCCTACCGCCACAGGTTAAATCTGAAGCTGAGGCAACACTTGACGCTGTATTAGACAATTTTTCCGACCAAATGATGGAAGATATTGCGGCTCAAGCAGAAGAAATAATCAATGTAGAATTACCAATGACACAACAAAATGAAAGTCAACCACCACCTGAAATAGCCCTGCCAACAACTAGTAACGGAGTTGAAAATGTCGAAATTCCCACAATTGAAGAGGAGATTGTCGCTGCTGAAATGTCAGATGTTGAGGTAGAATTCCGAGCTCTAGTAACCGAATTAATAGATGCTGGAGTGGAACCATCTGATATGATGGACGATCCGCGTTGGGAAGATATTAGCGAACGAGCGATGGCAACCGGATTTGAAACATGGCCGGTGTTCCTCGAGCTCACCGCAGTGCAGTGATAACGATTGACTCAAATATGACGAAGGATAGGGAAAAATATGGGATTTTGCATAAACTGCGGTAATCAGCACCAGGATGGTGTCAGGTTTTGTCGATTTTGCGGAACCGCACAACCGAGCGAGCAACTACTTGCTAGATTGCGCTCTGAAGCTGAGCAAATACGCTTATTAGTGCTACAAATCCAACAGCAACAAGCAACTGCGCAAAATGACGCTTATGCTAGATTGGAAGCAATGAGGCGACAAGCAGAGGCTGCAGCACGTGCCAATAATCAACAAAACCAGCAGTTTAGGCCACCAGGTTGGTGAGGTTTTGCGGCCCAAACACTTGGCCATTGAACTCTCTAAGTTGATCCCTCATCCGCAACGTGATGCAAGTTTAGAACAGTATGCTACCGAAGGAGATTTAGCCGCATTTCTGATACTCGCTATCGATCAATTGGATATTATCGAAGGAAAAACTGTTGTTGATGTTGGTTCTGGAAACGGAATCTTGGGCATCGGATGTGCAATCCTAGGCGCCAGTCGAACAATTCTGATTGAGGCAGATGCAGATGTTGTTGACATCTCAAGGAAAAATACAGCTAAGGTTTCCGAGCAATATCAGACTGATATTGAGGTGATTAAGTGTAAAATTGGTATCGATGAGTCACCAAAAATTGCTAATTGTGAGATTGTAGTAATGAATCCTCCATGGGGTTTTCAGACTAGTAGAGCAGACCGCCCGCTGTTGAATTATGGCTTTAGCCTCCAACCAGATTCAATGTATGTTATTCATTCTGCGAAATCAACCCATTTGGAGGCACTAGGCAAATCCTTTGGATATGATTGTGAAATTGTCTTTGAGAGTAATTTCAGACTACCTGCTAAATATTCACATCAAAGTAGAAAAATGGGTGAAACTGAGATTAGGTGTTGGCGATTTCACAAACCAAACGATGCAAAATTATCCGAACTTGATGAGTAACCATCGATATTATTCCGTATGGGGGATTCAAAAGGGATTAACCCGCCCATTGACACAAGCGAACATTGTGCGACCTACACAAGGCCACAATTGCTTAGGAAGTAATACAATGACGGCGAGCCTCGTCACCCCGGGAATGCAAGTATCAACCACGGCAGAATGCGAGCCTGGTTTAGGGACAGTGGAAGTCGATGGCCGCATACTATCAACATTGATTGGCAAATTTACTATCAATGACGGAATTGGGACCGTTGCGCCAGTTAAGCAAGTGATTACCCCCTCTGTGGGAGATACGGTGATTTGTGAGGTTGAGAAACTGAATGAAAAGAACGGTGAAGCGCGAATTTTGTGTATAGAGGGGAAGCAAGGGGACTTATTACCCGAGCACCTATACGGACACTTTCATGTCACTGGTTTAGTTGACCGCTACATGCATCAAACTGCAGATGCCGTTAGGAGAAGAGATATCTGTCGTGCCCAAATCAAAGAAATATCACCGGTTGTCAGAATTGACTTTAGAGAAAGAGATGATTGTGGCGTATTGAGTGCTATTTGTCCGTCTTGCGGCGACGACCTAGTTGCCGAGGTTCAAGCCGATTGGAATGTAAATTGTCGTAGTTGCGAATATCGCTCGTTCAGAGCCTTAGCAGATAATTTCGGAGCAGGTTGGGCAGAATTAGAACAAGGCGCTAGCGTGTTGAACAAATCTGGTAAGCGATGGGGTAGCGAAGCTGAATCAATGTTCGCCAAGGGACCTTCTGGTCGTGCTACTTTCATTGCTGAAGACTTCAGAGAGGATGGTAGAGAACGCAGTTATTTCCGCTTTGAAGGACAACAAACCGGCGGCGGACAAAGACAGAGAGCTAAACCCGGCTGCAAATTATTCGTTGGCGGGTTGCCACGAGAGATTGGCACAGAGGAACTACGCGAATTGTTTGCCAAGTTTGGCGATATGTTAGACTGCTTTGTTCCAACTGATGACTCTGGTGCAAATCGAGGATTTGGCTTCGTTACATATCATGAAAAATCAATCGCTGAGGCTGCTGCAAAAGAACTGGATGGACACAGAATCAATGGTCGCAGGATAGGCGTTAGAGACGCAGATAGCGATGATAAAAAAGGCAGGAGAAATTCGAAGAAAGATATCGATGGTATGAAATTCTACGTTGGCAATTTGCCATTCAAAGCAGAGCCTGATACACTGAAAAAATTGTTTGGCAAGCATGCTACCGTGGCAGATGTAAATATTATTACAGATAATAACGGCAGAGCAAAAGGCTTTGCTTTTGTCACTGTCAAAGAAAAAGACAAGGGCGATGAAATAATCAAAGCACTAGATGGATCGGAAGTTTTGGGCAGAAAAATACGAGTCGATGTATCGCAAAAGAAAACCGGTGGACAATCAAATAGCAAACCGAAAAAGAGTTCGCGGGAATTGCGTGCCATGCGTGAAGAAGCAGAAGACAGCAAAAAGCCTAGACGTAAACCTAAGAACAAGAAGGATTGAAAATCTCTAACCATAAGAGGTAATCATGGTCGAGCATGAGCCCCCCAAGTGGTTAGTGCTCGATGGCTATGAAGATGAGCCTGCGGCTTTTGGTGTTCCGCCTTATGTTGGCTTCCACATCCGATATCTCTGTGGCGTACTAGAGAATCATGGCATCGATTACCAATACATCACTATTGACCAGTGGCGAAATCTGCTGAGAGCATCAGATCAGACCGCAGAGCGTTTGCTCAGAAATATTGCTGGGTTCGCTTGCATTGCAGGAGCAGTGGTACCAGGAAAGTATCTACGAGGGACACCTGTTTCAATAAATGAAATCAATGAAATTGTTCAATTTTTACCACATAATGTCCCCGCAATTCTCGGCGGCTGGGCAATTCGCGGATGGCGTCATCAGGGCTGGAATCCCTTGAGAAAAAATCTCTTTTTATCCTTGCAAGATACAGATGCAACACTAGATTACTTTCTGCGGCATGATACATGGAAGCACTGCCGAAGAACTGCTGCTCAGTGGACTCAGTGGGCGCATGCTGGAGCAGATAGCCAAGCAGTTCGACTTCATCCTGATCTAGGTAGTGAAGGAAGTCCCGGACCGCTAACATTTGAGGTCGAAGTCTATCAGGGCTGCGTACGATACAAACGCGGATGTAAATTTTGTATCGAACCAAAAAAAGGTATCCCTGTTTGGCGGAGTCCAGAAGATATCATTGAAGAGGTAAAAATTGCTCATGATTTGGGTGTTAAGCATGTCCGTTTGGGTGGTATGACAGATACCTACACTTACATGGCAGATGGTGTTGTAGAATTAGAATACCCCATACCAAATCCAGAACCAATTGCAAAATTACTACACGGACTTCGAGAGGATGACCGATTGGAAATCCTGCATACTGATAATGGCAACCCATCAATAATTGCAGAAAACCTTGAGCCCAGCGAAGAGATTACCAAAACTCTAGTAGAGACCTTATCTGATGGCGCAGTGCTGTCATTTGGCCTAGAGTCTGCCGACCAAGCAGTTCATGAAGCGAACTGGTTGAATTGCGACCCTAGTCAGCTAAAAACAGCAATCAGATTAATCAATAAATATGGCGCAGAGCGAGGCAATCGAGGTTTACCGAAGTTGCTTCCTGGATTAAATTTCATCGCTGGATTGAATGGCGAAACATCATCAACATACCAGCAGAATTTATCCTTGCTAAGAGAGATTAGAAGCGAAGACTTACTGCTCAGAAGAATCAATATTAGGCAGGTTGAGGGTTCGGGTTTCCAAGAAATTGTTGAGCGCGATTTTGCTAAGTTTAAGCAGTCAGTAAGAGATGAAATAGATGCCCCATTGTTGGAAGATTTATTCCCCAAAGGAGAGGTGTTAAGAGACATTAGGTGGGAATCACACAATGGAAGAACCAGATTACCAAATCATCTAGAATCGCCTCACGTTGATGAGGCCATACGAGGTAAGGCGGGCGTTACCTTCGGCAGACAAATAGGTGCTTATCCAATCTTGGTTGGTGCAGAGTATCTAATCCCGTTGGAGACGACTTCCGACATCATTGTTACAGGCCACGGCGCCCGGTCAATAACCGGTGTTGAATGCCAACTTAATCTAGAGACAGTTAGCGAAAAACAACTTGCAGCAATTCCTGGCATCGGCAGCAAAACGGCATGGAAATTAATTGGCGAAAGAGTCAAACTGAAGCGAAAAGATCCAGCCAAATCTTTTGCAGATACTCAAACATGGTTTGCTGCTGCAGGTCTTACTTGGCAAGATGAACTTGCAAAATATTTCTCTACCTGAATCGGGCAATAATCATTTATTTCCCGCCAACCACTCAATCCATGGCGGTAGTTGATGATTTGATCCTCGCCGCAAAACAACTGTCGAAAATTTGTAATCAAGAAATCAAGAGGATAGAGCAAAGAACAATTGTTGCTCATGCCACTAATCCATTAGATTATGCTTGGCAGCATCACGAACAGTTTCTGCGCAACTGGGGTGGACTTGGTGCGAAAACCCTGTTATTGGGAATGAATCCAGGCCCTTGGGGAATGGCGCAGAGTGGGGTTCCATTTGGGTCGACGGAAATCGCCAAAAATCAATTGAGAATTAAGCCTTACAAACTTACTACACCAGAAAATGCTCACCCAAAACGACCCATAATAGGACTAGAATTAGAACGTCAAGAAATCTCTGGTCAACGAATATGGTCTCTAATGTTTGATTATTTTGGTGAGGGAGAAGCAGTATTCTCCAATATATTTGTTGTCAACCACTGTCCACTGCTATTGCTTGGTGAAAGCGGCAAAAATCTGACCCCTGATAACCTACCAGCACCGGTCATGAAAAACGTTCTTGAAGCTTGTGACAAACATCTGCAGCAGGTCGTAGACATTATGGGCATTGAGCGAATTATTGGTGTTGGAAAATATGCTGAGAAGCGGGCACTTATGGCGTTTAAGGCCAGCACAACTGGCCTTGGAACAACCACATCAGGTCGCAAAATCAGCATAACAAGTTGTTGGCATCCAAGTCCTGCAAGCCCATTAGCAAATCGTAATGATGGCGCAGATTGGCGAGCAAATGTGATTTCTGTGCTTGAAAATGGCTGATTATCACAAAAATCGGCAGGCGCAGGTTTCAAGTGCTCCCCACTACACTAGGTGTTCATGGCAGAAGAGAAGATGGCATGGGCCCGACAGCCCGACGACCGACAATGGAACGGACCTGAGGGGGACGACCCGCGCACCCTGTATCAGATGTTGATGACTAGCGTAGAGCGATTCGGTAATGAACCGTGTTTTGGTTACATACCTGAACCAGGTATGGCTAGAGTTCATCTTGATTACAATGAATTCGGTGAACTTGCCACCTCAGTAGCCAAGCGTCTCAATGACCTCGGTGTAAAGGCTGGAGAAAGAGTAGCGCTGATTCTTGATAATAGTGTTGAGTGGGCTGCCCTATCGTATGGAGCCAACGCCATTGGCGCTGCTTACACCGCAATGTA
>JAYXVG010000014.1:0-20433 GCA_036021875.1 Thermoplasmatota archaeon | reverse complement strand
AGAAAGAAGCAGACATGTTGCAAAGAATGGGTCATGTAACCTCAGAAGGTTTTCTCAACGAAGTACCAGTTCTAGGCATGATTTATGTCAGAGGAGAAAATGTAAACATAATGAAGAATGATGTCACGAAAGGCTATGCGCATGCAGCAAGAATAGGTTTCGAACTGGGATGTGACGCAATCAAGACCGTCTGGACAGGAGACAAGGACAGTTTTGCCAAAGTTTGCCAATCTGCACCGGTTCCACTCCTTGTGGCCGGGGGTCCCTCAACAGGTGATAGTAGACAAATATTGACCATGGTGAAAGAATCTCTCGAAGCTGGTGGTGCAGGAGTATGTATGGGCAGACAGATTTTTGCTCATCCAGATGTCAGTGCAATAACTAAAGCACTAGTTATGATTGTCCATAGCAATTGCTCTGTAGAAGAAGCCATGGAAAAATGCTCTCTATGAGGTGATGATGTGCAAATTTGGTGTGATTGTAGAGTTTCTTCTACATCAGGAAATTTGCATCCTGTATTTGACAATAGTATCTCATCAAATGGAGATGGCTATCAATGTGTAGATGACAAATTAATGTTAGATGGAGAGGTTGTAGGTGAATTTTTCCCAATCAATGATAGCCAAAGTTTCGCAACTGCAAGGTCAAAAATTGGGATACTCAGTTGGCTTGTTCTCGACTTTTCAGATTGGAAGATGATACCGATTGAAAATCTAATCTCTGAGTGTGAACATAGTGGCACAAAGTTAGCAGTTATAGTTAAACATCCTAAAGATATCAACGGAGTAGCATTTGCATTAGAAAAGGGCGTTGATGCAATCATAATTGAAGATAATAATTCATTGATAACAGCCTGCGAGATAGCTAAATCTCAACGCTTGGAAAAAAATCCAACGGTTGACGCTGTGGATGAATCCTTAGCCGGGGAGATCAAATTATCGGAATGTAAAATTCTTGATATCGAAACAGGCGGAGTCGGTGAACGCTACTGTATTGACCTGACATGCTTAATTTCCCGTGGTGAGGGCATGTTGATAGGATCCAGTGCATCCTCACTGGCTTTGGTTCATGGTGAAGTGATTGAATCAGAATTCGTTCCTGCTCGACCTTTTAGGGTTAATGCAGGATCTCCTCACTCATACATATTGATGGCCAATGGGAAGACAAAATATCTCTCAGAATTATTATCCGGAGATGAAGTGATGTTGGTTTCTGATCATGGCGAATCAAGGGCTGCAACAATTGGGCGACTGAAGATAGAGAAGCGGCCTTTTTTGCGAATTTCGTGGGAAAATGACTATCAAATATCTAATTCTATATACCTACAACAGGCAGAGACGGTGCGCGTTCTTGCAGGTTCAGGGGAGGCTATTTCGGTGACTAAATTAAAAACCGGAGATTGGATTCTATGCCACAACTCAAACCATACCAGGCACATTGGAAATAAAGTCGCTATCACATCGAAGGAGGTATGAAATGGCTGTAATCGGTACTGGCAAAGCACATGGAGCTTGTAGCCTATTACATGCTGCAGGCACCGGTTATGGTGCCGCAATAGCACTTGATTTACCTGTCATGGTAAAGGCTTTAGACAAACCCAGTAAACGACAATTAAATGATGAAGATAATCTACTCACCTCTGTTGTAGATACTTGGATAGAAAATAATCTTAATCTGCCAGATGGACTAGAACCGAGTGATATTCACTGGGCTGTAGCCTCAAAAATACCTCCAAACAGAGGACTTAAATCAAGTGCCGCAATATCAATTGCTGCAATTAGGGCATTGTGTGATGCGACTGATTCAAAATTGACTGATGCTGAAATCGTCGATCTGTCATCTCAGGCTCAGATTAGTGCAGGGGTTTCCATCACTGGGTCAATTGATGATGCCTGGGCATGTTTGACAAAAGGTTGGAAATTAATCGATGCTAATGCGGAAAATGTATCAGATGGCGTAGTTATGTCAGGCTCAGGATTAAACCCAGATGATTGGATTGTATTAATTGCCACGAGAGAAGCAAGAACCTCTCGACCAAGTTTAGAGGATTTTGGACCTATGTTTCAAGAATTTGAGAAGGCGTTGATTGCACTACAACAGGGAGAGTTGTTGAATTGTCTAACTATCAATGGTCGAGCAGTATGTTCAGTAACCAATGATATAATGGGAAGAAAAATTGCAAACGATGCATTCATCAACGGAGCTAGAGCCTCGGGCATGACTGGCTCTGGTCCAGCTGTTGTGATAATTATACCGAGCCTTGTCTCCTCCTCTGTTGAACGTATCAAATCAACATTGGAAAGAATCATGCCTAAGGAACAAATAATAGAAACGAAATTCCTATCTTACGATTCTGATGAAATAGAAATGGAATAATTTGCGCAGGTTCTTGAACCAAAGCATGTAGCAAGTAGCGATACCGATGCAGATGAGCCTTGGTGAATCTCTGCGACTTACCTTGTTTGGCACCAGTCACGGCCCGAGAGTAGGTGCATACTTAGAAGGCATTCCGGCAGGAATACCAATCGATAAAGCTGCCCTTCAAGCAGCAATGGACGAACGAAAGCCTGGAGGCAGGTATGCCAGCAAACGGAAAGAGCCAGATAATGTGGAATTGCTTTCGGGGGTAAAGGAATTAACAACTACTGGAGAATTGATAGAGATCTCAATAAAAAACTCCGATGTAAGGTCAAAAGACTATTCATTTCTTCCCAACCAACCTAGACCTGGACATCAAGATATGGTCATGATGAAAAAAACCGATGGAAAGGCTGACCTTCGTGGCGGCGGAACCTCAAGCGCACGGTTAACCGCGCCAATCGTTGCTGCTGCTTCACTTGTTTCACCTATTATTGATAGATTGAATATTGAAGTGAGTGCTCATGTATCAGCAATCGGGAACTTACGGGCGCAACCGATATCGCAGTGTCCTGCGAAATGGATCAATGAGGAATGTCGGGCAATTAGATGTCAAGACCCCGATTCGGCGGCCAAAATGATTGCACTTGTTGAACAAAATCGCATGAATCAGGATTCAATTGGTAGCGAAGTTGAATTACGAGTTTCTGGAATGCCAATTGGCATTGGAGAACCATGGTTCGACGGTTTAGAGCCTTATCTTGCTAGAGCAATGATGTCTATACCTGCTGCTAGAGGAGTAGCATTCGGCGAGGGGTTTACTGCCATTGAAATGACAGGAAGCGAACATAATAGTCCATGGGGCGGAGATAAGGAAAACCCAGTGTTACTGGGCGACAAACCCGACGGAGCTCTAGCGGGATTATCTACAGGCGCTGATTTACTCTGCAAAATTGCCTTCAAGCCTCCATCCAGCATTCCTAGAGAACAAGTCACATTAAATCTTGCAACCAATCAACAAGAATCACTTACTGTCAAAGGAAGACACGATCCTGTGTTAGCTCCACGCGCTGTCGCAGTTGTTGAGGCGATGGCTAAATTCGCTCTAGCCGACCTGGCAATAAGAGGGGGCTTTTACTCTGAATGATGTAATTGTTCACAAATTTGGAGGCTCATGTTTGAGAGACTCCTCTGACATTGAACTCATCGCCAAAATGATTGAGCAGCAGGAAGGTAAAACCGTTATTGTTGTCTCAGCGCTCTGGGGCGTTACTGATCGCTTACTACGGGCAGCAAATGAGCCTAGATACGCAACCAGACTAGTATCGGACCTAAGAAAACAACATCTACGTTTTTCCCCAGGTATAGATGAGTCAATTTTTGCGGAAAAATTTGACAAAGTCCTGTTAGGAATTGACAAATCTCTGTTCAATCTTTCAAAAAGTCCTGAAAGTTATGTTGACGTAAATACCCTACTTGCTGCTGGAGAAAGATTGTCAGCATTAGTTGTGGCTAACGAATTGAGGAAAAGAAATATGGATGCACACCCAGTAGGATCTGAGGATGTAGGGATATGCCTCGATGGCAGCGATACGGCGTCAAACGTTGATATACAGACATCGATAGAAAAATTAGACCATGCTGCATTCTTCGGCACTCCGGTGATTACAGGCTGGTTTGGTGAAGGTCGTGATGGTAATCTAGCACTACTCAGCCGTGGGGGTAGTGATCACAGTGCAGCTGCTATAGCGCGTATTCTGGACGCAAAAAAACTGGTTCTTTGGAAAGATGTGGATGGAGTGTTATCCATTAACCCTCGATGGGGGGTTAAAGCAGAGCCTATTCCATATTTAGGGTATGATGAAGCAAGGGAATTATCTAGGATGGATGCGCCAGTAATTCACCATACTACTGTCTTGCCTATCAGAGATTATGGTATTCCTGTAGAGGTGAGAAACCTTCACTCAAAATTGGATTCTTACCCACCCACCATAATTGGCCCCGGTATTATCGACTCAAATCAATTAAAAGCAATAGGCTGCATGAGAAGTATCGCAAAAATTACTGCCGAAATTGGGGATGTTGAACAACAAAGCAAGGTTCTCGGCCAAATACTGCTAAACTTGGATAAGGAAAACATCACTTGTTGGTCAGTAGAATCAAGTCCAACAACCATCGAAATTGTTGTATCTCAGCAACAACTTACAATTGCTGAAAAAATCGTTGACAATCTGTTAGGAATCTCAAGTGTTGATTATTATTCATGTCTAATATCTTTTATTGGGACAAATGATTTGAGCGTGGTCCACGACAGACTCAAAAATACAAATGTGGAATATTCAGATTTGGAATACCTGAACTCTACCAAGTTATCTGTTCAGTTCATTGCTAACACAGATGATATCAAATTGCTGATGAAACAATTATCAACGGTCGTAATTAAGAAAACAAGTGCATAAGTTTACTCTGCACGCTTCTCTCTAAACTTCTGTAGATGGTTTGGGAGGTTCAATGCGAACAATCCACCAACTACACAAAACACAAAAAATGTCCCTAATGCTACGCCGTAGACTGAAATCAACTCAACAGACTCCTCCAACCTTGTTGCGGTATCAGAAGAAAATATTCCAACGATTAGTGGCAAAATCGTGTTTGCTGAAAGAACTATAATTGCTAGAATTGCTGCGGATACCGGGTTAATGACCAATGAACGATGGTATTTACTAACTATCTTCTTTGGATTCATAACGTAAACCTCGTTGGTTCTTATACTCGTATCAAGCATTGAGTATCTGATGACGCCATTGGCTAATTCGAAATACATCACCAATAATACTGCGTAACTCACCACTAGTATGTTTAGTAGTGCTGGGCTATCTTGGAGTTCGAATGGATCGCTAGCTAGTGATACCTTTGAAGCGGCAAATCGCATAATTGCCAGAATGAACATCAGGTTACTCACTAGGGTGAATCTCGCATCGCGTTGCATAGTCCCCCAGAATCCAGTTCCAGCAGCGATGACAATAATGGCAATTTGCATAATGAAAGATATTGCCAAACTACCCGTTATCATATACCACAATGTCCCCTCAGGCGGCGATACCATGTAGGTTAGTAATGACAATGCAACCAATACTCCATATACGCCTAACTGAAGATTCTGCACCATTCTATCAGGTGGAAGGAATTTGGTTTTTGGAACCAGAGGACCACCAAGCAAACTCTCAATGAAGGTAGGCATCTCTACTGTCGGGATTGCGTCTTTTGGAATTTCAGACCCTGCACCTGCTTGGCCAGCAAGCTTCTTTCTGGATGGTGCAGATGATCTAACGGTCTTACCCTCATAGAGAACTTTAGTATCTCCTGATGGTCTATTCATAGTCATAGTCTTCACCTCAAAATCCTCTTGCACCTGCTAGTGCAGTCGATAATAGCATATCTGGCTCCCAATCCATGATATTTACACCTAGACCTCTTAACTCGCCAATAAGCACATCACGTTCGGTTTTCAAGACCTCATAACCAGTTCTGTCGATTCGTTTCGCATCGAATTCGAACTCTAGAGACGATGGTGACAATACCGTAACGTCAAAATTCCTCGCTCTGAAATCTCTAAGTGCACTGATAATTGTTGGATCATCCTCAAGGTTTGACAAGAAAATGATAGGACTTCCTTTGTTAATGTGGGGCATGATACGGTTGACTACGACTTGTAGCGGTATATTCCCTCTAGCAACTGCTCCCGCGAGCTTTGTCAGAATAACATATAGTTGCTTCTTACCAGTATCACGATCAACACTCACAACTTCATCGCCATAGACAATTACACCAACCGAATCTCTTCGACTTAGGAAATACTTAGCCAATGATGCTGCTGCTCTCGTTGAATAAACTAGTGCATTACGTGAAACCGGGCCTGTTTCAGACACGGCTCTTGAATCAACAATGATAATGATATCAGATACTGCATCTCTCTCCCTTTCATTAACCATCAACTTGCCAGAGCGAGCATATGCTGACCAGTTTATTGACCTAAATGAATCTCCTTCAAAATACTCTCTCAATGAGTAGAATTCTGATCCTGGACCTGGTTGTCGTATGTTCACCGCACCAGTGAAAATCTTAGGGACTCTTGATTTGACAAATGTCTCTTTAAGATCCTCCATCTTGGGGAACACAAGGAAATCATCGTAGACATGCATTTCTTTTTCCTTGTGAAACAACCCAAACGGGTCCTGAATTCTAACTGCTACAGGCCCAATACTATAGAATCCACGCAGAGGGCATTCTATGGTATATTCAATGAAGGTCTCTCTCCTAGGTCCCAACTCCATCAATATGTAGTTTGAACCCTCCTTAATTCTCATCACTTCTGGGACGCGATCTCTGACCTCGAGTATTTTTGGCAGTGGTGAATTGTTTTGCATTCTTAGAGTTACATTTAATTCTCCATCTTCAAATAATCTCGCACTGGATAACTTGCGCATCGCAATTACACTACCCAGCGCAATACCCTCTTCGCCAGACCACTCATCGGCTCTTCTTCCTGATGAAGCCACATCAGCGTGGCCGCCAAACAAGGCAGCCCATGTCAGAAATACGAAAATTACGACAGCTATTGTAACCAACTGTTCATTTCGTAAGGTCAGGCCAAGCAAATACATTGCAATAGCGAGACTTCCCAACATTGCTGATTTTCGGCTCCACATGGTAAACACCTGTTGTTGCAGTATCAGACAGTAGGTACTGGCACTTCGCGCAGAATGGTTTGAATTACTTCACCAGCTTCAAGACCTTTGATCTGGTGTTCTGGTTTCAAAATTATTCTGTGAGCAATAGCTAATTCAGCAATTGCTTTGACATCATCAGGGGTGACGAAGTCTCTGCCTCTAAGAGCCGCTGCTGCTCTGGAAGTCTTTAGCAGAGCTTGCGAACCACGAGGCGAGGAACCAACAAGAACTCTAGGGTCTTCTCTGGTCCTTGCAACAATCTCCACCATATACATCCTCAAAGCCGGGTCGACATAAACATCCTCACAGGCTTGTTGCATAGCAATAACACGCTGCGGGTCGGTGATAACATCAACATCTACTGCATCTTTACCACGAGATATACGGCGAGCAAGAATCTCGTCCTCATCCGCTCTATCTGGATACCCTACTGACATCTTAAACATGAATCGGTCAAGTTGCGCTTCAGGAAGTGGATATGTTCCCTCTTGTTCTACCGGATTTTGTGTAGCCATAACAATAAATGGTGCGGGTAGTTTGTGAGTTACAGTTCCGATGGTCACTTGCTTTTCTTGCATAGCCTCAAGCAAAGCAGCCTGAGTCTTAGGCGGAGCACGGTTAATCTCGTCAGCTAGTAGAAGATTACAGAACAGAGGACCTGGTTTGAAAGTAAATTCACCCTTTTTAGCGTCATATACGTTAGTTCCGGTGATATCTGCAGGTAGCAGGTCAGGGGTAAACTGAACACGCTTGAAATCACAGCCAAGCGCATCTGCAAAAGTGTTGGTCATCAGTGTCTTTGCCAATCCCGGATAATCTTCGAATAGAAGGTTACCATTGGAAAGGATGTTGATGAGAACATTATCGATAATGTGTGCTTTTCCGATAATTACCTTCTGAACTTCAGCGCTTATCGCTTGAGCGATAGCTCCTACTGCAGATAGTCTCTCACGAACTTCTGGGGTACTTTGGTGCTTCGGCTTGGCCGGAGCGGCTGGCGCTACTGGGGCTGCCGGGGCAGGTGCTGCTGGTGCTGCGGGCATTGGTGCCGCTGGCGCTGGTGCTGCTGGCATTGGTGGTGCTGGCATTGGCGCTGCTGGTGCAGGTGCTGCGGGCATCCCTGGCTGCGCTGGCGCAGGCTGGGGTGGGGGGGCTGGTTGCATGTCTTTTTCCTCCTATTTCATTTACCCCAACGACGTATTTGAGGAATCACTTCCCTCAATTCTTCGTTGGAGTAGGATCTGTTTGAACTAATTAGTTCAACAAGGCGCGGGTCTTTAACCATGTACATGATTTCCGCTGGGGATTTGCGAGCAAACTCATCTCTAGTGAGATCATTAAACTGTCTAACTTTCGACAGGAATGCTTCCCTTACTCGCATTTGATACTGGGAAGAATCTATTTTTGTAGGCCGCTCTCTAAATCTCGTAAGATCAAAAACATGGCGCCAGTTTTCTTTCTCTGGGACAACCATTATTGCGATGGCAAGTAAAGCAAACAGATTTAGGATTATTAACCATTTTAACACGCTATCACTCGTAAGCAAAACCACTGCGCCGATTGCTTCAGTGAACGGGGAGGATAGCGCGCTTGATACGTGCCTGCTTTCATCAAAAACCAAATTAAACTCAGACTTATCTCTAGTTATTTTTGTCGACATTTGCTCATTTTCGAATTCCATCATGTCATAAAATAGTGCTTGGAAATATGCTCCATTGCCATTCCAAACTACTTCAGCGCCATCTGAGGAGAACAAAGCACTATCCCAGCAAGCATGAGAGTTACCCAAGGCATTGGAAACGTAAAATGGTGAATCGCATTGTTGTTTTCCGGTCTCCATTGCAATTGTTTGGTTCCATAAGTGGTTTGCCAGCACTGAGTGATCTGAAATGAAAACTATCGAGCCTGTTACATCAACTTCACCGAAATTATTGTTTGGTTGCTCGTCAAGAACTTCTATTCCAGGGTAGTCCATGCGTATGATGAGGCCTGTCTTACCTTCGCCTAGTGTTGGGTTGTTTAGGTTATCGATATTGGTATCTTGTCGAGCGATAAAAGCTGGGGTCGAAGCATGGGCAAGCACCATAACTTCTCTTCCATCATCGACTTCCTCATCTAATACTTGAACTGCGGTGGCTCGGTGAAATAGCACTGGCATACGGCAGTTGTCAACCTGAGAATTTGCTACATCGTTTTCAGAGCATGGTACGTGTTTTTCATCGCCCATTTGAGTGACATCACGAGTTAGGCTTGCTGCAGCCCAAAGCTTTCTTTCGTCTGGATTGAGTGCTGCCCCTGTCTCATCTGCCACCTCATAAAACTGGAATGGGTCAACCACTGGCGCATCGAAATATTTCACACCAAACTCTGTGGCTACCATTTGAGCGTTAGTGGAGTTTGATGCAAGAACTACTTTTCCGCCTTTTTTGGTTACGAAGTCATAGATCGCTGAGGCTTCAGCGGCATCGAATGGTTTCTCTGGAGCTGCTATCACGAGCAGAGTTCGATGTGGATCTTTCCAATCATTGACTAGCATCGGTGTTGACATTGTGTTAGCCACAGTATAACCAAATCCATCATCACCCAAGTTTGCGCGCATCTCTGTTAATTGTATGTTGTAATACTCTGCGTCTTGTTCGTAAGGGGAAAACACTGTTTCCTTGTCAAGACTCACCAAACTGATAAGAACGACGGAAATGAAAAGCGAAGCCATAAAACCGACCTTGAGCCATGTCTCAAGACTGATTTTTTTCTTCTCCTCTTCTACCATATTAATCCCCCTTTTCCGCAATGCATGGCACACTACTATTCCCTCGAAATTCTTTCCACTCATAATGCTTGCTCATTGGTGAGCAACTGAATACAATGATTTATACGCATTGAGGACAGAATTAAACAGGGATTTTTTGTCCCATTTGGCGGCTCTGTGAGCCATTTTCTAACATTATTTTTGGTGCCTTAACAACACCGCAAAAATAACTATCAATATTATCTCAAATGTTCCAACAAAATTAAGCGTGTCTGTCTCTGTTAACTCAGTTTGTTGGTTATTATCTGACTGGTCTATGCTATTATCTGGTCCCTCATCATCACTTGCCGAATTGGAATTGACATCAATCTCAAAAATCGTGCTTGAAATCTTTCCGTTGCCAGCTGATTTGATTGAAATTGTCACTTCACAAATTCGCTCTGGCTGTGAGGCTGAGGCAGAAATTCTAATCATAAATTCATTTTGGGTTGTGTTTTCAACTTCGATGTCCCTCATTATGTCAAGCCCTTCAACACTGAGACTAGGACATGATTTAACCGATGACTGAGGATTCTTTATGACATCTTTCGTATTGCCCTGATTGATAACATTGACAATATACTCCACTGATGAACCGGCATACAGAACTTCATTTTTCGACTGTGATTCTATTTGAAGATCGAAGACAGATGGAACAGTAAGCTCTGCTTCAATTTCTTGTGTTGAAACTGGTTGGTCCAAAGCGACCTCTTGGGCTCCGAGCAATAGAGTCATCGAATTTGTTGGAGACCTCTCAAATGAATAGCCAGATAAATCTGATATCTCAATGGTAAATGTTTGATTCTCCGATGCTGCAATACTTATTGATTCGTCATATTCTAACTCAATCGGTATGTTATCAGACTCATCCCATTCAATAGTTATCTCCAAATTGAGGTCAACCATTCGCTCATTTGTAACAAAGAATTCTATTGTGTCCTTTATGTCCTCTTGTCCTGAAAGTGATAATTCATACACTCCATCCATATTTGTCTCCCAACCGACCTCCCACGAGGGGATTTCAACTTGATCTTGTGCGGCAGTATTTGGAGTATAACTTATTGCAAAAAAACAGGCTAAGACAACAGTGATAAAGGCCTTTTTTGGATTCATAACTTATTCACATCCAATATTTTTTAGAGCCCGTTTTGTTAGAATTCTAACTACTGACTTACGATAATTAGGTGGTAATGCAGTATTATTGACAGGTTTGACTGACTTACGAATTGCATCAGATAATTCAGAGATAGTTGAGGACTCTTGCCACGAATTGACAAATTCACTGACCTGCTCGTCATGTGTTTTAGGTATAGACTCCAATGCGGTTGAAGCGATTTTTAGACTTGTATAATCTCCTTTTTTCCATACTGCGGAAATTCCTGCCTCGGGAAAATCCCATGTCTCTCTCAAGCGAAGTTTTTGATAACTCCCTTCATACTCGAAAGCATCATCTGGAAGGGTGACTTTCAACAGAAACTCCCCTTGTTTCAGGACATTCTTTTTCATACCATCCAATTGGTAAAATTCCTCAAGCGGTATTTGTCTTTCTCCATCTGGCCCAATAAGGGTTACACTTGCACCTAAGGCCATAAAGTTGGGTGCTAAATCTCCTTGATAAGTGGCGACACAGAGTGTGTTTTGGTTTGGAATAACCCGGCAGTCTGCACCTGTTCCACAATCTGCTTTGTGGCACCAATCAATCGAACGCCTCCAGTCTTCGCTTTGATTGTACCAGAAACACCGGGTGTCTAGGCACAGATTACCGCCAACTGTTGCGCTTTTTCTGATGAGTGATGAGGCTATTTTTGATGCAGCTTCAACAATCAGTGGATGGATATCATGCTTTTTTGTAAGATCGGAGAGTTTAGTCATGCACCCGATTTCATACTTACTAATTTGATTGGCTTCGGGTAGTCTTGCTAACGAGATTACATGAGGTTTAGGATTTATGCGCCATTTGTAATTTGGAACTACATCAGTACCACCAGCGACCCAATCGAATTCTTCTCCCTGCTGTATCAATTCTGAGGCAATTTTTACAGCCTGCTCAACAGATTCTGGGTGATGTAATGTGAATGGTGGCATCAACATTATTCATCACTCCCCATTTCTCTTTGAGTTTTCTTTAACCATGCCTTTCCTGCTAAACCAAGTTCTGCGAGCTGCTCAGGATCTGGTTCTGTTGCCATGCGCCAGCCGTCAACCTGATCTTCAAGAGGAATATTTGGATCAAATCCAAAGAGCACACCGTTGACATAATGAGAGGTGTCTTCAGTTCTTTGCCTGGCTTTATCACGTGATTTATGTTCAGCGGCTCTTGAAACTAATATTTCTTGCATAGGACCGTGTTCAAGTCTGGGGCTCGGAAGATCCAAGCAATCATCCAATTTTAGCGCCTTACGCTTGCGCTCAATCCCTTTGTAAACAATATCAGGAGTTAGTGGTAAATCTCTGAATCTGACTCCAACTGCGTCATAAACAGCATTGACCACCGCAGGTAAGATTGGTAATAACGGTCCCTCACCAGCTTCCTTTGCTCCAAATGGCCCCTCTGGGTCACATGACTCAATAATAATGGGCACTACATGCGGCATTTCATGGACTGAGGGAATCTTATACTCAAGAAGATTAGCATTTTGTAAATGCCCAGTGCGGCCATAGACCATTTTTTCAGACAAAACTTGGCCTAGTCCCATATGACATGACCCGATTATTTGGCCTTTGACAGCGAGTGGATTGAGAGCCTTACCACAGTCGTGGGCTGCCCAAACATTGGTGCACTTGACTAAACCTAATTCGACATCAACATCAACCTCTGCCACATATGCAGAGAATGAGTAAGCCGGAGCTAATCCAGCTGCAGCACCTTTGTGAACTCCACCCATTGGTGGCGATCGATAGGCTCCGCTGGCAATTAGGGAGCCTTTGTCTTCCTGAGCTTTGTGGAGTGCCTTTAGATATGAAACACCAATTGACGGATCATGTTTATAGTAAATTCTTCGATCATTCAACACAAGCGTATTTGGATGATAGCCTAGTATATCCCACGCTGCCTTGAGTATCTGCTCTCTAATCTCCAAAGCAGCTCTTATTGCAGCATTAGCGTTCATGAAAGTAACTCTACTTGAGTATGAGCCTAAATCAACCGGGGCTGTATCACTTTCATGACTCCTAACGTGAATCATTTCTATTGGCAAAGCTAATACTTCAGCAACAACTTGTGCAACTGCGGTTGTTGAACCTTGTCCAATGTCTGCTGCACCGGTATGCACAGTAACACCACCATCCATATCCACTTGTATGTGAACAGTAGCATGGGGAAATCTGTTCGGATCCCAGTGTATGGGTAGTCCTGAACCTGAGATGAAGAATCCACAGCCAACACCAATACCTTTTCCAAGCGGAAGTTGACGAAATTTATCATCCCAGTTTGAGCCATTTCTTACCTCTTCAAGTGCTTCACGCATACCGTTGGAGGTGATTCTGAAACCAGTTATGGTCCTGCTATGCGGCGGCAGTAGGTTGGCTAGTCTTAGGTCAATTGGGTCTACTGCCATTTGTTCTGCCATTTCATCGAGACCAACCTCAACCGCACATCGAGTGTTGACAGCACCGTGACCACGCATGGCTCCTGAGGCTGGTTTGTTAGTCCAAACTCTGGCTCCAGTGTAATGAAAAGATCCTAGTTCATACGGCGCAGTAGCTAGGACACCGTTGTAATATGAGGTTACGTGACCAAATGAGGCAAAACCTCCACCATCAATGAGGGCATCAATATCAAAACCCGAGATTCTGCCGACGTCATCTGCAGTCATCTTGACTTCGATATCACTTGGGTGACGCCCACGATTGATCCAATAAACCTCTTCCCGGTCAAAAGTTATTCTAACAGGCCGCCCGGATTTTCTAGAAAGTATTGCTGCACACATCTCGTGAGGAAATGGGTCTGATTTACCACCAAATCCGCCACCAACAAAGGTTCTAATGACATTAATCTGATGCATTGGAACATCCAACACGGTTGATAGTGCTCTATGGGTATAATGGGGGACTTGTTGGGGGGTGTAAAGTTGTAACCTACCATTTGGATCCCAGTGAGCGACTACCGCATGGGGTTCAGTAAAGCCATGGTGGACACCCTCCATACTCCACTTTCCGTGTGATGCTGCGTGTGGGTCTTCAACAAGAGAACGGTCACCAAATTCCTGGAAGACACGCTTTTGAACATTGGTTCGTGAAAGATGATATTTACCGCGCCAGTGAATAGGCTCATCGACATCCTCAAGGCCCATTTTTCTGTCAAATACCGGCTCTAAGACCTCCCACTCGATATCGAATAATGATAGCGCTTCAATTGCAATTGCTTCGGTTTCAGCACAGACACATGCGACTAAGTCCCCCATGTGTCTGACTTTCTCGACCGCCATTGCATGCTCATCTTTGGTTACAGGTAAGACTCCAAAACTATTGGTCGCATCTTGCCCAGTAGCAACAGAGATTACTCCTGGTAATGCTTCGACTCTAGTGGTATCTATGGATTTAATCTTAGCATAGTGGTGAGGAGACCGTAATATCTTTCCAATGGTTTCATTGGGAAGTCTAACGTCATCACCATACCATGCCTGTCCAGTGACCTTTGCATTGGAGTCCACCAGAGAGAGCGACTTACCTACCACTGTTCCGGTGCGAATTCTATCATGAATGTGGGACCCTGCAGGTTGTGGCTCCTTGCCCCCGACTGATTCAGGAATGAAGTTCAGGTCCCTTTCCTTCATCACTGGTCTAGAACCACCCGAGCCAGGAGGTGGAAAAACTTGTTTTCCAGCGACTCTTTTGCCATCCTTCCGTTTGGATGAAGAATTACCCGGTTGTTGACGATATCCTGCTGACATGATTATCACTTCGCATGACCGGGCGGCATTGATGGTTCACCTGGTCCACCGGGATGTGGGTCTGGGTGCGGATCTGAGGCGGGCGAAGGTTGTGGAACTTCTCCCCGATGAATTTTCGCTGCTTCCTGAATCGATTCTATTATTTGTTGATATCCAGTACATCGACACAAGTTTCCTTCTATAGCTTCAGCAATTTCCTGATCGGATGGTTCAGGATTTTCATCTAGTAATGCTTGTGATGCGACTAAAAAACCTGGAGTGCAGAAGCCACACTGTGAACCTCCATATTTAGCAAAACAGGCTTGAATAGGTGCGAGGTGTGCGCCATTTGCCAATCCCTCAACAGTGGTAATTGCTGTGTTGGAGACTTGTCCTGCCAAACATAAGCAGGACAGTCTTGGCTCACCATCAACCATCACAGTACAGCATCCACAGGTACCCAAATCACAGCCTCGCTTAACGCCTAAAGTTCCGACTTGGTCACGCAAAACATCTAACAGAACTGCATTTGAATTTATCAATAGTTCAAACGACTTTTTGTTTACCGTGGCATTCCAGATGGTTTTACTAGCAGCCGGAGTCATCTTCACATACTCGGAACCTACCAAACCCTCACCCGATTTAGCCTATCAATGGATGCATATCAATATAGGGATGGATTGGATGATTTCAGGCTCTCGATTTCACATGATTAAAGTCGTCGCTGCCAGTAAGTGGCTCCTGCCATTCGTCATCACCGGGAAGAATTAATTCATCACCTAAATCAATTAACATACTCCCGATTTCACGTTGCTCAATCTGCAACGTTTTCCAATATTGTTCGTTTTTCCGCCAATTTTTCCAGCGTTTTAGATTGCGCCAATTGCGGACTAGTCTGGAGTATAGTTTCATGTGAAGTTTGCCCGAAGTTGGCCACCAAAACATCAAAACAAAGAACATGATTACTGGGTTAATTTTGGTGAAATATGCCAATAGCCAGTGCTTGTTCAACAATATGTAAACTGGACTATCAGTCGCTAAGAACATCACTGTAACTGCAAGTGAGACAAAAATCCACCAAATTGGAAACATAATTACCGCCGTTCCAATTTTTAGCGTGCCATATATCGACTCCTCGGCACCTCTCTTCCTAAGTTGCCACATGGTCAAATAATTAGCCTGATACGGTGGGACGTTACCAAGAATTGCACTCCAGGTAACTAGACCTAACATCCATGCTGCGACCCACAGCCATGCAGCAATTGCACCCAAATAGCCTAGAAAGGTGGGTTTTTCTGGTTTTGCTGCTACATCATATGGAGTTGCTTCAATCGCTTCTAATTCAGCAAAGTGACTTTTTGATTTTTCAACCAATGGGGCTATTTTTTCAGGGTTGTTTGCGTTGTAATATTCCCAACCGGCTCTCAATCTCCTTGCTCCAATAACTGATTCAGCATAACTAGGACGCTGAATTTTTTCTCCGCTTTGCACGGCTCTCTCAGCATAGGCGACGCTCCTAGCTAGCCAGATAAGTCGACGCTCTTCCCAAGTTGTTTTGGATAAACTTGCACGTTTAAGTTCTGATTCTATAGATTGTGTAACAGACAAAACCCATTCTTGATCAGCCTTGGTTTGTTCATCTTCGCTAGTCTGTAATGGTGGTATGTCTGGTAACTTCATACCTCGTTCAAGAATTACTGCACCCCGTTCTCTGAACTTATTAGAATTAGAATAATGGAGTCCTACAGGAATTAATGTTGGTTCAGGCAAGCCATTTATTTGCGAGTAACGCAATGCTGTTAGCATTATCCTCGCCGCACCTGTTTTGGCTTTACTCACATTGGATTCGGTGTGAGTTCGGCCTTCGGGAAATAATAGTAATCTCCCGCCTTGAGAGATTTCTATACCTGCATTCTCTAGCATCTCTCTATTTTTCTGCTTTGCAACATCTATGTTTTCACTATCCTTGGCACGGTATATCGGCAAGCCGCCGCCGGACCGTATCATTTTTCCAATTATGGGTATGTCGAACAGTGTATGCTTGGCAAGAATAGATAACTTTCCAGGTAGTGATGCATGTAATAACATTGGGTCAATTAAGCCACTGGGATGCCATGATACGAACATTATACCGCCTTGCTGCGGTATATTCTCATTATCGACAATGTCTAATTCTCTAAACCAAACTGACATCAATGAACGATTGAATCGCCGCAACGCACGATATGTCAAACCAAGCTTTTGACGCTCTTGACCCTCAGGATCCTTGAGCCACGACATATAGCATTGGCAAAGAGTGCTACTCTTTACATCACCGCATCAATATTATACAATTGTCGCCGTTAAGGACTTAGTCATCATAGATTGATTCGGTTTTTTGCCTACCGTGATTAACGAATAATGCCATCGCAGATGCTACAGAAACAACAAGGAAGGTGAAACCTGGAGTATTTGCTGATTCTTCTTGGTAGGCAGATGCAGTGTCCATAAGCATAACATCAATGGTTACCAAGGGTGATGCAGAGTGCCCCCCACTTTGGTTTGCCTGCAAGCCTCTGATTGATATTGTGTGGTTGCCTTCAAGGTCTATCCCAGGAAGGTGCTTGAATTGTTGAATCAAATCCATGGCAGTTATTGCACCGCCAGAATCACCACTTCGATATGACTGCAGGTTTGTCCAGTCATCGACAATGTGATTACTTCGCCATTGTATTGAGTCAATATCGCCAGTGGTTGAGAATACTATTGAGTCCTTGGGAGTAAGGTGGGTGTGAGAATTATCATGTGTTGGATCTGTTTCAACATTTATCTTCATCGCTGTATCCAAAATATAGTATTTTTCTGCTGCTGCAAGAACAGATTCGAGGGCTCGAACTTCCCCATGCCCATACACATTGTTCTGTCGATTCTTAGTAACTACATTTTGCGCATCGTTATCATCACAACCATCGATACCTGCAGGATCTCCCATGTATGTGCAAGCACGATATTCAGCGGTTTCCTGCATGTAGTTCCTTACCTCAAAGGGACTCAAACCTGGATTCGCTTGGAGCATCAAAGCCGCGACTCCTGCAGCACCTGGCGTGGCCATAGATGTTCCAGACATCGACGTGTATCCATCACCGGTATTGTGTGCCACTGACATCACACTGGAGCCGACATATGCAACATTCGGTTTTACTCGGTTTTCCTCTGTTGGTCCTTGACTTGAATAGGATGCAATCGAGGAATCTTTGTCTAGAGCACCGACAGTTATCGCATCCTCAGCACTACCAGGGGTTCCGATAGTCCCCCGACCAGCGGAGTTACCAGCAGCAATGAACAAAGTAATATCATTGTAGACCATTTCATTAGCCATTCTATTGACGCTGTCTTCTTCAGAAGATGTCCACTCTATGATACCAAATGCACCAAGCGACATTGATGCTACTCTGATGTTGTACTGATACCGATTATCAATGGTCCACTGCATCCCCGCCATCACAACAGCAAATGATCCTGATCCACCAGAATCTAGAACTTTTACTCCAACAAGTTTCGCTTTTGGAGCCATTCCAGGATTTTCATATGTTGGGGCTCCGGTTCCAGCAGTGGTGCCTGCGCAGTGTGAACCATGACCTTGGTCGTCGTATGGGAATACTTCAGTGCCGTTAGTAAGGCTAGGGTTGTTAACTGGATCGTAGAAAGCAATTACCTTTGGGTCGATGGTTTCAGGATCATCGTCTTGATCGTCTAAACTGGCGTGTGCTCCGTCAATCCCAGTGTCGATTATTGCTACTGTAGTGCCAGAACCATCATAACTGGTTTGAGCCCATGCACTGTCGACGCCATGTAGGGCGACTGCGTCACCATTTTGTATGCTCATAATCCCATCAAGTTCAAGCATAACGACACCGGGTAGCGCAACCGTTTGCTCAAGTAGATTTACGGGCAATCTTCCCGCTACTGCATCAATACTGGGTAGATACCATTCGTGTTCATACGCTACTTGTTCAGTTAGCATTCTAACATCGTCTGCATCTGGAGTGTGGTCAAAATCGATGATTATTGGCAATGTCCCGTCTTCTAGAAGAATTGGATTGTCAATATGACGTTCTATCATATCGCCGATGCCGTTTTTGTTTCTGTCAACAGTTGTGTCAACCCACCATCCTTCGTCTTCTTGGCTAACAATTTCAGCATCAGCTGGGACAATGGCCCCAAGAGATGGTAATAGCATTAGTGAAATCAATAGGATTGAGACTGTGTTGCTCATTCTGGTCATACAACTATACCCAAACATCACTGATTAATCAATAATTGGTATGCAAGTATTGATTCTAAATACTCAATCTTGCCTAGTTGTTACTTCGTTTGTATCCACAATTAATTCTGTAACACTCATGCTTGGGTAGGCTCCCCAATATGATTCACGCATCTCTTGATTAGCAGACATACACGCTTGAACGTCTGAGGGCCTATCTGGTAATGGATTAGATTGATTTAGATGAGCGATTATTGGTTCGATATTTGATAGATTTACCAAACCCCAACCTGTTTGTGTGCATGGCAAAACAGGAGATATTGGCATAGTTCCTGAGGTTGGATCCCAGCCAAAACTAGGGTACCAAGCGGAGAGGTTTAGGGCTTCTCTAACTTGTGCATTTGAAACCGTAAAGTTGCCACCGTTGACGAGCATACCGTCACGTTCAACAGACGCACCTGATCCGTTATCGGAATATTCATGCCTTAAATTTTGGAGCACAAACGAGATTATTCCGGCGGTTCGGGGAGTCGCAAATGATGTTCCTGATGTCTCATGATAACCATCGATATCATCGTGATTTGGTAAATACTGAGTCCAATCAGCAGAGATGTCTGGATAGGAACCAGACATTATTTCTTTTTGATCATCACCCTCCTCAGCATAACCGGCGATACCAATTGACCAAGGCGGTCCTGCTGTTGCATCTTGAATCGCAGGCGATGGGGAATTATCTGCTGCACCAGTATGTAACTTATTGTGGTCTACTACCGCAACCTTGGTAGCGTCTTCAATACCTGGTACAGGAATCGATCCAATAGCTCCGAACGAAGTCGAGATGACATCGACTAATGGCTGATTTGCCGCTGCTAAAACTGCTGTATCAGAAAACCCCTCGACAAAGAAGATGACTGCATCTGGGTTAGCATCGATAACTGAACCTGTTACGGCAGTTCCGTGACCATCCGATGGGTCGTCTAAAATTAGTATACCTCCATCACCATCTGGTGAAGTTCCGATTATTTTGGTCCCCGGGAAATATACAATGTCAGACGTAGTCAAGTTATCCCAACAATCTGCTCTATCAGCCTCATACCTCTCTGCCCAGGTCCCATTGAATGTGATATTGCATATTTTATTGACACCAAGGTCATTTAACAGCCACTCTGGGTAGGTCTCATTAGTTCTGAAGTGGTCATGATAGACATTGATTCCCGTATCGATAGGAGCGATTACAGAAAATGGTCTGAAATCATCATCACCTTGACTAACTTCTCCACCATCGATAATATCCAATTCATCTGCGGGATTTATCATAGCCAAAGTGGTGAAAAGAGCGACGAAAATGAGCGTAGATAGAGCAGTTGCTTGGGTTTTTTTGGATATTTCCATATCTGCTAGAGATAACTCGTCTTCAACAAGACTTGCTTCAAGCACCTCATC
>JAYXVG010000013.1:0-20484 GCA_036021875.1 Thermoplasmatota archaeon | reverse complement strand
TGCGAAGAATCACCTTGGCTATAATGTTGGCAATTTCAACACTGCTAGCAGGTTGCTTTGGTGAAGGAGAAACGTTTGTTGAAGAGGAAATAATTGAGAATGTTTGGACTGATTATATTCTAATCGATAGCCAGTCACATGAATCATTGCGACCGTTTACCACCGTTGATCTGCGCACCAACCAGTCGACAAACATGTCGTGGGCAGTATTTGATGCCTCCAAAGGCGGAAACTGTTGCGAGCATTATCTAGCCACTTCAATCGAAGGGCAGATTCTCAACATAGGAGGTGAATATCCAGTTTGGAGTCTAGATAGAGGGCACGAATGGGATACCTACATCCCAGAAGTACTGCCTGCTGTGGGCCAATGCGTCACATTTATTCCAACCAACCCAGGTCAGGAGGGCTTAGGTGAGGGCAGTATCGTCCAGGCTACCAATGGAGACATAATCTCAATGTCATGGTTCCCTTATCCGGGTGGCGACCTGAAACTGGATAAATTCTACGCTATTCTCTATGATGAATCCGAGGATGAATGGAAATGGTGTTACAATCGTTTGACTGAGCCATTCTACGACCGCTCGTGGCAAGTTGAAGTGATTGGACCAATTGAATCAACCATGGGTAATGGTGAATGGGCCAGCATCGTAGTGTCCAACTTTTGGCATCAGTCTATGAACGCCGGTGGACAAATAAGCGTAGACGGACTAAACTACTATCCCTTCCAGTTCCCAGATCGTGGTGGTGGCGACCCAGAAATTGAACTAGACCTTGATTTTACCCAGGCCGAATTACCGGCTTATTATGATGTTAACAAGCCACACAAAGAGATGCGTGCCTTCCCAATGCCGAGTGGAGGTTTGGTATTCCCAGCTTACTACAACAACGGCAATGCCGCATTCATGGACACCTCACTTTCATGGAATGAGTTGTTCGTTCAGTTTCCAAGTGAATATTGTCAGATAGACTCGTCTGGGATAATACACTGTGTCGCAAATACAGGAACAACGTTTACCCATTACATGTCGAATGATGGAGCGATGACTTGGATGAACTACACATATGAATTAAACGAACAGGCAACACAAATTGAAGAATGGGAATTTCAGGCCAACGGTGAATTGGATTTATTCGTGCTGAATGTGCGCTACCAAAGCTCTGCAGGTCCTGATGTCGATACTGTTTACCATGTTCGAGGCTACAGTGAAGACATGTCGCCAGATACATTGACTTACATCGGTCAAGGTGACCTAGATTCAACCTCTGGTGCCGGAAATGATATTAGATTTGATTTTGCATCTTTAGCGATTCTGAATGATGGTGGAGTAGTAGTTGCCTACCATGACTCAACCGACCCTGACCCATTGTTCGCAGTAGAACTTATACTGCCCGAATACTGATTAGAACATCTGCAGAATGTCATCAAATAATGACTTTGCATGTCCATTACTACGTTCAACCAGACGTTTGACAATAAGTTCTGGTGTTGAACGGGCAAGATGATTACGGATTGGTGTACGGTCGACTATCAATTCGAGGTCGGAGTCTAAACCTCGCGCCTCTATTCCGTCCACTCGAAAATCATCAACCCCAGATGCATCAATAATTGCAGGGGCTAAATGAGTAACTAGCATCATGCTAGTATCTTTTTGTGCCCTAGCAGCAAGCAGCATTCCCGCAATTATTCTTGCACCTGCACCGGGTTCTGTAATTGCTTCTAACTCGTCTGCGAGAATTAGTTTGGGTGTTGGGTCGCTAACTACAGAGGCTAATTCCATCAGTGTCTGTTCTAATGCCCCTGCGCTTTGTGTTCCGCCGGCCTTAGCCAAGATATGTAGAGCATCTACCTTCCCGACTCGCGCATCACTGGCAGGAACCGGTAGACCCATGTGAGCCAGTATACAAGTGTGGGCGAGTAGTTCAAGCAGTGTAGTTTTTCCACCAGAATTGGCTCCCGTGAGTAGTGCTAACGATTGTTGATCGTTACTCGATGCTGCTTTACCTAGGCCGTAAGTCACTGGATCTGGTTCAATACCTAGCAGTATATGCCGGCCATTTTTTACCCAGATACCGTGATTGACCATTTTTGGCATCACGCATGAATAATTCCTCGCCCATCTGGCGATTGTTAGCCATTGGTCATTACTAATTAGCGAGCGAACTGCTGATTCACACTTTACTTTTAGTGGACCCAATTTTTTTGCCATGTTGTAGATGTGATCTGATTTTTGTGAACTAATACGTTTCTCTAAGTTTTCATCTACTTTTTCAATTACTTGGCGATCGATTTTTGCTGGCCATTCGCTGGTAAAAATTATCGGAGGGCACCTAACCCCGCTACCGTCGATAAATTCTGAGAGTTTGTTAACTGCCTGCTGCATAGCATTGTCTATAACGTGTCCAGTGGCTTCCTTGAGGCGCCTCTGAAAACCACTACCATCTGCTAGAGCATCTAACAATTCTGCTCCAGTTAAAGCCAATTTTGCATCATTCATTGCTTTTTCAACCTCATTATTGACCTCGTTCTCTAATTTCTTACAGAAAGACCAAAGTCGATCTTTTACCATCTCAGCGTGCTCAGTATCACCCTCTTCTAGCAGTGAATGTAAGAGTTCAGGCAACTGTTCTAAACCCTTTACACCGTCAGAAATCATAGCAACAAATTCATCTTTGCGGTCAGCATTTTCCACCAATGTTATTATTTCGCACAAAGCTGACAATGTTTGGCTATTCTTCTTAAACCAGTCAAGAGTCATTTCCGGAACTATCAACTCTTTTGGTGGATTATTACCCAAAACAATCCAGCCCTCGGGGATAACACTTGGTGCAGCCTTTCCAAGCCAAGTGACTTTGTTAAAAACCGTATAATCTTTCCATGTTTCACTTGAGGAAGGATTCAAAACCCGACAATATTTTTTCAAATCTTCCATACTATCTTGAGTTACAACAACTCGTTCATAGCGCTCCATGTTGATTTTTAGAGTGTTGACACTCTTCAAGCACGCACTGATGTCACTGGCTAGTTTTTCTTGCTTTGAGAGAAATTCCATTGCAGATTGTATCTTGCCTCTCCTTGGTTCTGCATCGCTAATTGGAGTTAAGAGTTGAAGTCTGCTCTTGGTAACTGGAGAAGCGGTAAAATTAGCTATTTGGTTGATTAATTTCTGATGTAGCTTGACAGATTCTTTGGTGGCTAAAAACTGACCATCATCTCCAGCAATACTTCTTGCAAGAGCCAAGGCTCGCTTGGGCGATACGCCATCTATCTCGGCAATCTGGCCAATATCTCCAGATTTTAACGAACTTAGAACTGCCTCCTCTGAGCCAAAATGGTCTGTCATTTTCTTTGCCAGTCTCTCACCAACACCAGGCAGGGCACTAAGAACCATATTGAGAATGGTTTGTCATCGGCTTAAGAGAATAGCGCTATTTTTTGCTGTATTTCAGCATTCTCTGAAACCTTCCTCAACAGAGCCATAGGTTTGCATTGGTGCTTGGAATAAGTCGTCACAGGTTCGCTTGACAATTGGCAAGGTTAAGGTAGAACTACTCCAGTCTACAGAATAGCCGCCAACTGATGAGGAAGATGGGACGTAGTCCTCTCCAGTTTGAGTCATTGTTATGAAAATCGTTTCCCCAGAGGAAATATACACATCCATGGGCATAAATTCCATCAAACCCAAGACCTCTACATATGGCACCAAGGCCAACTGACCGTCTCTTCCACCCGCATGGAACCTAAAGTCCATAACAGCATGACCTAGGTGCATTCCATTTTCATCAGTCATTTCAAGAAAACCATGGGCTCCATTTAGTGTGCTTGGGGTTACAGGTATGTGAAAGGTAGGCATTCCTGCAATGATAACATCCTCTTCAAAAGGACCATAGGTCAAAGTGATCGAGGATGAGGCAGACATTGAGGTGCCATCAGGTGCCATATCAGCACCGTTAATCTGCAAATATTCTGTATCCGGAGATGGGTAGGTCGATTCAAAACGCCAACCGCCACGGTTATCCTGCATTTCTACTCCCAAGGTTGGTGCTCTACCCTCGCCTTTGAGGTACCAGTCAAACCAGTATAACATTTCATCCGCCCAATCCCATCTGAGAGTGTAGGGATAAGCCTCTGCTCCACGTCCTGAGCCTTGAGAACTGTGACCCGCAACCCTATCGGGGTAATCATGGGCCCATTGTCCAGCAAGTGTTTTGATTTCAATTCCGGCTGCCTCAACTTGCTGGTGGACTGGGAATGACATGTGTGGGTCAACATTCCAGTCTTGCATCCCTTGAATGATATACACCGAACCTTGGTAATTCTCGAGCACTCGGCCCAAAAATGAGCGTTCTGTCCAGTAGGTATTTCCAGCATAATCGACCATGCCACCGGTTTGATATGCTGCGGGACCGTTGACGTAACCCTCTATGTAGCCCTCACACAAATTCTCAGCATCTCCACCATCGCCATCTATACCGAAGGCACCGTAAACACCGTTGTGCATGATTGGCCCACGCGCCTCCATGCTACCGTTCCTCCACATTAATTCGTGAACGCCAATTAATCCAGACATTGGGACAATAGTAGCAAGATATGGATTGCCAAAAGTAGCAGCCTGCCAAGGAGTAGAGCCATCGTAGGATTTACCTATCAAGCCTACTTTACCATTCGACCAGCCGGCTTCACCAAGATAGGTGACTGCAGCATCTATTCCACGCTGCTCATCCGTACCCATTAGATCCATACAATGATTAGAGTTCCCGGTGCCAAATACCGAAACCTGAGCAACTGCATATCCATGGGGAACATAATTCTCGATTAGGAATCTACCCAACCGGTCGGCTGGTGTTGTTGCTGACACATCACCATCGTCATAATATGGACCAACATCAGCTAATACTGGAACTCTACAATCCTCGGTTACATTGCCTGCGGTATAATCACACCCCTCAATTACTGGAAGCCATAAACCAAGGTGGACCTCCGCACCACCAGTGATTCCGGCACCACCATCTGCCGCAGTTATTGTTGGAACAGAGACATATATTGACTGTGGTGCTGATATGTTGTGGCTACCGTTAACACTCACCCTGCTAAATACATCGGAGTCGTCGTATTCAAGATTGGCTCTGTCCCATGGTTCTGGATAGAAGTCATTCTTTACCGAATTGCTTTCTTTGCTGGATTTTTCACCAATGCAACCTGAGAGGGTCGCACTCATCATGACAAGAATGATGAGCCAAGGCTTCCAACGCATGATTGGCGCTGGAACTCAACCTATTGAAATCATCGCATGAAATGTATTTACTCACCTGCGTCATTTTTCATGGCTTCCATTTCTTTGCGAACCTCGTCCATGTCTAAATCCTGCAGCATCACTACTAAGTCTCTTAACGCATCCTCCGGTAGAGCACCTGGCTGCATAAAAACCCCAATTTGTTCCTTGAATGCAATAGTTGTAGGGATTGACCGAATATTGAACATTCGACCCAATTCAGGTTCCTCTTCTGTGTTAATTTTGGCAAATACGACATCAGGAAAATCATTTGAAACACGTTCATAGACCGGACCGTATGCTTTACACGGCCCGCACCATTCTGCCCAGAAATCTAGAATCACAATCTTGTTATTCTCAATAACCCCAGCGAATTCCGGTTCGCTGATATCCTTTGTCGCCATGAGTTATCCTGTTTGATTTAGTCTATCATCTAATCGTATACAGAAATGACACCGGCGGGTTAATGTCCTTGTTAGTGAAGGTCGTTACATGCGACGAGTTCTGATTGCCGCAGGCCTAGTCTTGCTATTTGTGATTTCATCATATAGCTCGACCGTTGATAGTCTTAATTCGAGCCAAGTCTCGACCGCAGATGGCCGAGATTCTAACGTGGTTATTGCTGAATTATTTGTCAGCCCAAACAACCTAGTCGCAAATGACACCTCAGACAATGTATATGGAGCAGTTGACTGGAATGGTGATGGAGATTATGGCAAATTTAGTGACCAATTTATCGAAATATGGAATTCTGGTGATACTGCGCAGGATGTGTCAAGTTGGTTATTATCGACAACAAGTGGTAGCCCACCTTGTCAGTTACCGTATAATACCACACTTAATGCTGGTGAAAGAATAGTCGTGTTTCGAGCAGACTCAGATCTCGATTTGAGTTATTTTGATGGTGAAACCGTCACAATTTCAGATACCGACATGAATCCTGTTAATTCAATGTCTTTTCCCGCCGGAGATTCCAGCTATGGTAAGTCTTACATTTCAGACGATGGAACAATATCCAAAGACGACCCCACACCGGGAAGGCCAGCAGATTTTTCAGAGCCTTATACAGTTCCAGACAACATCGTTAACTGCTACAAACTGAGCAATACTGAATCTTCTAGGGCATTTCTACTCAAAGGCAGAGTCGTAACTATGGACGGTGAAAGCAACGTCATCAATGATGGCAATGTTATGATTAGAGACGGGAAAATTACCGGTGTATGGCCATCAAGCTCAAATCCTCCAGCAGGGGTTGATTTTACTGACGTACCAATAGTTGAAACTGAAGGTACTATCTATCCGGGCTTGATAGACTTACACAACCACGTTCACTACAATCACATACCATTGTGGGATTTTGATGTCCATCTCAGCGAATCGCAAAAATCTGAGGAAGGTGGTTATACAAATCGATATCAATGGGGCAATAACTGGGATTATGGCCCAAGTATAACCTGGATGAAAACGAATATTCAGTCCACATATCGCTGGGACATGGCAAGTGAGCAGATGAAGTATGCAGAGGTTCAAGCGGTATCTGGAGGGGTAACCGCAATGCAAGGTTCACCAAGTTCAGGAACCCAAGCATGGGACAGCATTCTTTCGAGAAATGTCGAATTATACAACTTTGGTCAAGACGGGATTTCTACATGTGCTGTTTGTGGTGCGGCTGATGACGATTACACTGGCAGTCATCTAATCAGTCAAAGTGAAGCAGGAACCCTGAATGCTTGGTTTGTCCACCTCTCAGAAGGTGTTGACCAACCTAGTAAAGACGAATTTGATGCATTGTGGAATAAAGGATTAATCATGGACGAGACCATTGTTATACACGGAACTGCGCTTGACTCCTCACAGTTCAGTAAAATGGCTAGTGTCAACTCTGAACTAGTATGGTCGCCACTTTCCAACCTGTTACTATATGGTGACACTACAGATGTTGTCGCAGCCCACCAAGCAGGAGTAAGTATCTCTATCTCACCAGATTGGGGGCCTAGTGGATCGAAAAATAATCTCCACGAGCTAAAAGTGGCTGACATGTGGAATACCAACAACCTAGGTGGCCACTTTAGCAATTATGAGTTAGTCGAAATGGTAACCTCAAATCCTGCAGATGCAACGGGCTGGGCGCCGTTTGTTGGTAGAATCAAAGCCGATCTGTATGCTGATTTGGTTGTTATCGACACCTTCCATGAGGACCCATATCGCAACCTGATAGAAGCGATTGATGCAGATGTTGCACTAACCATTGTTCAAGGAAAAGCAGTTTTTGGTGATGTTGACATCATGCAACAACTACAAGGTGACGATTGGGAGTATGTCAATGGCAAAGATTTCCAGAAGGCAGTGGATGTTACATCGCTGACGGAGGTTGATGGTAGCCAAACCTTTGCAGAAATTGAGGCAGGGTTGGCAATGGCCATGCGACATGAATTTGATGATATGAAGAATAACTGGGTTGAATTCAATGGAGATACCGATGATGAGATTAACGCCTGGTTAAACACTACTTTTGACGGCGACTATCGGGATGAAGTAAATCGTTTGAAGAATATGACATTAGACCCTATCTTCACCACTGGTGATGACAGATATTTCGATGTAATTAACCGCTCAGGTCACGCTAATTTTCATATTGACTTATCTAAATTATATGACGACTATTACACTGTAGAAATGGTGAATGGCGACCGAATAAATATCAATATTCAACTGCCTGAGGACAATGTAAACACCGGTAATAACAACGGCGGCACTGATGATAACAACAATGCTGGAGATACAACTACACTACCAGGCCCGGTTGATAACAATACGGTTGATGACGAAGACGACATGTTTGCTGACTTGCCTGACGACCAATTTATTGACGAGTCCGAGGCCTCGCAAGAAACCAAGAATCAGTTGAAATTAATTCTCGGCTTGATTGTCATAATACTGCTGTTCGGACTTTATGTTGTCAGCCGTACGGATGATAGTGATGAATTATTAAATTCACAAAACTCGGTCGTTGAAAAAATATGGGATGATGATGAAATTAATGAAACCAAGGAACCTATGGCGGTAGAAAATGAGGAAACCACATCAAATACCAACATCGACATCAAGGATAAAGTAGCAAGCGCAATGAAATCCTCAGGGCTTTCCGCAGTTAGATTATTTACCGCAATTGACCAAACAGATGATGGTTATGTCTCTCGTCGAGAAATACGAACTGCGGTAAACACACTTCTCAAGGATTCAGTTAAAATCTCAGAAATCGATGCTATGCTGGAAACATTTGATGCCAATGGTGATGGAGTTATCAGTCTTGATGAGTTCTTGTCGGTTATGGAACAACACCAACCTAAGCAATTCGTTCCTGTATTACCAGACCTCAAACCTCCGCCTAAGTAAGATGAAAAACTCTTGCTTACAAGCAATGGCTTGATATTGTATCAGCTCAACTTTGCTGAAGTTATTCCAATTCCCAAATCGGTCCGTCAGCGGAGTCTGTGACAATAACTCCCATTGAATTTAGTTCGTCACGAATTTCGTCAGCTCTTGTCCAATCTTTATTGCCTCTAGCGGCGGCTCGCTCGACGAGAAGTTCTTCCACCCTAGGTGCAATCTCGGCCTTGCGTGGATCTTCTTCAGGCTCGAGCAAGGCAAATTCACGTGTTGGTAGAATCCCCAAAACTGCACCTGCTGTTTCTTCTAGCCAATCTACCGCATAATGCGAAAATGCATCTCTATCTGCTTCATCCAAACCAATGTTGAGAATTTTGGAAATCTCCCGTGCTCCTCCCAAGACCTTTGCAACTGCATCGCGAGAATTAAAATCATCATCCATTGCTTGAGCGAATCCTTCGCCCATTTTTTCTAGCATGGCTAATGATTTAGTCAGTGGTTGCTGAGATGTTATATCTGGTTGGGGAAGTGCAACAGGTGAGTTTGTCGCCATACCTTTCAAGGCACTGATATAACATTCAAGCACTCTGTTATAGTTGCGCTCAGCATCCTTGAGTAGTGATTCATTCATATCGATAGGTGAGCGGTAATGTGCATTGATTAGCGCGAATCTCAACACCATTGCGTCAACCTGTTGCAAAATATCCTTTATGGTCCAAAAATTCCCCAGTGATTTACTCATCTTTTCTCCGTCTATGTTGACGAATCCGTTGTGGAGCCAGTGGTGAACTATTGGTGAACAGCCTGTATGACATTCTCCCTGAAAAATCTCCGCTTCATGGTGAGGGAATCTGAGATCGTGACCGCCTCCGTGAATATCGAACTGTTCGCCAAAATGATCTATGGACATTGCCGTACACTCAATGTGCCAACCTGGTCTTCCCGGACCCCATGGCGATTCCCAAACTGGCTCGCCGGGTTTTGCCGCTTTCCATAATGCGAAATCTTTGTGGTCTTTTTTGCCTGAACCTGTATCGTCGACCCTTCCGCCTGCTCCAGAGCGGACTGCGTCAATATTTTGACCGGTCAACTGACCATATTTCTCTGGAGCCGATTCCACATCAAAATATACTCCATCTTCTGCCGCATAGGCGTGCCCTTTGGCAATCAAGTCCTCAGTTATTCGAATCATATCGTCAACATATTCTGTACATCGAGGATAATCATCCGCTCGAAGGATATTCAGCGCATCCATGTCTTCGTAATATCCAGCAATATTTTCCTCCACTAACTTTCTCCAGTCCTCACCAGTTTCGTTTGCTCGCTTGATAATTTTGTCATCAATATCAGTAAAATTTTGCACATAGTGGACATCAAACCCGGACGATTCTAGCCACCTGTGAATTAAATCAAATGATAGATAACATCGCGCATGTCCTAAATGACAATTATCGTAGACTGTAACGCCACAAACATACATTGAGACTTTGCCGGGCTCCAAAGTTTGGAACGGAACTTTTTCTCGTCGCCGAGTGTCATGTACTCGTAGAGGCATATCAAACACCAAGCGGTGTATGCCATTACACTTGAATGTTATAGATATTAACCGGCTCGGAGTAATAGGTGTTGCAGTGCCAGAGATACATGGAGGGGTAAGGATTGGCAGAATGTTTCTCGCTGACAAAGTAATTATTCGCACGAGTTGGTTACTGCCGTCAATAGTAGTCCCTGCATCTATGTTAATTCACATGGTGGTAGGTAATTCACGCGATTTCCCGTTCTTTATCTCAGAGGCTGATTTTCCTGGATTGGAGCGCTGGATCTTTACTGTAGGTTTGGCAATATCTGGATTAGTTCAGATGTTATTTGCCTACCGCATGTGGAAAGAGTATCGTAAAGTGAAACCAAGTAAACTACTAACGGTTTCGTTAATCTGTGGTTTGTTTACTGGGAGCAATCTATTTGTCATGTCATTTGCTAATATGTATGATCACCTAATCATGCACATCATCACCGCATCTATGGTCTTTCAGGTGGGAATGGTATGGGCTGTTATTTCGCACTTCGCAATTCCTTCGGCCAACCCTCGAGGTAAACAAATACGCCGGCTGAGTATTATTGTCTCAGCTGCATCATATTTTATCATGAACCAAGCAGTTGTGAAAGCCGTAAGCGACTTAGACGAATATGGTTTGGAAGATGATACCATATTTACTCTTGATAGTATTCAAGATGCTATCGATGTTGCAGCATATGCTGAGTATGCTTTATTTGTCGGACTCATTCTTTGCCTTTATTCATTCGAGCAAGATTTTCTGTCTCTTTCAGGATCAGTCGAGGAGTGATTCTTTTACATTGATGATTTGCTTTGTCATATCAAACACCTCAGCTTCCTCGGTAGTCATATCACCCAACCTGATTGCCTCGGATAAGATTCTGGACGTTGCCTCGGGATGATACTGAACGGTTCTGATTGGTCGCGTTGGATGTTGGCAGGCAGCTATCAGGCAATGTTCAGCCGAAGCTATTACCTCCAATTGACCAGAGTCAACTACGTGGTCTTGGTGAGTAAATACCGCATTTACTGCCCTTCCGTCAGTATAGTTGACTTCTGCAACAAAATGACTGCCTTCAGGTGCTCTCTCAACCCGTCCTCCAAGAGCTGCGGCGATTATTTGATGGCCAAAGCAAATGCCGATTATCGGCACTTTGGAGGTGCGAATGAGTTCTGCGACATCATCCATCCACACCTCCCAAGAAGAAACATTCCTCCGAGAGCCTGTTATCGCAATAAAATCACAGTCAACTGGACCTTCAACCACCGTCCCAAAACCGTATTCGGTTCTCTCATTAGTATGGGGCGACCAGAGAAATACCTCCGGGTCATCAAAATGAGAGATTATTTCCCTCACACCCTCTTTACCAAACGCTTTTCTTTCAGCCAATAAATCGACTACTAGTAATCGCATGTCAATCAAGCTTCAACGGCTTCTTGCGATTCTGTTTTCTTAGCCTCTATTGCTGCGTCGTTGGCTTTGAGCTGCTCCCATACAATCTCTGCAATGTCTTTGACTTCCATCTCTGAACCGATGGCTGATAGACCATCAGTTATCATTGTCGAGCAGAATGGACAGCCAACTGCTACAGTGTCAGCACCGGTTTTTGCTAGTTCCTTCGAGCGGATGATGTTTACACGATCGTACCCCTCATCGACATGTTCCTCCATCCACATTTGAGCGCCTCCTGCGCCACAGCAGAATGAGTTTTTGCCAGTTCGCTCTGTTTCAATGTCGACACCGCCGATGGCGTTTCTAGGGGCCTCAAGTTCACCACCGATTCTGCCAAGATAACAAGGGTCGTGATAAGTAACAGAGCCGTCATGCTCGGGCTTAGGCAACTTTCCTTCGGTCTGCAGATGGTCTATTAGTTGAGAGTGGTGCATTACCTCGATGTCTTCTCCCCCATAATCTTTGTACTCTTTCCCGAGCGTGTGGAAGCAATGTGGACATGAGGCGACGATTTTCTTGACCCCTACTTCTTCAAAGGTTGCTAGGTTGGTTTCTGCTAACATTTGGAACAAATACTCATTCCCCGCTCGGCGGGCTGCATCGCCGCTACAGCCCTCCTGCATGCCCAAGATGCCGACATCTAGTCCCGCTTCTTTCATAATGCTGATAGTGTCTCTAGCTACCTTTTTATTGCGCTCGTCAAATGATGCTGCACACCCTGCGAAATAGATGTACTCAGCTGGTTCTGCAACCTTGACATCTAAGTCAGCTGCCCAGTCGCCTCGCTCGTGTGAGGGTAGGCCGTATGGATTGGAGTCAGATTCCAAGTTTTCTATGGTTGCCATCAAAGGCATTACCGTATCTTCGACCTTCTCATCAAATTCCATCCTTTCCATCATTAAATGTCGCCTAGCATCAGTTAACTTTGGCACGTGATCGATATAGATTGGACACGCTTCAACGCAGGCATGGCAGGTGGTACACGCCCAGATTGATTCTTCGCCAAACTTGGCAATAATATCTTGTTCGGGGGTCTCGCCCTCCATCAAAACGGTGTAGTTATCATTAGCATAGTTCCTTACGTCATGGATAATTTGCATTGGATTCAGCGCTTTGCCTGAAGCGTAAGCAGGGCAAACATCTTGGCATCTAGCACAGGATGTGCACGCCCAACCATCAATCAGACTGCGCCAAGTCAAATCTGTGTAGTTGGCAGTTCCAAATGTCTCGACATCGAGATCATCCAATGACACTGCTTTGCCATTTTCATCGACTTGCATTGGCTCCATTGTTGCCATGGGCCGCATATCATGGAAGAATGCGTTAGGAAGTGCCATCACCAAATGCATATGTTTGGAAAGAGGTATGAGGAATAAGAAGGTTGCAATTGCTAACATGTGTGCCCAATATGCACCAACGACTACTGAGGTAGATGGAACAATGGTGTCTGCGACCCAGGCACCAATTGGCTCGTAAGTTGACGACACTCCGTCTTCTCCGGCTTCAACAAAGAATGAGGTTAGGGTAATGGTCATAATCAGTAGCAAGATGAAATTACCCTCAACTTGGGATTTCCCTTTCAGTTTCTCTGGAGTAAATACAACTCTGCGAGTAAGGGCTGCAACACAACCAACCAATGCGATTGTATAACCAGTTTCAACCATCAAATTCCACGGACCTTTTACCACCTCTGGCAAAAAACTGTGAGAGAACCAGTTTGCTGTTGCTAGGTCAAACATGTCTGTCGATAGCATCAAGAAGCCCCAAAACATCAGCACATGTATACCACCGGCTATTTTATCCTCCAGTACTTTCTTTTGTCCTAACCAGCCAGTGGCTACTTCCTTGATTCTTGTTGGCCAGTTGTCAAACCTATAGTCTGGCTTGCCAATCATCACCAAGCGGGTTGCTTTCCATACTTGGTAAGTGAAGAATGATATCGAAATTGCTCCAATGATACCGAGTATTACCCAACCGGGAATTGGGCCATAATCCATCAATAGTGGGTGCTCCATGATTGCCTACCCCCGGTGCTATTAACCCCCAATATTAGGCATCTATTGAAGTCACCGTATCAAAGCACAAATAAAACTACTCGATGAGCCATAAACATAAGCAGTCAATTGAGATGATTCCAATGGTAAAAATAACCGTCAGTGCTCCTGGTAAATGTATCCTGTTTGGCGAGCATGCAGTCGTTTACGGCCATCCTGCCGTTGCCGTTGCTATTGATCAACGAATATCGGTCAAGCTTCAGGCCTCGCAAACCGGTCTGTGGTTGTTGGATGGTAAGGAATTAAACATGTCTCGTAATCCACATATCAGCGGTCTGATAAAGAAACTTTGGCCGGGTGAACTTGGTGCACCGGCACTCTCAATTCACATAGAGGGAAACATTCCTCGATCTTCAGGACTGGGGTCATCAGCAGCTCTATCTGTGGCGCTTGCTGGAGCCCTTAGGATTGCACGTGGCAGATGGGTCACGACATCAGGTAGTAACCACCCAGACCACTGGGCTGAAGGTTTTAGTTCAAAAATAATTCAGACCAGTGCATATGACGCTGAATTAGGATTTTTCACCGGTAGTGATGTTGCTGAATTGCATCACCTAACCGGTGAGGCATGCCTTGATTCCGATGAAAACGCCATATTAGCACACGCAGTTGAAGCAGCAGCACAAAATGGTCGGGCTTCGCCGATGGATTCGTCAACTTGCTCTCACGGCGGCGTTATTGTTATTTCAGACAAAATAGAAGAAAAAATTGACTACTTCTATGCGAGAAATTTAGTTACTCCAGAGGGTGAGGTAACTTGGCATATCCATGGACTAGAAATTGGACAACAAACCGATGATGTGTATCTAGTCATCGGTAATACTGGAGTTCACGCTCCGACCGGTAAACAGGTCGAAAAAGTTGCAGATTTACTTATAAAAAATCCAGAAAAAATGGGAGAGATTGAAACAATTGGTAAGATTGCACGACGGGGAATTCACGCCCTTATTGCTGGAGATTACGAGGCGGTTGGGCGCACAATGAGTGAAAATCAGCTGATGCTGAGGAGCATTGGCGTTTCTAGCCCCGAGTTAGATGCGCTAATCAAAGCAGCTACCCCATCTAGCTTAGGAGTCAAGTTGACGGGTGCTGGTGGCGGTGGATGTATGGTTGCATTAACGAGAAACCCAAAGTTAACCAGCGATGCAATAGAACTTGCAGGTGGCAGAACTTTTATATCAAAATTAGGCAGTTCTGGTCTGACTGTAGAATCCAATGACATAACGACAATTTGGACAAAAACGTGACACTGCGCAAACGTCCATTGCTAAAGGGAAAAGCGGTCATTTATATACCTCTTATAAGTGGCTTTTAAACATGACAACTGATGAAGAACGTTTGACTGTAGTAAATGTAGTCGCTAGCACAAGAGTCGCAGAAGAACTTGATTTACCAGATATTGCAATTCAATTGAATTGTGAGTATGAGCCAGAGCAATTTCCTGGTGTGGTCTATCGAGTAACAGATCCAAAACTGGCAATACTGATGTTCCGCTCTGGTAGGGCAGTGTGCACCGGCGGCAAAGATGAAGATAACATCCACACCGGTATTGACCGAATGATTGCTGATCTGCGTGGCGCAGGCATAAAAACATGGGACCTAGCCGATGTTGAGATTGAAGTCCAAAACATGGTCGCAACCTATGCTTTACATTACCCTGAAGACTACGACGGGAACGACAAATTCACTGGTGAGCCACTTGCAGGAGTGCCAAGGAAGTTGAATCTGAACAACCTAACCTTCCACCTTCCTTTCGACAAAGTTGAGTATGAGCCTGAACAATTTCCAGGTTTGATTTACCGATTAGATTACCCGAAGGTTGTCTGCCTTATTTTCGGAAGCGGTAAGATGGTTATTACCGGTGCCCGTCACAAAGATGAGATTTTAGAAGCAGTAGAAATCATCAAAGACGAATTAGCAGACCTATTGTGAACATCTAATTCCAACCTCGAATGAGAGGAGAAGTGTTCATTGCCTATGTGTAGCGTGCTGACAGCATGCGGAGCAGTGCCAACAGGCATCTCAAAGCCCTGGCTTTGATAGTAATCATGCTCTTATCGACTGCTGTAAACTATGATAACGAGTCCGTTCTCAAAGAATCACACATAATGGACGGGGAGCAAAAATCGGGCGTTACTGTACCCGATGTACCTGTGTGGCGTGTTGGTGACAAGTGGAAATACGCCGGGACTTTTGACCCAACTCAGCTAGTTATAGATTCTGGAGTAGAAGCCAACGTTGGAGAAATCAACGGTGATTCAATAACAGAGGTATTATCGATTACAGAGCGAAACGTCAACGGAATCCCTACATTGGTTTATACCGTTAGAACTACTGCTAACTTTGATAAATCTGGAGTATCACTAGACAGTTTCACTGGGACTGCTGAGATTGAATTCACTCAAACTGAAGTGTTGCGAGTTAGTGATTTAGCCTCGCTTAGTAGCGATCTGGACCTTTTCATTGAATTCACCCCTAGCGGTATCAGTTTCCTCAAGCAAACTGTAGGGGATATTACGATTTCCAATACCTACTCGCCACCAAGCGAAAATTATGATTTCCCTCTCAGGGATGGCGACAGATGGACTACCACCATTACATCAACATCGCAGTGGTCCGGTTCTAGCGATTATATCACCCCATTTCCCCCACCAACATCAGATACTAACACCTCAACTTATGAGGTAACTAACGTCGGTTCACCAACAAATGAATTTGGCCAGACTATCAACTACGGAGGTTGTGATGAATCATACGAGATTACATCTTTCAATTCTGATGGTGAAGAGTCTGGTTATACTTGGTATTGCCCAGAAGCAAGAAACTTCGCTTGGAAACACACTGAAGAAGACGTTGGTTTGACTATTGACTTCCGTTTGAAAGAGTATATGCCTAAAGATTCTACTGGTGTCAACATATACAACAATCCAGGAATAAGAGATGATTGTTTAGTAATTGATACCATAAGTGATGTGACTGCACTCGACACACCGATTGAAGTTTGGGTAAATGGTAGTTCGGCAGCCGGATGTTTTTCCAATACCAATGGTATATCCCTAGAACTTCGTCATGAAGCAACTGGAGAAGTCCAAACATTGACTACTGCTGCTAACGGTAGCGCTTGGACTGTCATCAATATCGGAAATAATGAGGATGGATCTACCACATCAAATGATTGGGCAAGTCACGGACTAGTGGCCAGAGCAAACACCGGTGGCTTAGTCGGTGCTAAGACAATCACACTGGATGAAGATCTGGTGGTCCTTGACCTATTTGCGGATGCTGAGCGAGCGACAATCACAAGAATTCGGGATGGAGTGTTTAAACAATTGAATACTCTTTCTGGATATAATGTTCTGCCAGGGGACGAACTGATTATTGAGGTATCGATACAAAATAACGGCATTACTGACAGCATACCGACTGATTTACGGATTTATCCACCTACAGGTAATGATTTCAATCTCCCAGTACCTTCATTGTCAACCTACGAAATATATCGAACAAATTTTACCTGGAATGTTCCAGAAAACCAGCCGATAGGTAGCATACCAATTTCGTGGGAATCGGATCCCGATGAAGTAAACTCTGCTGATGCAAATCCAAACAACGACTTTGCCATAATTGATCTCTTTGTAGGAAGGCTGCCCACCCCTGAAATTAATCACGTAACCGCAGAGACCAAAGTAGAAGTATTCATCAATGCAAGTTCCAGTTTTGATGAGGATGGTGGAGATGTGTCCTGTATCTTCGACATACCTTATGATGATGGAACTCGTTCATGGGCCTACATTGAAGTCGTTAGTTTGAGTTGCCAGACAAACTGGACGTGGATTGATGATGGAGATTACCCGATACTAGTGACAGTTGTTGATGAAGAACGTGATGAAGTTCAAGAGATAATGTATGCAAACATAACCAATCGTGCGCCGTTACTAGAGATTAGGAGTATGCGCACGGAAGCTAGAGTTGAACATCCAATAACTCTCTATGCATTTGCAAATGATACCGACTCAGAGGATGTTTTTCCCGGAGTTGTTGATGTGTTCTGGCCCGATGCTCAATGCATGGAAGGATATTACACGAAAACCTGCACAACCACGGCACCAACAGAAGGCTATCATACCTTCAAAGCAGTCGGTGTTGACGATGATTTAGCTCAGACTGAAGCATTCATTGATATTCTTTTTACTAACATTGCACCCCACAGCACAATCATCAATCTCTACCAAGATGGAAGCATTATTGAAGCCGATGAGCAGCAAATATGGCAGCTAGATGAAGATCAGATAGTTTCAATCAAGGGTCAAGCAGAAGATTCGGTTGACGATATTGATGCTCTAGATCACACATGGTGGCCTGATAACCGCCAACCGAATATGATATACTTCCTGGAGGGAAGAGTTACAGAATTTGAGATGAGTTGGCAAACTTCTGGTTTACACACAATTAGACTAGATGTTACAGACGACGATGGTGCTACAAGCACAACGAATGAACGTTGGGTAAACATACGCAATGTCCCACCAGTAGTACAACCGCTAGATTCTATTCTACCAATTGCTGAGGGTCAATCAATCACTATCACTGGAAATTCAACCGATACACCCAGTGACTTGGCATCATTGAACAAATGCTGGGATGTAGACCCCGGAATAGATAGCGATAATCAGGGAGGCGCCAGCGACGATTGTGATATTGTTGGTGACGTGTTTACTTATGCTTGGAATCGTAGTGGTTCACACACCGTGGTTTACCACGTCACGGATGATGATGGAGCTACGACAAGTGAAGTTGTAGTGGTTAATGTTGTCAATATACCACCAATGGTTCGAGTTAATTCAGTTGAATGTAGAGCCTATCAGAAGTGTGTATTAGATGCTCGTTCGACTATTGATTCGTTGAATGACATAACGGGATTGAATTATGTTTGGGACACAGACATCAGTTTCGACAGCAACGGAGACGGCATCAAAGATAACGATGCAGATTTGGTCGGTGCCCGAGTTGAGCATATATTCAAACAGGAAGGAAAAGTTACCGTCAAGGCAATTGTGTGGGATGAAAATCCTGAGAAACCTGGGTCCAAAGAATTAGTCATTAATATTGGTCCAGCAGATCGGACAATTATCGAAGATGCTGGGGCACTCTTCATCGGAGAAGACGCCAACCCGATTGCTCAGGTAGGCATGGCTTTGGTGGTTATATTGTTGCTGGTATTGCTAGGTAGACGCCGCAGTAATGCTGCCAAAGTAAAAACCTGGGAACAAGATGAGTTAGATTCCGCATTTGACTCCGATAACAAATTAGATTCGCAACATCGCAAACCAGCCACGCCTCCACCAGGATTTGTTTTTGAGCAAGCCCTACAGCTGCCGCCCGATATCAACAATGGTGATGATATATCAATCGATGAACTACTTGCCGGGCCGAAACTACCCCCAAGTGGACTGCCTGATGGCTGGACTATGGAACAATGGAACTATTACGGGCATGAATGGTTGAAGTCACAAAAGTAGACTCCAAATCGAGTCTCTCAAGTAATAGGACTGCATCGGGTGACCATGTTAAAGCAGCAGAGTTTGGCTGTATTTTTGATTTTGACAATGCTCATAGCACCGCTAAGCAATTCAAGCGGAAATGATGATGATGTTCAATTAACTGAGTTCAATGTAAGCGAATCAAATACCCTGAACGGGTGGCCAGATGTCCCATCATGGCGCATTGGCGACCGTTATACCTATGAAACACAATTCGACGTACAGCGGCTAATTCAACAAGCAAATGTGTCAGCTTCATTGAACACCCTCACAGGAGATACCGTTTACGAGGTGACTGATGTTTTCTTCATCAATGTCAATAACGTTCAAACTCTCGCTTACAAAATGGAAATTTCTGGCTCTTTTACCTCTGGTAATAGTGGTGCAACCCTAGAATCTGTTACCGGACGATTGAACATCGGCTACACCGGAGAGGATATCATCAGGGTTCGAGACATGGCAGTCATCAACTCAGAATTCACGCTCGATGTTAAGTTTCGACCGTTTAATTTCGGTTTCTTGGAACAAGACGTAGCGGTAATTTCTTTTGATACATCTTACAATCCGCCAAAAGAAAAGTATGATTTCCCACTTAGGACTGGTGATCAGTGGTATATGGAATTCTTTGCATCTACCTCAGTAAGCGGATCTTCTGATTATTTTGACCCATCTGAATTTGATACAGCAGGGCCAGAAAATAACAGTTGGCAAGTTACTGAAAATGGGATACCAACAGAAGATGGTAACAATATCGGTTATTCAGGATGCGATGACTCTTACAAAGTAAACGAGTGGAATGTATCAGGAGTCAGTCAAGGATTCAACTGGTATTGTCCAGATGTGAGATATAACTCATGGATGAGAGTCAGTAATGCAGCTGGATTCACCATTGATTGGTTACTGAAACAATACGAACCCGCTGGGTCTAGCGGTGTGAACGCTAATTCAAATCCCGGCACAAGAGATGTGGTAATTGACATTACTCCGCAAGCCGTCGCAACATTACCAAACGCCGAGCAGACTATTTTTATCGATTATAGTGGGCCAGCAGGAGCGCAACCGAATACTAACCTCCAATTAAGATATGAAATGGATTCAACATTACTAAATCCGACAACAGATGCAAATGGACAAGCCACTGCAGTGTTAAACTCATCTGATGTTGTTGACACTACAAACGCTAGTGATGATTATTCTAGTAACGGTTTGATAGTTTGGGATC